>JAMFSY010000170.1 GCA_026225555.1 Methylacidiphilales bacterium
GATGGTCAGGCCCAGGCCGGTGCCCCGCGTTCGACCTCCGTTCGGCCCTTGCAGGAACGGCTTGAAGATGAGCCGTTGCATTTCCGCCGGAATGCCGGGGCCGGTGTCGGAAATTTCGAAGAGCCACTGCGAATCGGCTTCGCGACGAATGGCGAGGATCACGCTGCCCGCTTCAGTGAACTTGACCGCGTTGCTTAGGAGATTGATCAAAACCTGCCGCAGTTTCCCCTCATCCCCTTGCACGGGCACGGAACGGATGTTTTCCAGGCCGGTCACCCGAAGGCCGAGACCTTTTTCCTCACAGGAAAGTTGGAACATGTTGGCGAGGTCGTTGGCCACTTCCACGAGATCCATATCGCCGACCGAAATTTCCATCCGGCCCGCATCGATCTTCGATAAGTCGAGGATCTCGTTGACCAGGCGCAAGAGGTGGTTGGAACTGCTGGCAATCGTTCCCATCGCATCCCTCTGGAAGGGATGCAGGCCGCTGCCGCTGAGGAGAATTTGCGTGTAGCCCAGAATTGCGTTGAGCGGCGTGCGAATTTCATGGCTCATGTTGGCAAGAAATTCGGACTTCGCGCGATTGGCTCCGGCTGCTTCAGCCTCGGCCTGTTTGCGAGTGGCGACTTCGACCTGGAGCGCCTCGTTGGAGGCGGCGAGCTCGGTTGTCCGCTCGGCGACCCGCCTTTCGAGGTCATCCCGGGCCGACAACAAATCGGATTCGATCTTTTTCCGTTCCCCAATTTCCAGCGAGAGATCATAGGTCGCTTCCTCCACACGTTGTTGGATCGCCGCGACGTGGCAGGCCTGGTTCCAAAAGTAGGCGGAGAGGAGAAAGGTGATCAGGAGTCCCGCCAACAGGGTCGCCCACGATTGCCATTCAAAGCGGGCCTCGCCGAATTTTGTCGTCGGCTGAAAGATGATCGTCCAGGACCGCCCCGCGACGTCGATGCTCTTTTGCCAGGCCGGGATTCGACCCGGTGTCCCGGCATCCTCCCGATAGATTTCTTGGCCGTCCGCTTCATCGCGGATGGAAACGGTGACGCCGCGGAAAGTCGCCGGATGCAGCGAAGAGTTCACCAGGTCCCCGATTCGAAAGACGGCGACGGCGAAGCCGAGCAACCGATCCCGCCGTTCCGCCACCGTTTGGGCCGTTCTCTCGTAGACGGGTTGAAAGACAAGGAAGCCATGTTGCGATCCCGGTTCCTGGGCGAGCCGGAGGGGTTCCGTAGTCGTGGCCTGGCCGGTGTCGCGGGCCCGTTCCAGCGCGGCGCGGCGCTTGGCTTCCGAATTCACATCGAAGCCCAGCGCGGGCTGATTTTTCTCCAGGGATTCGAGAAAGTAGACGGGGAAATATTCGCTGCGGGAACTTTCGCGAACCATCCCGCCCGCCTGGCCCTCCTCGGTAAAATGGAAGTCCTGGAATCCATCGGCTTGCGCCCGCGCCTCCCAGGCATCCCGCTCTTTTCCGGGCACGCGCGCATCCCAGGCCAGCGCCTGGACCTCGGCCTGCCGGGACAGCGGACCGCTGACGAAATCGTGAAACTGCCGACGGGTGATGTCCCGATGCACGGCGTAGAGCGACGTGATGGCCTGAAGAACTTCCATGGAGCGGATGAGCTGGCCGTGGAGGACTTCCACCCGGTCCTCACCGATCTGACGGAGAGCCTTTGACAGATTGCGATCTTCCCAGGTGTGGACGATCGAGGCACCAATAAGAGATAGAACCAGACCCGTAATCGCAGCGGTGATGGCGGGAAAGTAACGCCAGGATGATTGGAAGGTGGAAGGGGGCATGGAAGAGGGCATTTTCCTCAAGCAGGCGGGGTGCCAGAGCTCGGGGCAGGCGGCGTGCGACTGCCCCACAAGACCAGAAGGGCGATTGTGGCCAGTCCTGCGCCGGTCAGGCAAACGCCGTTCCAACGCCCAGCCATCCACGCCTGTGCGCCCAGCGCCGAGCCGAAAGCGCCTCCCAGGAAGTAAGTGAACATGTAGACCGAGGTGATCCGGTTGCGGAGGGCCGGGGCCAGGGTGTAGATGCGAGTCTGGTTGGAGATCTGGTTTGTCTGCACGCCCGCATCCATGAGGAACACGCCGAGGATCAACCAGGAAAGGGAGCGATCCGCCAGATCCATGACGAGAAAAGAGACCAGCACGATCAGCAACGAAATCCCGTTGACCATGCGCGCGCTGAAACGGTCGGAGAGCCAGCCGGACAAAGGCGCGACGGTAGCGCCGATGATGCCCACGAATCCGAAAAGTCCGACGACCTGGCTGCCATAATGTTCCGGCCGGGCGGTCAGGTAAAAGGCCAGCGTGGTCCAAAACGCGCTGAACGCTCCAAAGCCGAGCGCGCCAAGCAGGGCATGGCGGCGAAGGATCGGCTCACGCAAAAGCAGCGGAAAGAGCGAGCCGAGCAATTGCGGGTAGGAGAGATGCTCCTCGGTTTGCTGTTCCGGCAAAAGTGCCCACAGGATTATGGCGATTAGGAAAGTGAGGCCCGAGCCCAGGTAGAAGACCGCCTCCCAATCCAAGTAGGCGCCGAGAAATCCGCCCACGGTTCGGGAGAAGAGAATACCGATGAAAAGCCCTCCCATGATCATTCCGACGACCTGTCCCCGCTTGCGTGGCTCGGCCAGCGCTGCGGCGAAGGGCACGATCAATTGGGGAGTGATGGAGATGAGTCCGACCAGGAAACTGGCGGCGATGACGAAGGCCAGGTTGGGCGAGAGGGCGACGACCAGAAGCGAAATCGAGGTGCCGATGGCGGACCCGATGATCAACCGCTTGCGTTCCAGCATGTCCCCCAGCGGAACCAGGAGCAGGAGTCCCGCGGCATATCCCAACTGGGTCGTGACCGAAAGAATGCTGACGGAAAGGGCGGATGCCTGAAAATCCCGCGCGATGGCGGGGAGCAGGGGCTGATTATAGTAAATATTGGCGACCGTCAGACCGGCGGCCAAGGCAAGAAGGTAGACCAGTCCCAGGGGAATCGCTGGGAAAGTCTCTTTCGCCACGATGATCTCCTCGGACAGGCGAGATAAAGAACCGGTGACTGTCCGCCTTCTCCCGATCAGTGAAGGCTGCTCATGGATGGCTCACATGGAGAAATCCGCCAGCATCCCGTGAACGCAAAAAAGAGACGGCATAGTTTTGCACCATGCCGTCTCCTCCTGAAGGCGTCGAGTTTCGGTGCTACTCGATGGCAACTCCCTGGGGAATGCCGGCCTCGAACGGCTCGGCTTCCTCGACGACGGGCGAGAGCGATTCGACCCGGACCATCTTGGCGCAGGCAATCAGGATGCCGGCGGCGATCAGGTAGCTGACCGAGATTTCCGGCGACACGTTGATGCCCACGGCGGGACCATGCATGATACCGAAGAAGCTCAGGATCGCGCCAACCATGGCGAAAGCGGAAGCCTTCCCGAATTCGCGGTTGATGATGAACGTAGTGATGGCGCCGAGGACCATGCCGACCACCGTGGCTCCGCTGCCGAGGACGTCAAGACCGTGGAAGACGATGCCGTTCTGGGCGAGTTTATCGAGGCCGAGCGTGGAGGGGTCGGTACCGGCGGCGCCGAGCGCGTTGCGGATTTGCGTGCCGCCCCAGGCGGCCACGTTGGGCAGCAGCGCAATGATCACGGCGGGCGCGTGAATGCGGGGCGTTTCCTGGAAGGCCTGCGAGCCGATCAGCATGCCGATGTAGAGCAGGATCGGGTAGAGGGCCACAACCGGGATCAACGCCGTCATCACCGAGATGATGCCGAACCAGGAGAGCAGCAGCACCATCAGTCCGGTGGCGGCGGAATAACCGATTCGTCCGCCCATGGCCTTCCAGCCGGGATGGCCGATGTAGACGGCGTTGATGAAGGGGTTGCCCATGCAGCAGCCGATCAGGCTGAAGACGCCGTCAGCCGTCAGGACGCGCGTGGTGGGGAAGCTGTCGCCTGCCGCCGAGGCGCTTTCGACATTGTCCATCGCCTCGACAAGATCGTAGATACCAAAAGGAATCGCCGTGACCAGGATTATGCCGATGTATTGCAAACCGGTGAAGACATGGCCAATCCCATGAATCGGGATCGAGAGGCCAAAGTTAGAGAAGGAGGCCTGCAGGTTGGAGGGACTCATGCCGCCATAATTCAGGCCGACGAGATTCGAGCCCCAGGCCAGGACGCAGCCGACGACGATCGCGACCAGGCCCGCCGGAATGCCGCCATAGCGGACGCCGCCAAACCAGCTCAGCAGGATGATCATGAAGCAGGTCATGCCGATGATCGGCGTGCCGAACATGTTTTCCGCCGGGAGGAAGGAGATGAACGAGATGGAGATACCCGCCAGCGCGCCGAGCAATGCCGCCCGGGGCGTGACTTTGCGGATGTAGGGGGCGATGAAACCACCGATCATCAGGATGAAACTCTGGACAAAGACCCAGGCAAGTCCCGCCGCCCATCCGGCAAGCGGATCACCCGTCTTCAGGGCAATGGGCAACATGATCACGAACACGACGACAAACATGTGCGGCACGCTGATGCCGGAGGGCAGGGCGCAAACATCGGTCCGCCCCGTTTTCTTCGCCAGCCGATAGGCCAGCCACGCATAGTAACAGGTGCTTAGGAACATCATCAGACCCGTCGCGGGCAGGATGCTGCCAAAGACGATTTTGTCCGGGATGTGCAGAACGAAGCGCAGCAGCGCCGTTAAGGTCAGCATATTGACCAGGATGTTGGTTCCGAATCCGAAGAACGCATTCACGTCTCCGGGTGTCCACAGGGCTATTTTTGGTTTTGTCATGGTTCCTTTCACTCTTTTGGGGTTGGGCATTTCTCCTTAAAGCTTCTTCGGCAGCACGGCCCGGATCCGGGTTGAATCGGAAACCCAGCCGAAAATGCCCCCTTGGGCGGTGATCATTTTCAGGCCGACTTCATGGAAGTGGGGGAAGTAGGAAGCCACGCAATCGTGCGGGACGAGGCATTCGTAGCCCCGGTCGTTCGCCTCGCGCACCGTGGTGTGAACGCAGACCTCAGTGGTGACCCCGGTGATGACCAGTTGCTTGATGCCGTGATTTTGCAGGATGGTGTGCAGATCGGTGGCGTAGAAAGCGCCCTTGCCGGGCTTGTCGATGACCGGCTCGGAGGGGAGGGGATAAAGCTCCGGAATGATGTCGTGGCCCTTTTCGCCCCGGACCAGAATGCGGCCCATCGGGCCATGGTCGCCGATGGAGGTTTTACCCCAGCCGCGTTTCCGCTTCGCTTCCGGCAGATCGGTGAGATCGGGCCGATGACCCTCGCGCGCGTGTATCACCAGCAAACCGGCCGCGCGCCACGCCATCAGCAACTGGCGATTGGGTTCAATGGCATGGCGAACCTGCGAGACATCATTGCCCAGCATTTCCCCAAAGCCGCCGGGCTCGAGGAAGTCCCGCTGCATATCCAGGATTAGCAGCGCGCAACTTGCCGCCGTGAGGGCAAAGGGATAGGGCTCTGCCTCGATTTTAATGGAACTCTTTTCGATCATGCCGAGATGGCTTTTAGCGCGTCTCGTGCCAGAAGGACTGATCGAAATCGATGCCACTTGCTCCCAAGGACTTAGGCGACGCCGCCTAAATCGAGTGGAGACGGCTGCACGGCCCTGTTGTTGTGCCGTGCAGCACCTGCATCACCGCCGCCGGTTAATTCATGCCTTGGGAGAGGCGATGCTGAGTCGGCCACTCAACGGCCACATGGGCAGGCGCTACGGTTGTGCGGGCCCACTCCGAGCAGGCCGCATCCCGGGGATTGGTGCCCGGCGTGAAACCTTCCCGGGTGGGGGGAGTGGAGGAATCGGCATAGAGGGCTGCGTTCGACGCAAGAAAGGCGGCGACGGCGGTAAGGAGAACAGATTTGGCTAACGTTTTCATACTCCCAACGTGGCACTCTTTGACCTCTGCGCATCTTAAATTGCTGAGCACGGGCATAAGGACACCTAATTATCCAAGCCATTTACGTGCGGCAAATGTGATGTTCTTCCCACATAATAGCTGAAACCAGCCCTAGCAAATAACGTCTCTTTGTCGGACTGGGGCTCGTGGACTCCAAAGGAACTGGCGAGCAAGCACCGTCGTCTTAAGACTGCGCTGATGTTGCTTGCCTCGGACCTTGGGCAACGCATAATATCTCCTGCTCGACGGATAAAACTTAGCGCGGTTAGCTTAGCGGTAGAGCGTCCGCTTCACACGCGGAAGGTCACAGGTTCGAACCCTGTACCGCGCACCCTTTCCAAATTATGACCAGTCTGGTCAGAGCTGTCTTTTTGTTGTCTATCTTGCTGATTTATAGGAATTTCAAGAGGAGAGATTCCCATGTTTTTCATGTCAGCGGTGGACAGGTCGTGACCTGCCCGGAACAAATCTTGTGTGCCTATTTGTGTGCTTGTTCTCTCGTTTTTCGCGAAAGACGGAAGCTTTAGAACCGCATCAGTAAGGGGAAGCAACTCGGTGTCGGTATAGGTCTTCATCGTCAGCCGCATGTCGCTATGGCGCATGATTTCCATGGCGACTCGCGGAGCGATGCCTGCCTTGGCGAGATTGGTCGCCAAGGTATACCGCAACGAATGAAAGTCTGCTCTCCTGCCTTCTCCGTCGATGTAGGGAATACCTGCGGCTTTGAGATCGGATCGCCATTTATCCATCTTTGGGAGCAGGGGCGCAAAAACCTTGGTCACTCGGCCAGGCGTCTGTTCGAGGAGGGAGGCAATTGCCTCGCGAACCTCGGGGCGCAAGGCGATCACCGTTTGTTTGCGGTTCTTCGTGGTCGAAGCGCGAAGTTTGATGGAGGCCGTTTCTCCTTGAATCTGGATGTCATTCCTCTCCATCGCACGAAATTCGCCGCGTCGGATTCCGGTTTGGACTGCCGTCCGATAGAGGACAGCTCTAGGGCCGCATACCTCCAGCAACCGGGCCATTTCGTCGTCGTTCAAGGCGCGCCTGGGGCGGACTTGCTTGCCGTTGCTTGGGATCTTTTCGACATGCTGGAGCGGGTTTTTGGTTACGCGCTCGTTTTTGACCATCCAATTGATGAAGGAGGACATTGAAGACAGGTATTCATTGAGGGTCTTCGGCGAGCGCTTTGTCTTAACGCGCCACTTCTGGAAAGAATCGGAGGTAATGTCACGAAAGAGAGTCCAGGGACATTCCTTCATGAGCCTGCGAATGCGGGTTTCGAGATCGTGGATATACTGGTCGTCCCGGTCCAAAGCGTTCAGGTCCGCGATGTAACCGTTTAAATGCTCTTCCAAGGGTGACTGGGCCGCTTTACGGAGGCTTTCGGGGGCGAGCATGCCCGATTGCTCCATTTGCCTTTCGCGGATGATTTGTTCGAGGCGCTGCTGGGCAACTCGCTTGTCAGCGGTATGCAGGGGAACCTCGGTAATTTTGGCATCTCCTTCGAGCCGATAACGACCACGGTAAAGGCGGGCCATTTCGATCTTTCCGTCCACTGTCCGTCTGCGGCGATAAATCATGCTAATCATAAAGGTCTTTCTATTTGCGGGCGTCCTGATCCCGCTTTTGTTTGAGCTTTTCGAGGTAGGTTGTGACGTCGGAATGGTACAGTCTGGGTGAACTGAGGACTTTCACCGGCTGGGGAAGATCGCCTTTGGCGATCAGGCGGCGAACCGAACGGGTGGATATCTCGATCTAGAATTGCCGATGCTTGAACAATATGGCGCTAAAGCTACGCTTAAATACTAACATGAACGCTGAATCACTTGCAGAGTTTGACAGAGCGGTCACTGTTCATTTTAAACCGCTAGCTGAAGGACTGGGATCGAATCTTGGACATCCTGCCAAAGGCATGTACGAAATTGTCTCCGGCTCATTTACTTTAAGGGTACGATTAGGAACCGGCCACGGAATCGACATCCTCGTTACTGCGGTTCCCACGAGTTCTAAGTCTGTAGATCCCTCCGAATTGCAAGGAGAGATAGGCCTTGGAGTTATTACGGAATTTTATGGCGCCAAGCTTGAAACAGTACGCTCAAACAGCCGTGAAAAGATCGAGCCCGAGGTGGCAAAATTGAGCGCGTTGTCCTCAAAATTCATTTCCCCGTTTTTAATAGGTAAAAATACGGACTGGGAACGTATCAAGGCATTCGTGGAAAATAAGATTGCTGATTCTGGAATCCGCTCAAAACAGTACAACTTTCCGAAGAATGTACGGAAAGAGTGGGAGATTTAGCCTCGGTTCATTCTCATAAAAGCGATTATCTAAATGCTAGCCGCGGACGATCGATCATACAGTTGGTGTCCTGCAAAATGAGCTGATGTTTAAGACAAACGTCGATGCCTTCTAGCTGATGGCGACGGTGAAAGTAAGGTTCACCGAAACGGTGTTTGTCTTCTTCGACGCATTTGGGACACAGACGGTAGGTTCGTGGACGAAGGGGACGATGTGCTGCTGGGGTGGGAATATCTCCAGTTCTGCCACCTTCAAAAGCCCAGCGTAGATGTCGCAGTCTTATCGACGAGGAGATAAAGGGAGCGTAAAACGGAAAGATACATTTTTCCTGGATCAAGGATCGCAGCGTGATATTGGAAGCGGGAAGGCACGGGATCAGACGCTTTACCGATGTGACGAAGCGTGCGCTCCTGATTCCAATAGTTTGAAAATCATAAGCTGAGACCAAACCATCGCGCTCAGCAGCGCGCGCCAGAAATGAGGCAAAATGCTCATCTGGGAGCGCTGGAGGTAAATAATGTAGCTTGAGCATACCCACCGACAGAGGAGAAAACTCCTTAAAATAAAGTTTAACAACTTAGGCTCAAAGTTAACAACTTACATTCCACCCCTGATTCCTTAACAACTTCTGTGCCTCGTTCCACGTTATAAAAACGCTTACTGAGAAGACTACGGCACCGTTACCGATTTCGCCAGATTGCGGGGCTTGTCCACGTCGCGGCCGAGAATGACGGCCATGTGGTAGGCGAAGAGTTGGAGCGTGATGACGCTCAGGATCGGCGCGGTGTATTCGGGTGCGTCAGGGATGAAGAAAATGTCGTCGGCGTGATTTTGGATCTCGGTATCGCCTTCGGTCGCGACGGCGATGACCGGACCCTTGCGTGCCCGCACTTGCTGAAGATTGTTGATGTTCTTGTCGTAGGCGCCATCCCGGGGACAGAGGAAGACGCTGGGTGTGTTTTCATCGATGAGGGCGATGACCCCATGCTTCAATTCCGCGGTCGGATGACCCTCGGCGTGAATGTAGGTGATCTCCTTCATCTTCAGCGCGCCTTCGAGCGCGATGCCGTATTGCATCTGGCGGCCAAAGAAGAGCATCGATTTCGAATGGCGATATTTCTCCGCGACCTGCCGGATATGGTCGCTCTGGCGCAACACCGTGGTGATCTGGTCGGGCAGCGCCTCGATGGCCTCGATCATTTCGCGTCCCTGGGAGGCAGAGAGAAAGCGCATGCGGCCCAGCAACATGCCGAGCAGGACGAAAATGACAACCTGCGAGGTGAAAGACTTGGTCGCGGCCACGCTGATCTCCGGTCCGGCATACATGTAGACGCCGCCATCCGTTTCTCGCGCGAGGGTGCTGGCGACATTGTTACAAATGCCGAGCACGCGATGGCCCTTGCGTCGGGCCTCGCGGAGCGCGCCGAGCGTGTCTTCCGTCTCACCGCTCTGGCTGACGGCGAGCACGAGGGTGCGGCGGTCGAGCGGGGAGTTCCGCAGGCGAAATTCGCTGGCGTAATCGATCTCGACCGGGACATGGGCGAGCGATTCGATGATGTACTCGCCCACCATCCCGGCGTGCATCGCAGTCCCGCACCCGGTGATGAGGATGCGGTCGATTTCGCGCAGGTCCTGCGGTGTCAGGTTGAGGCCGCCGAGTTGGGCGGTGCTCTCCTCAAGATTGAGGCGGCCTCGGACGGCGTTCTGGACCGACATGGTCTGCTCGAAGATTTCCTTGAGCATGTAATGGGGAAAATCTCCGAGGGTCGCTTCCGCCGCCTGGTAATCGATCTGGCTGATCTCGAGACCGGCCTGATTTTGCGAGAGCGATTTAAGGCGGTAGCCTTGGCGATCGATGGTGACGACGTCGAAGTCGCGGAGATGCGCCACGGTCTGGGTGTGCGCCGCGATGGCGGAGACGTCGCTGGCCAGGAAATGTTCATGGGGCCCAATGCCCAGGACCAGCGGGCTGCCCCGCCGGGCGCCGACCATGATGTCGGGCTGGTCTTCATGGACGGCGACAAGGCCGTAGGTGCCGGTCACTTCGCGCAAGGCTTCCATGACGGCGACCTCGAGCCGGTTGTCCATCGCGGCGTCGAGGGAATCGAAATGAAAGCCGATCAGGAAAGCGAGCACCTCGGTATCGGTTTCGGTGCGGAACTTCAGGCCTTTTTCCTCGAGCTTCCGCTTCAGAAGGCTGTAATTTTCAATCACGCCATTATGGACGAGCGCAAGCTTGCCGGAGGCGTCGATGTGGGGGTGCGCGTTGACGTCGGTCGCCTTGCCGTGAGTGGCCCAGCGGGTGTGGCTGATGCCCAGGCTGCCGTGCAATGGATGAAGGGCGAGGGCGTTTTCCAGGTTCTGGATGCGGCCGACTTTCTTGACGGTTTCGAGTCCCTTGCCATTCAGAATCGCAATGCCGCTCGAGTCATAGCCTCGGTATTCGAGGCGGCGCAGGCCTTCGAGAAGAAGGGGCTGTGCTTCCTTGTCTCCAAGATACGCAACAATTCCACACATAGCCCTCCTTTTTCCCATGACCGGCGGGAAGCGTCAAGGCGACAGAACACAACGGCGAAACGGTGAGGGGAGAAATTCCTGAGCATCCTGACCTTAAGGTGGTTCCTGATTTCTTCCCTTCTGTGCCAAAAAGGAAAAAACGCTCCCTTAAGCTCGGGTAAGGGTTGGCAACAGTGGTGGGGTCGCATAAGTTCCGATTTATGGAATCGCATTCCCGTTCTGCTGTTTTTCTTCCCCGTGAAGTCATCTCCGTCGTCCTGGGCGGCGGTGCCGGCACGCGTCTTTTTCCGCTCACCAAGGACCGCTCCAAGCCGGCCGTGCCGCTGGCGGGGAAGTATCGCATTGTCGATATTCCGATCAGTAATTGCTTGAATTCGGGACTGCGACGCATCTTTTTGCTGACGCAATTCAACAGTTCCTCCCTGCACAGGCATGTGCAGCAGAGCTACCATTTCGATGAGTTTTCCGACGGCTTCGTGGAGATTATGGCGGCGCAGCAGACCCCCTCCAGCACGGCTTGGTACCAAGGCACGGCCGACGCCGTCCGGCAGAACCTCCAGCACTTCGCGAATTCGCCGCACAAGTACGTCCTCATCCTTTCCGGCGATCAGCTTTACCGGATGAACCTGCAGCAGCTCATCGAGCAGCACATCCAATCGGGCGCGGAAGTCACGGTTGCCACCATCCCGGTGAACCGATGCGATGCCGGTTCCTTCGGCATCATGCAGATCGATCAGGATGAGCGAATCACGAGGTTCGAGGAAAAGCCGCAGGATCCGGCGATGCTCGACACGCTCAAGGTCGATTCCGGCACGCTGGCGGAAATGAACATCCAGGCGACGGGCGATCTCTATCTCGCTTCGATGGGAATTTATGTCTTCGACCGCGTCGTTTTAGAAAAGGCGCTGGCGGGTAAGCACGTCGATTTCGGCAAGCACATCATTCCGAATCTGATCAAGGGCGGTAATATCTTCGCCTATATCTATCAGGGGTATTGGGAGGACATCGGTACGATCAAGGCCTTCTTCGATGCCAATCTCGACCTGGCCAACGAATTGCCCAAGTTCAATTTCTTCGACACCCAGGCACCGATCTACACCCATGCGCGTTATCTGCCGGCGAGCAAGATCGTGCGCGGCAAGCTGGATCGCGCCGTGATTTCCGATGGTTGCGTCATCGTCGATGCCACGATCGACCATGCCGTCATCGGCATTCGCAGCCGGATTGAAGCGGGCGCCGTCGTTAAGGATTCCATCCTGATGGGCCACGACGATTACGAAACTCCCCGTGAAATGGAAGCCGCCGCCGCCAAAGGCATTCCGCCCCTCGGGGTGGGGAAGAACACCCATATTGAGCGCGCCATCATCGACAAGAACGCCCGCATTGGCGCAAACGTCCGCATTTCGCCGCAAGGAAAGCCGGAGAATTACGACGGCGACAACTATTATATCCGCGACGGGATCGTGGTTGTACCGAAAAACGGCATTATTCGCGACGGCACCATTCTTTGATCTTTCCCTGCACGCGGAAGGTTCGTAGCGTGTGGGCACGATGGAATTCGACTGGACACTTTATAAGGCGGAAACGCTCTCAGCCGAGGAGATTGCGGAGAGCTTTGAGGATCCGTTCAGTTTGCGATTGATGCCCGACTCGAATCGGTTTGCGTCGCAAAATCGCTTCTTCAGCCTGGGTGCGAGCGCCGAGGGGAAGGGGATCTTTGCCGTTTATACCTCCACTGGCAAAGTGGTGCGCGTCGTCATGGCGCGCCTGATGACGGAGGAAGAGGCCTATTTTTACGAACGCAAGAGCCAGGAATATACCTAAATGAGTCTCACCGTTATTACCGATTGGGAGAGTGTGCCCCTTTTCCCCAACATGGTGGAAGAGGCCAAGTTTTGGGAGAAGAACCAGATTGGGCAGAGGTTGATGCAGACCTCGCTCGTCGGTACGGATACCAACGAATCGACCACGATCACTTTGCGCATCGATCCCCGGATGCTCTCGCGTCTGAAGCGCCTGGCCCGCCAGCGCTACCTCAACTACCAGAGCATGCTGAAGCAATGGGTCGCCGAACGGCTGGAAAAGGAATTGGACAAAAACCGCTAGTTTTTAAGCCTTTTCGTATCGCTGGACCACAAAACCGCTCGCGTAAAAGTCACGGGTGAGTTATTTTCCATTTAAGGCTATCCCGTCTCTCTTTAGATCATGAAAAATTCAATTCGTACTTCTTCGTTTTCACGCGGTGGTTTTACGCTGGTCGAGCTTCTCGTGGTTATCGCGATTATCGCCATTCTGGCGAGCGTCGTGGCAGTAGCCGCCGGTGGCGCGATCAATGCCGCCAAGCGAGCGAAGGCCAGTAATACGGCCACGCAGATTCAGACGGCGATCATCAATTATTATACCGAATACGGCGTTTATCCAGTTCCTCCCAACACGACTACCGACAAGTATTATTCGGATGCCGATACGAGCCAGCAGGGTCTTTTCTATGCCTTGTGCGGCAATATGAACGCGTCTACCCCCACCAGCAACGGAACGAGCAGCACGTCCGACGTTCCCAACACCCGGCAGATTGCCTACATGACTCCCAAGCCTGGTGACGTCGATAAGTTGGGAATTTTGATCAGCCCTTTCTCCACGGTCGCGAATCCTTCCTATTTCTATATCGCCATTGACTCCGACTATGATGGATTGGTTGGATCGAGCGGGGGAATCAGCCTGCCTAATTTTACCACTTGGGGCACCGGTCAGACAGCGTCTACTCCCATCACGCAGGGCGTCACCCAAGGGGCTGCGATCTGGGCGGACTGCGATACTTCCAGTCTTCCTCCCAAAGAGGCGGCCAGTAAAACACCAGCCTTCTGGATTCATACTTACTAGGCCTCTATGCGTTTTTCTTTTTCGGTGCGACGCGGGCACGGCCTTAGTTCCTTTACCCTGATCGAGCTTTTGACGGTTATCGCGATTATTGCCATTCTGGCTGCGCTGACGCTAGCGGCGGCGGAAGGCGTGATGAAGTCGGCTGCCCGTGCCCGGGCCAAGTCGGAAATTCAGGCGGTGAGCACGGCTTTGGAAAGCTACAAAACGGACAATGGTATCTACCCTTGGACGAATAGCTATAATCCCCCCACCTTCGCTTCGACCAATCAATACACGGGATTGGCTTCCCTCGGGTTATACCAAGCTTCCTCGCAGGCGCTGTATGAGGCCCTTTCGGGAAAAACCAACTTTACTGACCTACCCAGTACGCCGCCGAACAAATACTACATGAGTTTCAAGGCCAACCAACTGGGAAACGTCAAGGGAACGGGCACTGGTTCGGGATCGACCTATGTGCAGGACCCCTTTGGCTACTCCTACGGTTATTATGCTTCCCCCGATACGAATGCTCCTCCCGTCAACGGTGCGGGCTTTTTCGATATGTGGTCAACGGGCGGCGATCTGACTTTGACAAACGTCGCTCCCTGGATTTCGAACTGGACGCAGTAACGCATTTGTAAGGAGATGTGGCCCTGGTGCCCTCCGTTGCGGTAGATTCGGGGTGCCCATGGCTCGCATTGCTCGCGTTGTTCCCGAAGTCTCGCTTGATCGCGCTTTCGATTACGAGATCCCGAAAGCACTGACCGCTCAAGTCACGCTCGGCGCAAAGGTCCGCGTGCCTTTTCGTTCGCGTGAACTCGTCGGCTATGTGGTCGATTTCCCCAATGAGCCGTTTGAGGGAAAGCTCAAACCCATCACGGAAGTTCTTGGCTCCGGCTCATTCCTGCCCGCCAGCCTGATCGAGTTGGCGCAATGGATAGCCCAGTATTATTGCGCGCCGCTCACCGTCGCGCTGATGAGCGTGCTACCCAAGGCAGTGCGGAAAGCGGACGCCGCCTTTAAGCAGCGCCTTTGGGTTGAACCCTTGACCGCTGTCCTGAACGAAGAAGTGGCGGTCGTCCTCAAAAAGGCGAAGGCCCAACGGGCCGCGTGGGATTATATCCAGCAAAACGGCCCCGGCTGGCTGGCGGAGTTGAGCCAGGCTTCCGGTTTGAGCGCGGCGACATGGAAAGGCTTGGCCGAGCGGAATCTCGTCTCCATCGCCTCCCGCACGCAGGACCGCGACCCTTTCCTGCACTCACCCGTGGTGGAATCGGTTGCGCACGAGATGAACGCGGAACAGATCACCGCTCTCGCCATGGTCCGGGAGGAAATCGCCGCCGAGAAGCCGCGGGTGGTGTTGCTTCACGGCGTCACCGGCAGCGGCAAAACGGAGGTCTATCTGCAGGCGATCGACCATATTCTTTCGCTGGGAAAAAGCGCCCTGGTGCTGGTGCCGGAGATTGCGCTTACGCCGCAGACGGTCGAGCGATTCCGGGCCCGCTTCATCGGGCGGAAAGTTGGCGTCGCTGTTCTGCATAGCCATCTCTCCTCGGGCGAGCGTCACGATCAATGGCAGCACATCCGCTCCGGGCACGCGCGCATCGTCATCGGCGCGCGCTCTGCCGTCTTCGCGCCGCTGGAAAATCTCGGGATCATCGTGGTCGATGAAGAGCATGAGCACTCCTACAAGCAGGAGGAAGCGCCCCACTATCACGCGCGCGATGTCGCGGTCATGCGCGGGCATCTCGCGAGGGTCGCCGTCGTTCTCGGCTCCGCCACGCCATCGCTCGAATCGTACCATCACGCGAAGGAGGGCAAATATCGCCTGGCCGAAGTTCTCGCCCGCGTGGAGGAGGGGCAGATGCCGACCACCCATATTCTCGATATTCGCACGGCGGCCAAGAAGGGCTCTCCGCCGGTGCTCGTCGCGCCGCGACTGATCGAGGCGATCCAGCTCCGGCTCGATCGCCAGGAGCAATCCATCATCTTTCTCAACCGGCGGGGCTATTCCTCCTCGCTGCAATGCCCGCAATGCGGCCATGTGGAAATGTGCCCGAATTGCAGTGTGGCCCTGACCTTTCACCGGCAGGCGGCGAAGCTGCGCTGCCATTTATGCGATCACTCGGCGAGCGTTCCCCATGCCTGTCCGCAATGTGGATTTGCGCCCTATAAATACACGGGCAGCGGCACGGAAAAAGTGGAGCAAGCGCTGGTCGAAGCCTTTCCCAAGGCCCGGATTGCGCGCATGGATTCGGACAACATGAAGGGCAAGGACGCCTACGCGAAGACGCTGGGTGAATTCGCCGAGGGACGGATCGATCTCCTCGTCGGCACGCAGATGATTGCGAAGGGGCTTCACTTTCCCCGCGTGACCTGCGTTGGGATCATCAACGCGGATCTCGCGCTGCAGATTCCCGATTTCCGCGCCAGCGAGCGTGTTTTCCAACTGCTGATGCAGGTCTCCGGCCGAAGCGGGCGCGGCCAGTTGCCGGGTGAGGTTTTCGTCCAGACCCGCGTACCTTTTCACCCCGCGATCCAGTTCGCGCGGCATCACGATTACACCGGCTTCGCGGAGCAGGAACTCGAATTCCGGCAGAGCCTCCATTATCCGCCCTATGAACGCTTCATCCTCGTCACCGCGCGGGGGCGCAACGAGGAAAAGACGATCTTCGTCATCGAACAACTGGCGCGGGAAATGGAGCGGCTCAAGCTGCCCGACACCGAGATCACCGGGCCATCGCCCGCGCCCATTGCCCGGATCGAGGACCGTTATCGGTTCCAGATTTTCCTGCGCACGCGCCGGATCACGGCCGTGACGCCGCGGCTGCGCCCTCTTTTCATGGATCGCGCGTGGCCGGATGACATCCGGATTACGCTCGATGTGGATCCGGTCGATTTACTTTGAAACTTCCTATGGCCTTAAAGTTCCTCAAATTCCTGATCGCGCTGGTGCTCATCCCACTCGTCGGGGCGGAGGTCTGGACGATGATCGACCTGGCGCGGGTATCAGTTCCGGCCGGCCAATGGCGGGAAGCTTGGTTCGCCAGCTTCGGGGCCGGCTTCGTCGCATGGCTGGTGATCTTTATGCTGCTGCCGCGCACCATGTGGCTCTACGTGCTGGGTCATGAATTCACCCACGCGCTGGCGGCCATGCTCGCGGGTGGAAGGGTCACCGCTTTCAAGGTCACCTCCCAAGGCGGCCACGTCATGACCGACCGGGTCAACTGGTGGATTTCGCTCTCGCCTTATTTCGTGCCGATTTACGCGTTGATCTGGATGGCCCTTTGGTTGACCGTCGATTTTTATCATCCGCTCGGGCAATGGCTGCCGGTGCTCTACTTTGGCATCGGGCTTTTCTGGGCGTTCCACGTCACTTTTACCTGGAGCATGATGCACATGGGGCAAACGGATCTTTCCCGTGAAGGCTTTGTTTTTTCCTGGGTGATTATCGCGCTGATCAATTTCTTCGCGTTCCTGATCCTGTTCACTTTGCTGAGCCACAATCTTTCCTCGGCCGGAAGTCTCTTCTGGCATCGGATCCAGCAGAGCTATCTTTTCACGGGCCGGGAAATCCTGCAGGGGTGGACCTGGGCGCAGCAGGAATGGAGACAAGAGCAGGCGTAATTTTTAGTAGTGTCCTAATTTGAGTTGTCGGATGCGAGGTTGCTGACAGTTTTCAGGCTCCGTTCGCCTCGATATTATCGCCTGACGCCACCTTGGTTTTAGTTCACTATCGTGAACTATGGGCAAAAAAGTCTTTAGGTTATTCCAGTTTATCAGGATGTGTCTTGTGAAGACAAAGCAAGGCCATTCCGAGATACTCGACTGGCTGCCCCTGGGAAGTTGTCTCCTGGTAGCCGTCTCCCCGTTAGTAACGGCTTATTTGTTGCCAGAGGAAACGAGCCTTAAAGCTCTCAAGCTATGGATGTCGGCGAACGGCTGGTATGTAAGTATTGTGGGCCTTTCTTCCATTGCAGCTGTTGCATTTTGGCACGCCTTTGGCCAGTGGGATGATCTCAACGAGCGGCAGCGCCCACGATTTGATAGCAAATGCGATAGTGCCGATCCTTGGTGTAAGACCACAGAAACCCTATTTGGGCAGGATAACGCAGGAAGAAGAGGACCTATAGGAGAAGCTCTCTATTTCAGAATAATAGTTTTGGTAACGGAACCGAATTTTATCAAAAACTGTACGGCATTCGTTGAGGAAATAAGGACGGGCGGCCAAAATGTATTGCACCATAAACTTCAAATCCCATTTGTAGGCGACCAGACGGAGGACTTTGCAAAAACGATTTTTAATGGTTCGCCCGAGAGATTGGATATCCTCCAAATAGTCTTTTCGGGAGTATCAATGCGAATAAGAAATCCCCCCGCTTCCCTAGACGTAAGAGACTTGTTTTTAAAGCCGGAAGACTACCTTTTGAAAGTTGTAATTACGGGAGAGGGAGTCCCCGCTCTTCCGGTATGGCTTAGATTTACCAGAACAGTCGAACCCGAGTCTTCGATCTTAATTAAAATTAATCCGCCTTCTTAGCTCTTGCCCTTGCGCGGGCGGTCCTCCCACTCCGAAGACACAATAATCGTGTCGCGGTTGATGCCAGTTATGTGTTCCCTTTGACGAAAGAGGCGTCCGAAGAAAAAATTCCACCCGCAAGCATCACCGCGTAAACCGCTGCGCAGATTCCAAATTAGGACACCACCAATTTTGCCGGAGGAGTGACAACCGACGGCCTTTGACGCTAACGTTTCGTCCTTCATGAATACCCCCCGTCAGGAATTGGAAGCCCGTGTGGCGCTCGCGGTCGGCAAGGCGTTTTCGCCCGTTCCGCCTGGACCTTATGTCCGGCCCTGTCCCGACTCGCGCCATGGCGATTTCCAGACCAACGCCGCTCTCGTGCAGGCCAAGGAAGCCAAGGCCAATCCGCGCGAAGTCGCCGCCCAATTGATCGCGGCGCTTGATCTCAGCGACATCGCTGATGCGCCGGAAATCGCGGGCCCCGGCTTCCTCAACTTTCGGCTGAAGCCGGCCTATCTCGCCCAACAGGTGCGGGCGCGCGCCGCCGATGGCCGTTTGGGGGTGCCGACGGTCGTCAAACCGGAAACGGTGATCATGGATTACAGCGGCCCCAATATCGCGAAGGAAATGCATGTCGGCCATCTCCGCAGCACGGTCCTGGGGGATGCGCTCGCGCGGCTCTATTGCTTCATCGGTCACAAGGTTGTCGCCGATAATCACATTGGCGATTGGGGGACTGGCTTCGGCATGATCCTCTACGGCTACAAGCGCGAGGGTGATGCCGAGAAACTACGGCAGGATCCCTTCGGCCACCTCGAAGGCATTTACCGGCGCATCCAGGAAGAGAGCAAGACGGACGAGACTGTGCGCGAAGCGGCCAAGCGCGAGCTGGTTTTACTTCAGCAGGGCGATGCGAAAAACCGCGAACTGTGGGAGCAATTCCGCACCTACTCCCTGGCAGCGCTCGACGTGATGTACCAGCGGTTCGGCGTGCAGTTCGATTACACGCTGGGGGAGAGTTTCTATAACGATATGCTGCCGGGCGTCGTGGCCGAGTTGCAAAAGAAGGGCATCGCCCGCGAAAGCGAAGGCGCGGTCGCCATCTTTTCCGACGGCACCCTGCCGCAAAAAGACGATCCCTTTCTCGTCTCGGACAAGGGTGAATTTCGCGACAATCCGCTGCTGGTCCGTAAGTCCGATGGCGGTTTCAATTACGCCACGACCGACCTTGCGACCATCCGTTACCGGCACGACCACTTCCATGCCGAGCGCGTGATCTATGTCGTCGATGGCCGGCAGCAGATGCACTTCCGTCAGCTTTTCGAAGCCTCGCGCCGCTGGGGCTACACTGAGATGAAGCTGGAGCATGTCTGGTTCGGCACGATTCTTGGGCCGGACAAGAAGCCCTTCAAATCGCGCGAGGGCGAAAACGTAAAACTGCGTGCGCTGGTGGCGGAAGCCGAGGAACGGGCCGCAGCCATTCTCACCGAGAAGCGGCCCGAAATGAACGAGCACGAGCGCGGCGCTCTGGCCCGGATCGTTGGTTTGGGCGCGTTGAAATATGCGGACCTGGCCCAAAACCGGAATCTCGATTACGTGTTCACCTGGGAAAAGCTGCTCGCCTTCGATGGCAACACCGCGCCCTATCTTCAGAATGCCTACGTGCGTATCCGCGCCATTTTCCGCAAGGCCGGATTGACCGAGGCCCCGCAGGCCGAGGTGATTCTGACCGAGCCGGCGGAACTCGCGCTCAGCCGCAAGTTACTCGATTTCGCCGACTCGATCTTCATGGCGGCGGAGGAATATCGACCGCATTACCTGTGTCTTTATCTCTTCGAGCTGGCGACGTTCTTCCACAAATTCTACGAGGCGTGTCCCGTGCTGATCGCCGAACCACCGGTGCGCGATTCCCGGTTGGTGCTCTGCGACCTGACGGCGCGGACCCTGCGGCAGGGGCTTAATCTGCTCGGCATCGAAGTCGTCGAACAGATGTAAACTTGCGGACGAGGCGGTCGCAGGGCTAAAGCGGTTTTTTCTCCGGATAGCCGCTCCAAAGCCGGTCATCCTGAGCCTGTCGAAGGATCAGCTTCCGGCAGATACTAGAATTTAGCGAAGGAGCTGTTCTTGCGGAAAGTGGAAGCCAACGGAGGCTGATCCTTCGACAGGCTCAGGATGACGGCGCTTTGATGCAACTATTCAAACCGGAAAGTCACCTAGCTCTTCAGTGCCGCGTCGATCGCACTGGTGAGCTCCTTGCTTTCCGGTGTGACCTTGCTGGGAAATTCCTGGAGGACCTTGCCGTTTTTATCGACGAGGTACTTGCAGAAGTTCCAGGTCGGAGCGGGAAAGCCGGTGGTGAGGAATTGGTAAACGGGCGACTGGCCGGGGCCCTTGGTCACGACCTTTTCAAACATGGGGAAAGTAACGTGGAATTTGAGCGTGCAGAACGCTCCGATTTCCTGCGCCGTGCCCGGTTCCTGATGGCCGAAATCATTGGCCGGAAAGCCGAGGATGACCATGCCCTGAGACTGATAATTCTGGTAGAGCTTCTCCAACCCCGCGTACTGCGGGGTGAAGCCGCACTTGGAGGCGGTATTGACCACGAGCGTGACATGGCCGCGATATCGGGCGAGATCGACGGGCTGGCCGTCGAGGGAGTTTACCTTGAGGTCGTAGAGGGAGGTGACGGAATCGGCGGGACTTTTCATGGGGGTTAGAGTGAACAGGCTGGTCGCGGCCAGGAGGGAGAGGAAGAGGCGCATACTCGTTACTAGCAGGCCGGATTCCGCTGGCAATGACGGGCTCAGCTTGCGCTCGCGGAGGAGAAAGAAAGCGTTTAGGGTCGCCCCATGAAAATGGTCGATTTACGTCCCGGCTTGCAGGTTTTGCACCCGGCTCTGGGCTTGGGCGATGTCAAAGTTCTGACCGAGAAAACGGCGGAGGTCCTTTTCAACGAGGGTCGCAAGACGCTGACGGAGGAGCAGGTCGCCGAGTTGAAACCCGCTGAACCCCGGGCGCATGTCGAAGGGCTCGACAAGCCGCTACGCGATTTCATTGCGGAGGTGGTGGACTCGACGGTGGAGAGGTTGAACCTGAAGGTCGAGGATGATGCCCTCTCGCCGCAACTCGCTCCACGCTGGCACGGCGGCAAGATGGTCCTGCATCCAAACGATGCGGCGCTGGCGACAAAGGAACTCGAGCTGGAAGTTTTCTTCCGCAAGATTGTTTTGGTGCGGGACAACCTGCGCGTGCTGGAACAGAAAATCAATTCGCACCCGAAGTTGAATGACGCCGAACGCATGGAATTGCAGCATTACATCACCAAATCCTACGGCTCGCTGACCACGTTCAACCTGCTCTTTCGAGAGAAGGAGCAAACGTTCTAGGGGAGGGAGTATGGCTGCGATCCTGAACGCTGAGACTTGGCGCGCCTGGGACGGGTGGAATATCGTGCCGGCGAAATGGCGCGGCCCTTTGGCATTTTCGTTGCGCTCGTGGCTGGCCTCGGTTCTCGCGCTTTTTGTCGCTTTTTATCTTCAGCTTGATTCGCCTTTTTGGGCGGCCATGGCGGTTTGGATGGTGGCGCAGCCGACGCCGGGCATGGCGATCTCAAAGGGCTTCTATCGGATCGTCGGAACCCTGATCGGCTCGACGATGGGCGTGGTTTTGATCGCATTGTTCGCGCAAACGCCGGAGCTCTTCATCGCGGCGTTGGGGGTTTGGACCGCCGTGACCACGGTCATTTCCAATCTGTTGCGCAATTTCATGGCCTATGGCGCGGTACTCGCCGGGTACACTGCGGCCATTGTATCGCTCGGTGTCTTCGATAATCCCAACCAGATCTTCACCATCGCGATGGCGCGCGGCTCCGCCACGATTATCGGCATCGCCTGTTCCATGCTGGTCACCGCTCTCTTCGCGCGGCATGACACGCGGCGCAGGACCATGGTCCGATTGCAGGAGGTGATTGCCCTGGCCGGTCGCCGCGCGGCTTTTCCCGCTGAGGCCGCCCTGCGTGAAAAAGTGAAGCTGGGCATGCCGATGACGATGGAGCTGATCGCGCTCGATGCGGAGATCGGATTTGCGTCGGCGGAGTCCGCGACATTCCGGATCCATGCCGATGGGGCGCGGAGTTTACTGGCCCATCTTTTCGGCGCTTACGCCGCCAAGCGTTCGCTGGATGCGCGACGGGTTCGCGCCGCGACTCCTCTTGATCCGCGATTGGCGAAATTGCTGGAGGAGACCGCCGTGATCGCGAATCAAGGCGGAAATTATTTGAGGGAAGGGCGGGAAGAGGCTTGGGAAAAGGAACTGGAGCGGTTAAGGAAAGAGGGGCACAAGCTTAAGCCGGAGCTGAGTCCGTCGGCCATTGAGATAGTTGTCACGGAGCGGATCCTGCTCGACCGGTTGGACGACATCCTTCGCCATCTCATCGGCGCCTTGCAAGATTGGCGCGGGCTACAGGGCGGCTGGGTTCCCACCAACTCCCTGAGCCTGAATTTTCACCGCGACCATCGCATGGCGATGATCAACGGTGTGCGCGCCTTCATCGCCATCGCGGCGGCGGGGGCGTTCTGGATTGCCACGGCCTGGTCCTCGGGCGCGAGCATGCTGACGTTGGTGGCGGTGGCCTGCAGCCTGTTCTCCGCCGCGCCGCGTCCCGATGCCGCGGGCATGGCCTTCTTCTGGGGCTCGCTCGTTGCCATTCCAAGTGGATTTCTCTGCGATTTTTATTTGCTGCAAAATGTCACCGGCTTTCCGTTATTCGCCCTGGTGATCGGCTTATTCATCATCCCCATGGCGATGTTCTTTACCAATCCGAAGACAACCCTTTTAACCTTGGGCATGTGTGTGAATTTTTTCTCGATCGCGCATCCGTTGAACCAGATGGACTATAATGTGGTCACCTTTTTGAATGGCGCGGTGGCCGCTGTACTGGGAACGCTCTTCGGCGTGCTCGCCTACCAGCTTTTTCTGCCACCGAATCCACCCGCAGCCCGGCGTTATGTGGTGCATCGGATTGGGCGCGGGTTGGAATTGCTCGCGTTCAGGAAACCCATTCCGCAACCGTGGGAATGGCAGACGCGCATGGCCGACCGGGTAAATCGCCTGCACGACCCGGCCAATCTTTCCGGCACGTCGACAGATGAATGGTTCGAGGGAGGCCTGGAGACGCTGAATCTGGGCAATGAACTATTGCGGTTGCGCCTATTGTTGCGGGATGGACCGTTGACGCCAGCCTTGGCGGAACTCGGGCGAACCGTGGTGGCGGCGTTTACGCGATTGAAAAGCGATCCCTCGGCCGTCGAGCGGACGATACGGTCTGTGCGGGAACGCCTGCCCTTTGCACCCCAGGAACCAGAAGAGCGCCTGGCGTGGGTGCGCTTGCGCGGAATTTTTGAGGAGATGGAGGCGTTCTTCGCCACGCATCCAAATTTTCTAACGCCATAAAGGGAGAGACGAGCATGAAGGAAGTCAATATTTTGGGAATTTATGTGGCGCCGGTGGCAGCCTACGCTTTTGTGGCCTTGGTCCTGTTTGTCCCGCTGCGGATGTGGTTCGATCGGATCAGGATTCAGCGATGGATCTGGCATCGATCGCTTTTCGACACGGCGGTTTTCATTATCATTCTGTCGGTCATTGGGTTGCTTTTCTAGGGGATAAAAAATTTATGATGAACATCGATCAAACGACCTTTCGACGCATGGTGACAACCGGCGCTGTCGTCCTGCTTGCACTGATTCTGGGCTGGGCCTTCTGGTGGCACTACATGCGCGCGCCGTGGACGCGGGATGGGCGCGTCCGCGTCGAGGTGGTGGACGTGGCGGCTGAAATCTCGGGCAAGATCACGGAGCTGCCAGTGGTGGACAATCAGTTCGTGCACAAGGGCGATGTTCTGTTTGTGGTGGACCCGGAGGATTATCAACTCGCCCTGCAACAGACCGAAGCGACGGTGCAAAGCCGGAAGGTCGATATGGAGCAGCGCGATGAAGATGCGCAACGCCGCCTGAAGCTCGGCATGCAGGCGGTGGGAACGGAGGAGATGCATTCGGCGACCAGCACGGCGACGCAAGCCCGCGCGGCCTATGAGGAGGCGGTGGCGGCGCGCAACAAGGCGAAGCTGGACCTGTCGCGGACCTCCGTTATTTCACCGGTGAACGGATATGTGACCAATCTTCACCTGCGGCTGGGGGATTACGCGACACCGGGACGCACCATGCTGAGCGTGGTCGATAGCGATTCGTTTTGGATCGCCGGTTACTTCGAGGAGACCAAGCTGCCGCGAGTTCACGTGGGGGATTATGCCCATGTTCGGCTGATGGGCGTCGGGCCGGAGATCAAGGGCCATGTCGAGAGTTTCAGCCGGGGCATCGCGGATCAGAACGGCGGAGGGACCGGGCAGGGGCTTGCGAGCGTGGACCCGATCTTTACCTGGGTGCGGTTGGCGCAACGAATTCCGGTGCGGATCCACATCGACGAGGTGCCGAAGGACGTGAAGATCGCGGCGGGGCAGACCTGTACGGTGGTGTTGTCGCCGGGGAAAAAGGACTAACAGCCAGACGGGATCAGCGCCAGACCGGGAGACAAAAACGAAAAAGCCGCCGCATCACTTGCGGCGGCTTTTTTATCGACGGACGCGAGAGACTCGCATCCCTACCTATTTTAGAGGAGGCTCTTGGCGGTTTCGAGAACGTGCTCGACGGTGAGACCGTATTCCTTTTGCAGGCGCTCGTAGGGAGCGGAAGCGCCGAACTTGTCCACGCCCACAAACTTGCCGGAGGTGGTGGTATAGCGTTCCCAGCCCTGGTGAATGCCCGCTTCGACTGCGACCCGCTTGGTGACGGCGGGAGGAAAGACACTGTCGCGATAGGCCTGGTCTTGATCTTCGAAGAGCTCCCAGCTCGGCAGGGAGACGACCCGCACGGCTTTGCCCTGCTCGGCGAGCTTTTGCCCGGCGTCGTAGGCCAGCGCCAGCTCGGAGCCGGTGCCGATGAAAATGATCTCGGGCGTCGCGCCCGCCTTGGATTCCCAGAGCGTGTAGCCGCCCTTGAGCAGGCCCGAGGCGGGCGCCGTCTTGGTGCGGTCGAAGGTGGGGATGTTCTGGCGGGTGAGGGTGAGCGCGGTAGGCCCGGTCTTGTAATGAAGCGCGGCGAGCCAGGCGTAGCTGGTTTCGTTGGCGTCGCCGGGCCGGATGACATGGATGCGGGGGATGGCGCGCAGCGCGGCGAGATGTTCGACCGGTTCGTGGGTTGGGCCGTCCTCGCCGACAAAGATGGAGTCGTGGGTGAAGACGTAGATCGTCTGCAGGGCGCTGAGGGCGGAGAGCCGGATGGGCGGCCGCATGTAGTCGGTGAAGACGAAGAACGTCGAGCCGAACGGAATGAGCCCGTTGTACGTGGCGAGTCCGTTGCAGATCGTGCCCATGCCGTGCTCGCGGATGCCGAAGTGAAGATTGCGGCCGCCGTAGTTATTCTTCTCGAAGGAACCGAATTCCTTGATCCAGGTCTTCGTGGAGGGGGCGAGATCGGCGGAGCCACCGATGAGATTTGGGATCGCGCCAAAGAGAACCTTGAGAATGTCGCCTCCTGCGTTGCGGGTGGCGACGGCCTTGCCGGCGGGGAACACGGGCAGAAGCGAGTCGAGGTTGGCGGGAAATTTCTTGTCGATGAAGTCCTGCCAGAGCTGCGCCTTCTCCGGGTTCTTGGCCTTGAAATCGGCAAAGAGCTTGTTCCAGTCGGCCTCTTCCTTCGCCCAGGTTTTGCGCTTATCGGCGAAAAATTCCTTCACCCGCTGCGGAACGAGGAATTGCGCGTCCTCGGGCCAGCCGAGATTGCGCTTGGTCGCGGCGACTTCCTCCGCGCCGAAGGCGTCGGAGTGGGCCTTGGGCGTGCCCTGTAATTTGGGCGAACCGTGGCCGATGATAGTCTTGCCGATGATGATCGTGGGCTGGCCCTTGATCGTCTGGGCTTCCTTCAGCGCGGCGTCGATCTGCTGCTGGTCATTGCCGTTGATGGAAATGACGTGCCAGTGATAACCCTTGAAGCGCGACGGAACGTCGTCGCTGTAGGAAAGGCTGGTCATGCCTTCGATGGAGACGCTGTTGTCGTCGTAGAACCAGACGAGGTTGTCGAGGCCGAGATGGCCCGCGAGCGCGGCGGCCTCATGCGAGACGCCTTCCTGCAGATCGCCGTCAGAGACAATGGCGTAGACTTTGTGGTCGGAGACGGGGAAGTCGGGCGTGTTGAAAGTGGCGGCGAAAAATTTCTGGCCGATGGCGATGCCGACCGAGTTGCCGGTGCCCTGGCCGAGCGGACCGGTCGTGACTTCGACGCCCTCGGTTTCGTGGCTTTCGGGATGGCCGGGGGTGAGGCTGCCCCACTGGCGGAAATTCTTGAGCTGATCGAGCGTCATCTTCTCGAAGCCGGTGAGATGCAGGAGCGAATAGATCAGCATCGAGCCATGACCGGCGGAAAGAACGAAGCGGTCGCGATTGGCCCAGTGCGGATTCGCGGGATTGAACTTGAGGTACTTGGTCCATAGCACGAAGGCGAAATCGGCGCAGCCCATCGGCAGGCCACAATGGCCGCTCTTGGCTTTTTCCACCGCATCAACCACCAGTGTCTGGATGGTCTTGGGGACGAGGGATTCAATCGGTTCGGTGGCGAAGCTGGCAGGTTCCTGGCTCATAGTGGGAAAACGATAGCGCGCTCGGCGTGGCGTGTCTAGAACGTGATCCGATTCTTGCCGGTCACTTTACAATATTTACCTTATTGTCGCATTGGGCCGTGAACGCGAGGCGGCGATAGGAGCAAATTCCTCTTCCAGGTCGCGTTCGCCTTGGAGGGTGTCGACCATTTTATCCACATCAGCGATGTCCGGCTTGATCGCGAGGGCATGGCGGGCGGCGGTTTGAGCCCCGGCCTGATCGCCAAGCCGATTCAAGATGAGCGCGTAATCGAACCAGATCCACGGCCAGGTGGCATAGGGCGTTTTCAAGGAGGCTTCGGCACGGGCCTTGGCTTCCGAAAGGCGTCCGGCTTTCAGCAGGGCTTCCGGCAGATTCGTCCAGGCGGGAAAGGAACGAGGATTACGTTCCATCGTATTTTGCCAAAGGAGAATCTCCGACGACCAGACCCGTTCCCGTTCCCGCGTGATGGGGATGAGCAGTCCCACGAGAAGCAACCCGACCAGGGAGGTCAGGGTGCGCCGGGGAAATTTCGCTGCGAGCCACGGAGTATCCAGCGCGATGGCCACGAGTAGCACCAGACCAATCAGCGGGTTATAGAGATAGCGGTCGGCGGCGGGATGATAGATGGGCACGAGATTACATACCGGCAGGATGGTGGCGCCGATGAATCCCGCAGCAAAGAAGACGCGCCGGTCTTTCATCGACCACCACGTCAGCAAGCCGACAATGACCGCGAGAATGACGAGCGCCAGGCCCAGCGGGAGAA
>JAMFSY010000171.1 GCA_026225555.1 Methylacidiphilales bacterium
CTTCCATAACGGTTGGAACGGCTGATCGTAACTCTGTGTTTGGCATTTCGCGAACCGGGCACGGTGTTAATGGTACGCAGGTCATTTTTCGCCATAAATAGAACTTGGACAAACTAACACGCCACAATCTTTGCTAATAAGTCAGTCTGTTATGCAGAGATCAATAAGAGCTACCTTTTGCGGGAATAACGCATGAGGCGATGATTTGTCGTCTTAAAAGCGATGTAGCCTATTGAAATTATCCAAGGTGAAACGAATCGCCGTTCTTTTGGTTGAAGACCATACCATCGTGCGCCAGGGCCTGCGATTATTAGTCGAGGCTGACGGCGACATTGAGATTGTTGGCGAGGCCAAAACGGGACGTGAAGCGGTACAAATAACCGATGAGCTTTGACCGGTGTCAGTTATACCGAAGATGGCAAATCTGCGCGCTCTTGCAGAGCAAGAGCGAGACACGCTGCAATAGTCAATATCGCACTTTCAACGGGACGTTTCGTACCGGAACTCTAAATCACTCGGTTCCAACGCCGCAGCCAACGCGGCGTTGGAATCGTCACTCAACAGACCGGCCGTTACTTCGTGGTTGCGAGTGCGGCCTGCTCGATCACATCGACCACGACGTCCGGGAAAGAGACGGGGATGGCGTGCGAAGAGTTCAATTCAATGACGGTGGAGTGGGCACGATCGGCCTCGAACTTAAATTCCTCCACGGGGATGACGGGATCCAGCAGGGGCCTGATTTGCCAGCTCGGCTTGCTCATCCACGCAGCCGATGTCAGTGGTTCATCGAGCGCTGCCAAGGCGATAGGGCGTTGAGTGGCGATCATCAGGGCGAGCTTGCTCTCAGGCACGTCGGCGGCGAGGAGGTAGCCGTACTTGTCGGCTTTCACGAGGAGATTCGTGCCGGTGGTTCCGTCGGGCAAGGTGAACGGGATGAGATCGACGGACGTGGCGAAGTCGCCGCCGGGAAAGCGTACAAGACAATCGTTGGTAGATTCCCCAAGCCCTGGCATAGGAGAGCCCGCATAGACGAGACCCTTGACCTTCGGGTCATCCCCGGCCTGGCTGATGACGGCCCCGCCGTAGGCGTGGGAAACGAGGATCACGGGCCCTTTGATCGTGTCGAGCAGGCTACGCAGATAAGCAGCGTCGTTCGCCACGCCCCGCAAGGGATTGGAGAAGCAGGCGACTGGGTAGCCGGCGCGTTGGAGCCCTTGGATCACTCCGTGAGTCCAGAGCGACGAGTCTTCGACGGCCCCGTGCACGAGCACGATAGTGGGCTTGGTCGATTCAATATTCGTTGTTGATTCCTTATTCATTGTTATCTCCTTATTGATTGTTGATTTTGTATTTTGTTTTAACTCAAAACTTTTTGTCCTCCACGGGCACCACCTGTGCGAGAAATGGATAATCCGTGTAGCCTTTTTCCGTACCGCCATAAAATGAATCGCGGTGATAACGATTCAATTCGGCTCCCGCGGCTAAACGTTTTGGAAGATCGGGGTTCGCAATAAAATTGCGGCCAAAAGCAATGGCATCCGCATGTTCCGCCGCAATGGCAGATTCAGCCGATTCACCGGTATATCCGCCGGCAGCGATAATCGCGCCTGAGAACTTGTCACGGAAAAGAGTGCCCATGGGGGTGGAAGCCCATCGGCTCGTATCGAATCCTGGGCTTTCATCCTGGCGTGGCTCTACCAAATGAATGTACGCCAATCCCAGCGCTGCCATTTTGCCCACAGCATGCGAGAACAATTCCATCGGTTGGCTGTCACCCATGTCGTTAAACGAACCAAAAGGAGATAAGCGCAAACCGACACGACCACCGCCCCAGACTTTCACAACCGCCTGCGCCACTTCAATCAGGAAGCGTGTCCGGTTTTCGAGGCTGCTGCCGTATTCATCCGTGCGAAGGTTCGTCTTATCCCGAAGGAACTGGTCGACTAAATAGCCGTTGGCGCCGTGAATTTCCACGCCGTCGAATCCGGCTTTTTGTGCATTTTGAGCTGCGATTTTGTAATCATCCACGATGGAAAGGATTTCCTGTCGTTCCAGTGCCCGCGGAGTTTCAAAAGGCACCATGCGCCCATCCGAGGTGTAAGCGTCGCCGGATGGACGGACTGCCGAAGGAGCCACCGGCAAAGCGCCGTTTGCTTGCAAGCTGGAATGAGAGATCCGACCGACGTGCCACAGTTGGAGGTAGATCACTCCCCCTTTGTCATGGACTGCATTTACCACCTTCTGCCAGCCTGCGATCTGTTCGGCAGAATGGATTCCGGGAGTCGCGGGATAGCCCTGTCCTTGAGGCGAAATCTGCGTTGCTTCGGTAATGATCAGGCCGCCGTTGGTTGCGCGTTGGGAGTAATATTCAACGTTCATATCCTGCGGGACATTGCCTGGTTGAGCGGAACGCATACGGGTCAACGGGGCCATGACCACCCGATGGGCGAGCTTCACCTCTCCAAGCTGGAGCGGAGAAAACAGGTGGGGTAACTTCTCGGAAACAATCTTCGTGTCTTCGTTTTTCATAGTATTGGTTTTCAAGTTGAGGGAGTGACGTTTTAGAGTTCGCGGACGAGGTTCAAAACTTCCAAAGGTTCCGATCGGCGCGTGTAATCGGCTTCGATATGCGCATAAGCAATGGTGCGATCAGGACGAATGACGAATGTCGCAGGTAAGGGCAATTGTTTGCTGCCTTCTATGCCGTTGAAGCTTTCTAACGGATGACCAAAGTCCGCGTAGAGATCGAGCAATCTCTTCGGCAGTTCAAACGCCACACCGAATGCACTCGTCGTGTTTAGGCCAACGTCGCTCAAAACGGGGAACGCGAGTTTATCCGTCTCTTGTGTGGACAACGATTGATCCGGCAACTGTGGGGAAATGGCCACCACCTGCGCGCCCGCCGCTTTGAGTTCCGGGAGTGACTTTTGAAAGCCGCGCAAATGGATTTTGCAATACACACACCAGCCACCGCGATAAAATACCAACACCACCGGCCCCTTTGCCAATTCCGTGTAAAGCCGCACGGCGCGACCGTCCGCGTCGGGCAGGATAAAATCCGGCGCGAGGTCGCCGGGCTGCAGCGCATGACTCGCGACGGAGTTCTTTACGAGTTCCGCCGTGGCGGCGTCCATGATTTTCAACGCGGGCTTCGGGATTTTGTGGCCGCGATAAAGATGGCGAGCCGCATCCAGTTCCTGCGTCGTCGTAAGGGTGTTCATGGTGGTGCTGGTTGAGGTTAGTCTGCGGATTATTTCTCGGACTCAAACGCGGCGTCGAGCGGCGCAGGATTGATATGGTCGAGGTAGTTGCTGATGGTCTTCATCGCAACTGCCATGAGAAGCTCCATCACCTGTGTCTTGGTGTAGCCGACAGCGAGGAAGTTATCGATGGCCTCACGACTTGCATGGCCGCGCTTGGAAACAAGTTCCCGGACGAGGGCAATCATCGCATCCGTCTTCTTGTTGCCAGTGGATTCGCCGGCACGGATGGCAGCTACGGTCTCCGCAGGCACTTTCAGGAAGGCTTTGGCAACGGTACTATGGGCAGCGATACAATAGCCGCATTCATTTTCCAGACTCGCGGCAAGCAGGGCGAAAGTGCGTTCCTGCGGGGTGAATGAGGTTTTACTCCATTCAGCATCCAACGCTAGGTAGCCTTTCAACATTTCGGGCGAATTGGCAAAGACTGCCATCAGGTTTGGGATGAAGCCGAAGGCTTTCTGGACACCTTCCATGGTAGGCTTGGAGGCGGCTGGCGCATTTTCGAGGGTCAAAGGATCGAGCAGGTTTGTGGTGATGTTCATGTTATTTTATTGGTTCGTTGTTTTGTTTGCCGCACCGTTCTTCGGGCGACGTTATGGTGTTCATCAAGGAGGTAGGGCGGCGCTTACAAAGCGCCGCCCCAAGGCCTTACTTCTGGGCAACTACAGCAAGCCGATGAATCTTAACATCGGAGAAGAGCCGATCCTTATTGGCCACGAACTCTTTTCCGGCCTCACCGTTCATGTGGGCCTCGCGGGCGGCTTCATTATTGAAGGTATCGAAAACGAAATATGAGCCGGGCTCGCTTTCGTCCTTCGCCGCATGCCAGGTGATCGTGCCGGGCTCTCCACTCACCAACTTGGCCTCCCCTTGCAGGAACGATTCGACTTCCGCTTCCTTACCGGGTTTGGCCTTCAACTGCAGGAGAAACGTGAACTTAGTATTCATATTATTTGATTTGGTATGTTGGTTTTAATCTTGGTTTGTTTACCGCACCGCTCTTCGGGCGACGTGATGAACCTATTCGGTTATTCCTTATTCGTGAAATAGCTGTTTCCCATCGCAGTAATAAGTTAAAACGATTACTCTCACGGATATGGAACTCCGCTATCTCAGATACTTCGTGACCGTTGCTGAGCGGCAGAGCTTCACCCGCGCTGCCGAGGAATTGCATGTGGCCCAGTCAGCCATCAGCCAGCAAATCAAATCCCTGGAGGACGAACTCGGCGTTTCCCTGCTTCACCGCACCAAGCGCAGCGTGAAGCTCACAGCCGCTGGCAACGCTTTCTTATCCGAGGCAAAGGAAATTCTCGCCCATGCGGAACTTTCCAAACAGATCGCCCGTCGCGCCTCTCGTGGCGAAACCGGCTCGCTCGCCATCGGCTGCGTCGGCGCGGGAGCTTCCGCCTTCCTGCCGGAATTGATCCAGTCGTACCGCAAAAGATTTCCCGCCGTGCGCGTGCATTTGTATGAGCTGACACCAGAACAACAATTGCAGGCCTTTGCCAGTGAGAAAATTGATATCGGTTTCATGCGGGCGCTGGCCGCATCGGACGAAAAGAATTTTACGCAAGAAAGGATTTACCGCGACTGCCTGATGCTCGCCGTTCCGGAAACCCATGCACTCGCCCAGGTTAGACAGGTTCGGTTGGAGAAATTCGCCAGCGATGATTTTGTGATGTTTAGCCGCAGCGAAGCGCCCAAACTGTTTGACCAGATGACGCAACTTTGCGCCAAGGCTGGCTTCATTCCGCAAATCGTCAGCGAACCACCCATGATACAAACCTTGCTACTGTCAGTGGCCGCTGGCATTGGCGTGGCAATCGTGCCGGGATGTGTCCGCAGCTTTCATCAACCTGGCGTGACGATTCTGCCCGTGCGCACCGTTTCGCCCGTTATTGACTTTGTGCTGATACGCCCCAAAGGCGAGCCCTCTCCGACGGTTTCCGCCTGGTTGGAATTGGTGCAAGAACGCCTGTCAGTCATTCGCCAACAAATGGAAAATCACGGTTGATTTGATTGAATGATGAACCTGCTCCGCCAGCAATGGTTTTCCGATGCCAGGTGGGCCTATGAGTAGAATGTGCTTTCGTTGAGCACTGAGGAACTAAGCGTTTTTATTTTCATTTTGGCGCCCTGCAAGAACCAAGCTTGAGTTGAGTGCGACAGGAATAAGTTATCGTTCGCCGAATAAATGAAACGGGAGAAAGACATAGAGACACCAGAGTAGGTACGCACCCAATCCGTAACGAAGTCCCAGATAGGCGAATCGACTCCAATAGTCTCCCTTTCTGACAAACAGGCTCCGATCCATTGCGACCGTCGTCGTAATGAGCAGGACGCTTGTAAGCCCGAGGACGAGTGATTGGATTGTATCGCATTGCACAGCCAAGACTTCACCTTTCAAGGATCGACTATTTCCCCCATCCCAATTCTTTTCCGGCGTAGACAGCTCGATTTCCGAGCTCCTTTTCGATGGCGAGCAAGCGATTGAATTTTGCGATTCTCTCACTGCGACAGCCGGAACCCGTCTTGATGTGTCCAGCGCTTGTTGCCACGGCTAGATCAGCAATGAATGTGTCTTCCGTTTCACCGCTCCGATGAGAGATGTAACAGCGATAATTGTTCTTCTTTGCCAACGCGATGCAATCCAGAGTCTCGGTCACGGTTCCGATCTGGTTCAACTTGATGAGAATGGCGTTTGCAACTTTACGGTTGATCGCTTCCTGAAGGATGGCGGGATTAGTGCAGAGCAAATCATCGCCAACGATTTCCAGATGCGACCCAAGCTCGGAGGTGATCTTTTCCCAGCCGCTCCAATCTTTCTCCCCGAGCGGATCTTCCAAAAGCACGATGGGGTAACGAGAAGTCCAGTCCTTCCATACCAAAATCATTTCATCGGAGGACATGGAACCTGTTCCTGATTTGAAATACTCGTACCTGCCATTCTTCCACATTTCACTGGTGGCGGGATCGAGACAGATGGAAATGTCATGCCCCGGCTTGTATCCAGCCTTTTCAATCGCTTCGAGGATGACTTCAACGGCCTCCTCGTTGTTTTTAAGATTGGGTGCGAATCCACCCTCGTCGCCAATGCCAGTGCTCAGACCACGCTTGTGAAGTAGCCCCTTGAGGGCATGAAAAGTCTCGATTGCCATGCGGATGCCTTCGGCAAAGGAAGAGGCGTTATGGGGCGCGATTTTGAATTCCTGGAAATCGATGGTGTTGTCCGCGTGTTTGCCGCCATTGATGACGTTCAAACAAGGGACAGGCAGAAGTGCCGCTTCTTTTCCCCCGAGATAGCGATAAAGCGGTTGCCCGCTGGCCACGGCAGCGGCGCGAGCCACGGCCATGGAGACTCCCAGGATAGCGTTTGCTCCCAGTCGCGCCTTGTTTGGAGTGCCATCGAGTTCGAGCATGCGATGATCGATCCGTCGCTGATTCAACACATCCATCCCACGCAGGGCTTTGGCGATCTCAGTTTCGACATTTGCCACAGCTTGCAAAACGCCTTTACCGCCATAGCGCTTCGGATCTGCATCACGCAATTCGGTCGCCTCTCGCTCTCCGGTCGAAGCTCCAGATGGTACGGCAGCCGAAGCTTGTGATCCGTCCTCCAGGGTCACGGTGACAGAAACGGTGGGGTTACCTCGGGAGTCGAGGATTTCGAGTGAATGAATGGAAGCGATGGATGTTTTCATATTTTGAGTTATCAGCGTTTTGGCAAAAAAAGGAGTTCCCCAATCAGCATGAGGCAATAGGCCGGCACCGCGTACCGAATGAAAAACCAGCCAAACCGTTTGTGGAACGGCTGACAGGAAGGATGAAACCAGGGAAGTATGGCCAATAAGAGAGCAACACTCGCGGTCACAACCAGGCCACGAAGGAAGATTTCATGTGTCATGGCCTCCTCCACATCAGCATCACAATTGCGATAACCGCTGGAAAGGTCGAAGCCGGCAGACAGTAACACCAAAAGAAGCGAAGCCATCGGTGAAAGAAGCCCTTGCAATCGGGCTGGAAATTGCTGACCGTGAGCAGGAGACTGCCGACTAGGCAACCGGCGAGAATCATGGAGATGATGCGAAGGATTTCCATGGGCTTGCGTGCATCTACCGAATCGAGGGGTAAAGACCAGGATAGCCTTCTTTAGAAAAAACGATCTGCCAAAGCTGAAGGTAGCGGGCGCGAAAGGCACCCGCGCAGGAAAGGAGATAGAAAGTCCACATACGCTGGAACCGCTTGTCGTACCGTTTCTTAAGCTCAGGCCACGCAGTTTCAAAATTGCTGTGCCAAGCCAACAATGTCTTGTCGTAACAGGGGCCAAAGTTGTGCCAGTCTTCGGCCACAAAGAGGCCTTCACTGGCTGAGGTGATCTGATTTGCCGAAGGAATCATCGCGTTGGGGAAAATGTATCTTTCCAGCCAGGGATCACCGGAGTTGGAGGATTCATTTTCCCCAATCGTGTGGAGGAGAAAGAGACCGCCTTTTATCAAGCAACGGTGAACGAGATCCATGTAGATGCGGTAGTTCTTGCATCCGACATGTTCAAATTGCCCGACCGATACGATCCGGTCGAAGTTCTCATTTAGTTCGCGGTAATCCTGAAACCGAATCTCAACGGGCAGGCCCTTACATTTGGCACGAGCGTATATGGCCTGTTCTTGGGAAATGGTAAACGCCAAGCAAACAAAGCCCAACGGAGGCCATGATGTTGACGCCGGCCCAGAGCCATTCACCGTCCTGGGCCAAGGTGAGGGTTTGGAGACTGAAGGAAGAAAAGGTGGTGTAGCCGCCGCAGATACCGATCATGAAAAACTGACGAAAGACAGGATTAACCAGCAGACGCCCGTCCGGCGCTGTCAACGTGGCAAATACACCGATAACGAAAGAACCGGTGATATTGATGATCAGCGTTCCCAGCGGAAATATCTGGCCGAACCGCTCGGCAACAAAGGCAGAAAGCCAGAAGCGTCCCCCGGTTCCCACCGCACCACCTAAGCAAACCCAAAAATATGTAAGCATGAAAAAACTCCTATAGACGCCTGGTTAGCGTTTATAGGAGTTATCAGCTCTCAACCTGAGTTAGAGCGGGTTTCCACTTTTTGGGAAGGCAAACTCCATTGCCTAAAGTATTGACATCTCAGGCAGGGGAAAATGCAAATGGTTTTCTACGTCACTTTTCAGTTGGAAGGGACTCGCAGAAAATTAAGGCGCTTTCAGTCTAGCCTCCTTTGGGGCTGAGAGCTGAAAGCCGATTTGATGCCAGTACCAGAGTATCAGGTGAGGTTCGCGACAAGCGTAAACTAACGAATCGGCTGTAGCGCCCCCCTCAACTAACGATGACTAGAGTGGGAGTTGGCGCCTGAGCTGGTAAAGGTCTGCCGGCTGCCGACTCGCACGGTAATGTCCAGAGGATTGGACTCGGTCGTGCCTGCGCGGTTAGTGCAAATAACGCAACGGTCTGTCGGCGGCCTTCCTGGAGATCGCGGAGGCCCTGCACAGCCGTGAGAGTTTTTTTAGAAACGCTAGAGTCTTTCAACGTAAACACGGTCCGCGCTAATACGAAGCTGCCTATCACTCCGACGCAGATTTCAAGAATGGGACTAAATATCTCGGAGAAACCTCAACCAGGCCTATGTAAGCAATTCGCGATTCCGTGATAGCCAGACCATTTTGACGGTCGACAAGGATGCTGCATACCAAGCCATGGCAGGTGACCCAGAGCGTCTACTGGCCTTGGAAGGCATTAAGCCAAACGAGCCAGCCAAAACGGAGACCAAAGCATCTGAGGTGAGGACGGAAAAATTCAAAGTATCGGTTTTCGATTGGAACGTAGTTGGCGAGACACCGAAAATACGTCTGTAATTTTTTTTGAGAGGCGGGTCGGTTTTTAACCTTGCCGAAGGATATTACCCCACTTCTATTCCGATCCTTCGTTCCTGTTTATTTTGCAAACACACCCTATACCGTCTTGGTATTTAAACGATCCGGTCTGTGTTCCTAATACTTGGGCTACCATGTGGATGCCGCCTGTGCTTCGGTCATAAGCCGGAGTATGATCCCTAATTATGAATGATCTACCTTCCGGTGTAAACAGAGCTCACTGTCGGCAATTTCTTCAAACTTCCATTTTTTAGCGCGGACCGTATCAGTACAATGTTTCCGAGCATGAGAAGATTTCACTCCTCAGATCGGCCTGCACAAGCATCGGAAGCGGAAGTCATACGACCATGACAATCCCGCTAGTCTAATTACAAACCATTATATCCAAAGCTCCAATCTCGTCGTGGTGCAGGCGTTATTAAACTCGCGAGACAGCCACAATCCAATAACCACCCTCTATGAAACTTTATCCTCCAAAAACCGGGTTCGCCACTCATTGCATTCATGGATGTCCCGACACCAACGTCACCAATTCGCCTGTACAGCCTTCAATCGCTCAAACCTCGATCTTTCGGCTGGGATCTTCGGCCGATGCAGAAGCTATTTTCTCGGGATCAAAAGCAGGGTATGTTTATTCCCGTTTTGGTAATCCCACGGTGGCGGAATTGGCGCAGATGATCGCAGAGCTTGAAGGCGGCGGGGAGGCTCTCATCACCAGTTCCGGCACGGCTGCCGTGCTTTGCGCCGTGACGGCAGCAATGGAGGGCCGTTCCGGCCCTTTGGTCACGCATCGTGATATTTACGGCGGCAGCTTTGAGCTTGTTGGCATGCTGTCCGATATCTATCGGCTGCCGGTCGAACTGGTCGATTCGACCGACAATGAAGCTTGGATAAGGGCAGTTTCAAGAGCCGGTGCCGTATTGCTGGAAACGCCTTGCAATCCATTGATGCGGCTGATCGACCTTGAGCGAACGATTGCCGCGGCCAAGGCGGGAAATGTCCCTGTCATCGTGGACAACACCGTGGCTACACCGTTTAACCAACAGCCTTTCGATTTCGAGGTGGATTGGGTCGTGCATTCCTTGAGCAAGTATCTCAACGGCCATTCCGACATGATCGGCGGTTGCCTGATTCATCGGACCGGTTTGTCGTCGCGACATCGGGCCATCCATAAGAACCTCGGCGGAACGGTCAACGCGCTTGATGCCTGGTTGGTTATTCGAGGACTACGCACCTTTGCCCTGCGGATGGAGACACACAATCGGCAGGCGCTCAGTGTCGCCAACTGGTTAGCGGCTCGACCTGAAGTCGCACAGGTCCATTACCCGGAGCTTCCATCCCATCCCCAAGCGTCCCTCTTTCGCAAGCAAATGACACATGGCGGAGGTCTCCTTTCCTTCGAGTTCAAGCGAGGCGAGACGGCGGCTGTCCAGTTTATTGATCGTCTACGCCTCATCGTGCATGCCGTCAGCCTCGGAGGGCTGGAATCCTTGGTGGTCCGGCCAGCATCTTCCACCCACCGCGGTATGTCGTCGGAAACGAGACGTTTGGCCGGGATTTCAGACGGCCTGGTGAGGCTCTCCATCGGGCTAGAAAATTTGGATGATATTTTAGCCGATCTTGATCAGGCTCTCGCAACCTGACAGTTGTACCATGAGATGAGTGCTCCGTTATGATGAACTACTGTCTGCAGGTGTTTCCGAAAGTTGGAGAAATTCCTCAGTATCACCAAGGCATTGCAGGCACTTCGTCCTCCACAGTTGGCAGTTACTAAACCTGTGCGAATTGCAGGAGGACGAAAGTTATCCGGCCTTGGTCTGTGCAACGCAAGGCCGGGCTCCCCTGAGGTATGATCCTGGTTAGTTTAGGCAGTCAGCGCGGGAGCCAGAGGGAAATCGATTTCCACCCCGGTCGCAGTATTGAAGTAGTTGGTGAAGATATTCAACGCCACGTTCGCGATGATCTCGGTGATTTCGCCAGCGGTGAAGCCTGCCTGACGCAAATCGGCAACCTCGGCATCCGTGACCTGACCGCGTTTCTCGAACATTTTGCGGGCAAAGGCCAATGCAGTAGCGCACTGCGGTTCCGCGGAGGTTCCGCGGCGATTGCGCAGGATCTCGTCCTTGCTTAGGCCTGCCTTCTCGCCGAGATACGTGTGGGCTGCCAGGCAATAGCCGCACGAATTTTGTTCTGCCACGGCAAGTGCGATGCGTTCACGAATCTTGGCAGAAAGCTTTCCTTGGGAGAGAGCCCAACTGAAGCCCACATAGGCGCCGGCGACCGCCGGTGACTGGGCCATGGTGGCAACCATGTTGGGAATGCCGAGGGCCTTGTTGACGCCAATGAAACTTTCGTCGGACTTAGGCGGGGCGTTTTCTAAGCTGACAGGGTTAATACGGCTCATAGTTTGATTCCTTTCGTGGTATTGTTGCTATCTTGTTTCCTGGTATTTCTTTTAACGTCGAAACTCTAATCTTCATTCGTGATCCACAAGTAGGCCTGTTGTGAGAAGACAGACACAAATCGACGTGAATTAACTACAAATAGGAAATAGTATCTCTATAGTATTTTAGAAACGTATGGGACTCTTGATATCAGACCATCTTCTGATATGAAGACCTCATTCGTAAACGCCAACGGCGTTGCCGTTTGGCAAATGGATCAAGTCGGATTTTCGAACGGACGAAAGATCCTGATCCCAGTCTTTCTTGCGTTCCAAATGCAATGACGCCGTCCGCCCGGTTTTAATGACGACCGGTATCTTAATCCAACCGTACTGCTCTGATTGCGCGAGGATGATGTAATGTCCTCCGGGCAGAGTAACCTTATCTGGCATCTCACCTTGAAAATTAATCCATTTTGTAAATTTGCCATCCGCTGTCTGGATTTTATAACTGGTATGAATATAGCGGAAGCCATCGCCGTCCGGCTGTTGTTCGGTATCGCTATAGACCATCAACCATCCCCCATTTTGTGTGGCTTGCGATGATGAGGATTTTGAGGCGAACGGAGAGTCAGCCCCCATGCTTATCGTTGAGGCGCAAAAAGGACTTGAGAGAGTTCCCACAACAATGGCGAGTAGTTTTGCTGACGATAATTTCTTTTTCATTTCGTCCTGATTATGATGCAATCACCTCACATCGACTAATCACCGTTTGGCAGGTGGCTTAATCCTAAGTTATGCCCGGCGATATCTTTTATGATCAACTACCGCCTTCACGTTTTTCAGGTCGTTGCCGAGACCGGAACCATCAGCAAAGCCTCTCGAACCTTGAATCTTTCCCAACCGGCTGTGAGCAAGCACATCAAGCACTTGGAAGAAGAATTGCGCGTTCCCCTCTTTATTCGATCCGCCCATGGAATGATCCCCACTCAGGCTGGAGAAACTTTTCTGCGGCATGTTCAACAGGTGGCGAAAGCCCATCAAAGCGTTGTTGAATATCTTCAAGCTCCGACCGGTATTCTTTCGGGCCGGCTTTGTCTTGGAGTAAGCAAAACGATTCTCAACTATTATGTTCCGAAGGTACTAAGTGAGTTCAAAAGGTGCCATCCGGCCGTTACCTGCGACCTTGTTGAGGGAAACTCCGATTTCATAGTCGATGCGATGCTGGAAAGGCGAATCGACTTAGGATTAATCGAAGGCCCATGCGGTCGTCCGGACATGCAGACCCGCTCGTTTTTCGAGGACGAAATCGTATGGGTTGCCTCGCCAAAAGATCCACTCGGCAAAAAAAAGAGGTGTCGCCCGAGGATCTTTTAGAGCGACCGCTTGTCGTCCGGGAAGTTGGTGACGGAACGCGACGTTATATGGAAATGGCTTTGCGAGCACACCATCTTTCCTTTAAAAAGCGCAATATTGTTCAAGAACTCATTAGTATTGAGGCGATCAAGCGTGTTATCGGAAGCGGGCTCGGCATAGGATACTTGTCGCGCTTGAGCGTCGAACAGGAGCTTTCTTCAGGAAAACTGGTTCACCTCCATTGCCCAAAGCTTACCATTCGTCGCCCTTTCTTTATTCTGTTTCCTCAAGGTCCTGATCCGATGGGAGTCGCCCACACCTTCATTGAAATCTTGCTGGAAAGCACGGAAGTCCATGCGCCCAAAATCCGTTAGTTCGTGCTTTTGGGACGTATAATCACGGTGCAAGTCTGGCCCACGGCTATCCGGACGTCTGTCGGGATATGATCCATGTGGATGCGGACCGGTATTCTTTGAGCAAGTCGAACCCAGGTAAATATCGGATTCACATTAGCAAATCCCGAAAAATGGGATTGATTCTCGTCCAATATTCCCGGACTGACGCTATCGACGTGTCCTATGATGTTGGGTTCCGGCCCCATAAGCTTAATGATCGCTCGATCTCCTTCATGAATCCGCGGCAGTTTTGTTTCTTCCATATAAGCTGCCACCCAAAACGAATCGCTATCCAGAATACTCAGCATCGGTTTTCCGGGGGTCGCGTAGTCGCCCACACGAAGGTGCAAATTGGTAACATAGCCGTTAACAGGCGACCTTATCGTGGTCCGATCAAGGTTGAGTTGTGCCATATCGCGTTGCGCTATGGCTGAATCGTAATCAGATTGGGCTTCACCGGCACTCGCATCGGAAGTCTGTTTTTCTTCCAGCGATATGGCTGCTGTTGCTAGCAATCCCACGCGGCGATGAGACTCAAATTGCCGCTCCGCCAGGACTTGCTGCCGATTGGCTGCAATCGCGATGGCTTGATTCAAGGCGAATTGGTAACGAGCGGGATCGATCCGAACCAGAACATCCCCCTTCTTGACCCGCTGGTTGTCGACGACAAGTATCTCAACAACATTATCCGTAATTTCCGGAGCGATATCGACGACCTCCGCGTTGATGCGTCCATCCCGCGTCCATGGCGTGTAAAGATAGTGACGCCACATGAGCCAGACCATGAAAGTGGCAAAAAGGATCGCCGCGATGGTGATGAACATCGACCTGGAGGAATTGGAAGGTAGAGAAGCATTCATGAATACGAGGAAATCAAAGAAGGAACACGGTCACAGAGAGCAGAGTTAAAAAAAGGGCGGCATCGAACAGCGGGCGATTCCAGACGTAGCGCTGCAACCCAATGTGATCCAACCATCGAGTTACCAGCAGCGTGATGCAGCCTGCAACGACGAGACAGCCGAAAAACGGCGAGAGGTAGACACCAAAAAAGTCGATTTCCTTGAACACGCCGGTCATGCCATTACCTCATCCGTTTGTAACAGGAAGGACATTTCCCGGAGTTCCGACAATACTCGTATTGTTTCTCTCTTCGCGATACCGCGACTCATTTCGATCGAGCTTTCCAGTTTGAGCACGGTTTGCTTAATTTCTTGGGCAACGACTTTGGGGCTTTGAAAAGAGTCCCGGCTAGACTTCAGGCTCTGGCTTACCGCGCGGATGACTTCCGGGGTGCCAAGCCCGCTCTCCAGAAATTGTCGGAGGCCCATTTGTCGCAATCCCCAAAGCAAACCAAGGTGTAGCAGCCTTTCGCGATGCGCCATTTCTATCGGATTCATTCTCGATCCGAAACGGTGCATGATTCGCAGCCGATCAAATGAAAGACTGGCCCAACGCTGCTCACGCATGGAGTCCTTCCAGTAGTTGGGTCATTTCGAGCGTACTTCCTAGCTTCAAACTTCCCTGATTTCCCATCCACGAACTTTAAGCTTTTCAACAACCTTGCCGCCATCTTTACCCGCGAGAAGGTGCTCAGTTGGTAAAGCAAGGCATATTAGGTGACTGGGACGTGTCATCGCAACGTAATGCAGCTTCAGCCTGTTCAAATCTCTCGCCTTTGCTTTGTTGCCACCTGCTCGATCGCCCACCAGCCACTCTCGAATGGAAGTGAGGTTGTGGTTGTACCAAAAGGTCTCGAGTACCAAAGTTGAGGTATGCGTTTCTCCCTTCACGGAATGGATGGAGCCTAAATGAACAAGAACCTCCTTCTCACCACGCGCAAACCGTTCGATGTTTTCTCGTTTCGACGGAAGATTAGCCCCCTCGGCTAAGTCCGCGACAGAGTCTTTCCAAGCCAGAAACTCATTCAGATCAGCTCCAGTCCCGACCGCGCCTGCCACAACTTCCATCATTTCCTTTACTCGGGCACACCAGGTTTGACTCCAATCGGTTTTCGTGAGGGCATGGTGCTGTATACCAAATTCATTTATCATCGTTTGATAATTTTCGAAGGCTACCGGATTGTTGCAAAGTCCCAGCAGAATCTTCTGATGTTTTCTTCGCTCGACCGCGGCTTTTGTTTGAGGAACGCAAATGGCAGCTCCTCTCAAAATCCCTTCGGCGATTTTCTCAATTGCGGGGAAGGCTTCGCCACGTTTAATAGCTTGGGAAACGCCTGCAAATAAATATTGGACGAATGTCTTGGGCCGAGGCTCAGATCGAGAAAGATCGGGATCGTATGCGTCCCAATAGTGAGAAACATGTGCCGGGAAATGTGAGTCTTCAAGGCTCGAATGAACTTGTCCGACCGCCTTAAACAGCCCTTCTCTCAACTCCTTCGCAGAAAAGGTATCGAGCAGAAGATTTCCGTACGCCGGCAAAACTCGACCGGCGCCTGCTTTAACATTTGGCTCGCGGGTGGACGGAATGATATTTGTTTTCATCCATCCATTTTCCACAGTTTCGCCAAAAAGTTGCCATTGGCAGGGCAATGGCAACCTCGTGGCAAACAATCCTAACTCGCCTTTTTTGACTTATCGTCATTAGAAGGGACTTCGTTTACCGGCTTTGGAGCAAATGGGATAACCTTTGCCTTAAACGCCTTTTCATAATCTTCCAACGAGGGAAGGGTGACTTCGGCCTTCTTGGAATAAGCACGGTGAACCGCCTTGCTGTTATGACCCAGAGCCAACTGCGCATATCGTTCAGGAAATCCAAGAATCGCAGCTCGTTCGGCCCAGGAGTACCGATAGCTGTGCAAAGTACCCTCCTTGTCGGCGACGATCCGGTCGGCCACCGTTTGCCAAGTCCGTGTAGCGGCTTCCGGATCAGCTGTGTGAAGGTAGGCTCTGGCTATTTGCCTAGCGATGTTGGGTACCTGTTCAGCCTCCCGCTGAGCATTAAGCACCCTTAATGCTTCCTTACGGGATTTGGTTCCGAGGCTCTTTTGTTTGCGGGTTATTGCATCGTGAAGGTAGTAGGTACCTCCACGGCGAAACAGACGATATCGACTTGCCATATATGATTTCCTTTTGTTGTAAAAAGGATGAAGCCGAATCGATCTTCACCGGTAATGGGCAACCCACTGGCCTGCCCATGGCAAGCACAGGAAAACCTCCTGAGAGGTATTCTGCTGACAGTTTGCTGACATTCGGTGACCTCCGACTCTCGCAAATCTCACTCTTCCAATGAGTTGGTAAGAGAGGCGAGGGTCGGAATCGAACCGACGCTGTGGTTATTGACTGTAACCAGCGGTTGCTACCTCTGTGGTGAATATAGGATTTGACCTCAAAAATTCTATATGTTGTTACTGGCGTTGTTATGGCCAGCCTCCGACAACAAGCTACTTCATCCTTCTATACGGCCTGCTTTACTGATGCCTCTGGTAAACGCTTGCAGAAATCGACTGGCACGCGTGACCGCCGCGAGGCTCAGAAAATTGCCGACGCTTTTGAGGCGGCCGCGCAACGAAAGATGACTGTGGCTCAGGTGCAGCGGACTCTTCGCGAGTTGATGACCGACGCTTCCAGCGGTCCGGTTCCCGGCTCGACCGTGCGGGAGGTTCTTACGCGTTTTATCTCTCTGAAAACCCCCGAGGTTTCCGAGGCGACGGCGGTTTATTATAAAGTTTCAGCCGGGCATTTTCTTCGCTGGGCTTCGATGCATTTGCCCCAGCAGGGGAAGACGCAGATTGCCGCGGTTTCCGCCGATCATATCGCCGGTTTTCGTAATTATTTACTGGAGGAACTTGGCCTCTGTGGCGGCACCGTGAATCATCGGTTGAAGTTTTTACGCAGTGTTTTTTCGTGGGCAGTCAGAGACTGCATGTTGCTTGAAAATCCCCTGTCGTCTATCGGCCGCGTGCGGCGGCATGAGCCTGCGGATATTCGGCCGTTTACTGCCGACGAGGTAAAAAAGCTGATCACGGCCGCAGACGACGAGTGGCAGTCGATGATTCTTTTTGGCATCTATACCGGCCAGCGTTTGGGAGATATTGCGTGTGCGCGGTGGCAGGACATTTCGGTTGATCGGGGTGAGTGGAGTTTCATTTGTCGCAAGACAAAACGGCGGATGTTTTTGCCGCTGACGATTCCGTTAGTCGCCCGGTTGGCGTCTACGCCACTGCTTGAACGTATCGGTTTTGTCCATCCTGCGGCCGTGGCGAAGTTGGCCAAATATCGGCAGTCGTCGCGCCTTTCGAACGAGTTTTATTCGATCATGGCGAGGGCGGAAATCGTACCGGCCCGCTCGGGAAAAGTGATCGATAAGAAAAATCCCCGGCCACGTTCAAGCCGCCGCGTCCGTGTTGGCGTTGGCTTCCACTCGTTGCGTCATGCCGCGGCTTCCATGTTGCGCGACGCTGGCGCGCCGCAGGGTGTGGCGATGGAAGTCCTTGGACATCGTAGCCGCGTCGTTCACGAGCACTATGCCCACATGGGCACCGACACCCTCCGCCGCGCCGTCTCGCTTTTGCCGACGCTTTAGAGTAGCGTCGGCGCGTGAATTTCGACGCCTTTACCGCGCGGCGCGAACCGCCCCGCCCCCTGCTTAAAACTCGCGCCGCCGCGCAACGTCTCGGCGTCTCGATGAGCACCATCCGCAACCTGATCTCGCGTGGAGAATTGGAAGCGGTCCGGGTGAATGTCGATGACCAGAGCAAGCGCTTCCACTGGCGCGTGCGCCAGTCGAGCATCGAGAAATTTCAGGCCCGCAGAACGTAATTTCCCCCCTCCCCGCGAGCCCCCTCCCTCGATTTCGTTCGACCGATCCGGCGCACCCAACCGTTATAGCGCACGTAGCGCAAAAAACCGAGCTGAGCTGTTAATGCCCGAGCGGCAACCTGCTTGACCCCGCCAGCCCCCTGCCCACGTCGAGTTAGTGAGGCACCAAGCTCCCAGGTGGAGGCACCAACCAGCGCCGACTGAGGAGGCGTGCGCTTCGCGCACGTCCTGATTCGAGTTCCCTCCGCTGGCCCTCCCTTTGGCCTTTCGCGAGCCGCCCCCTTCCGCCCGGCGGCGAGCGACAGGCCCCCCGCGCCGCGCCAAATGCCGATGTACCAAGCGACTTGTTCGGCGCGGAACACACGCGTGACACGCGCCAGCCGCCGCCCGTGGAAAACGCTCCCGCATTTCGGCGCGGGGGGATGGCCGCCGACGCGGGTCTTGCCGGGCGATGCACCCCGCCTCCGCGAGCTGGTGGTAGCCCGGCACGAAGCGCGACAGCCCAGCCCAAAGAGACGCCACACGCCCAGCGCCCCGCGACGACGGCCAGCCCCACGCGCCCCGGTACACCCCCAAGGAGCCAGCGGGCCTAGCCACTGAAGAGAGCGAGCCCATCTCCCCTCCCGCTGAATGCCGCCCACGGCGGCCCGCGCTTGGAGCGGAGGGGCGGCTGCCTGCGGCATCGGACAGCCGCCCCCGCAAGCCCGCGAGGAGGGGCGAGGACCGCAGCAGCAGCGAGGACCGGAGAACCGTGCGGGCGCGCCAGCGGGGGGCACCTTAATTCCCCCCGGCCAGCAGGATGGGGGGAGACAATCGAGTCAGGACGGCGCGAACGACAGCCTATGGCATTTGGCCGGGTACGACGCCGTGCAGCCCAGCGACGCCGCCCCCGCCGTTCAACAATCACGCCCAGCAGCGGACGTGACAGCCCCGCCTTTTGGGCTGGCGCGACCGATGCCGGAGAGAACTCAGCGCGGAGCGCACTTTAATTCGAGCGGAGCGCCCTTTCCCCGACCAGCGGGAGGGCCACCCAACACGCCGGAGGGCTACTCCACATCCAAGTGCAGCCGTGTTGTGGCGAGCGGAAAAAACGGAACGACCGAGTAAGCCCACTCCGCCCGCCGCCACGAGCGCGGGGGGGTGCGGGGGCACAGCGTAGCGGAGCCCCCAGCCAGTCGCCCGCCCCGCACGCAACCATGCCTCCGCCAACCCGCTCCACGGTTCAAGGTGCTCCACTTCCCGGCTGGCATTTCCTTGCAGTTTCCACCAGCCATCGTGCGAACGCCGGAGGACTTGCCTCTGCGGCGGCGCTGCTCAGATTCTTCAGGCCGCGGGCCGATTGGCCGACGCAGTGAGTAGGTTCCCCGAGCACCATTGGCACGGCCAGCATCTCGCTTCGTGGCAGTCCGGCGATATAGAGCCATGTCATCTTTCTCGCACGGTGACCCCACCAGAATTGCGCGACGGAAATCGTGAATCCGAACGCGTCGCTTTGTCCCGGCCGCGGCAACAGTGCGGCCGCAAACAGTGTCGAGTGGGCCGGTTGTTCGAGCACGCCGCCCCAGCGCCGAACCGTGTCTGCACACCAGATGCCGATGGCTTTTTCCTCATCATCCGGCCGGGCAAACGCCCGCATCAGGCACCACTGTTTGCACGGTGGCATCGCGATCACCGGCCCTCCGCCCGGCCATGATCTGGCGCCGCGATCCTTATCGTAGCAGTCCGTTCCCGTGATGTGGTTGAAGGTGCTTGTCCGTCGCGTGCATAGCACTGCGACCATCGGCGTTTGCATCGATCGGCTTGTTGCCTCGGCTTGCGGCGGGCATCTTTCTGCCTCGGCGGTCCGCGGCCTTTGTGCCTCATCCGCTGGCGTCGTTGGTGCCTCAACCTGGCCCCTTCGTGCCTCATCCGGATGCCTTCGAGCTTCAGCCCGGCGCTGCTTTTGCAGTTCCGTTTTCCTAACCCGCGCACACCGGCTGCATTGAGCGTCGTAGTGCTTTAGCGGCCGTCCGTCGAATTCCTCGCCGCAAACGATGCACTGGAATTTCACACCGTCCTTTTCGCCAGGAATTTATCGAGACTTTCCCGCGTGATCCGCACATGCACGCGCTGCTTTCGCTTCGAGGGATTGGTCCGCACGGCCACGAGATCCCCGCACTGGATCAGCCCGTGTACCGTCGCCCGCGACAAGCTCAAAAGCTCCGCCGCCTCGACCACCTTCACCAACGGCAACGGCGTCATTGCCCCAGCTTCTCCAGCTCCCGCGCAAGACGAAAAAGCTGGGCAGCTTTCTCGCTGGTCAACCGTCGATTCGTCACGATCAGCATTTTAATCTGGTAGCTGATACGCATCCGTTGCTGAGGGCGAGCAGCACGAGGGCGTTCGCGCGGGAGAGGATTTGTCATGGCGAAAAAGTGTTCCATGTGGAACAAAAGTTTGGCAAGACTAACTTCGTGCAGCCCGCCGATTTTCTCGCCCTCGGCATCGCCATCGCGGCCCTCATTTTTGCGTCCTGGCCGGGCGATCCTCCGTCCTCTTGGCCACCACCCGACGACGATCCCCACGAGCAGGAGTGATCACCAGCGTCAGCGGTTCCAGCGGCGTAATCGACACCGGGACATCGACCACATTGGTGATGATGATCACGTACCACCCCTCTTTGTCCAAGCAGGCCTCCGCCTGCAAATCGTGACGATCAACGACAGACACGTCCACGTGCAGCGGGCTCTCCATCGCCACGGGAAAAGTCAGGTGCAAAAACCGACGCGGAGGAATTTCCCCGCCATCGACAACGGTATGTGTGTTCATCCGCCGACTCTGCTGAAAAAATCAGCGGCTGGCTGGCTGTTGTTACTACCGTTGTTATCTGATCTAAAAAACCACTCTCCCCAGAGGAGAGAGGCGAGGGTCGGAATCGCACAGATTAGCCACTGACTATCAATAACTTATAGAGTATTTCTCAGAGGAGAACAAGCCAATTCACGCCAATTTTCGCCTACTCTTTTTGTGCTCAAATCCTACTCATTTACTGGCAGTTTTACTGGCACCTTGTTTCGGCAACCTGAGACAATTTCGTCTAAAAATTAGCGTAAGAATTGCGCTATTTGCGTTGAAATAAGAGCTGCCTGCCTCATATCAGCGAAAATATCGGCAATTTAGCGCGTAATACCATCTCACTCATTTTATTAAGTGATTGATTGTTAGCTTATTAAGATTATGCTGGATCGGCAATTAAATCAGCAAACATGACCATAGCCCGCTTTGACAATCCCACCGACATGGAGCCCCTTGTGCCCACAGAGGCTACCCGTGATCTTGCCCCGCAAGCCTCCTCGTTAATCAAGGCAGCGGCGGAACTGGGAGGGTATTTTGCTCCTGAGACTCGGCAAGCGGTCGCCGATCTGGTCCGTTCAATGAATGGTTATTACTCGAATCTGATCGAAGGCCACCGCACCCGACCCATAGATATTGAGGCCGCACTGGTCCAGAATTTTTCATCCGAACCCAAACGCCGCGAGATGCAGCAGCTTCATTTTGCCCATTTGGAGACCCAGCTTCATTTGGAGCGGCGCTTGCGGGAAGAACCTGGTCTCGATTTTCTTTCCACGGAATTCATCTGCTGGATTCATGAAAAATTTTATTCCCTCCTCCCGGAATCGCTCCGCCACATCACCGACAAGGATGGAAAGACTTATCCGGTGAATCCGGGGCAGATTCGGACCTACAATGTCCATGTGGGTATTCACTTGGCACCGCCCCCGGTCGCTTTGGGAAAATTTCTTACCCGTTTCCGGGACTTCTACGGCACGTACCGCCAGGACGCCACGCCACAGGCCGTCATTGCGGCAATGGCGGCGCACCACCGGCTGGCATGGATTCATCCTTTCGGCGATGGCAACGGGCGCGTCACTCGCCTGCTGACGCACGCATGGCTCACCCAGATCGGACTGGGAGCCAATGGCCTCTGGACTCTATCCCGTGGCTTGGCCCGCAGTCTTGATGAATACAAAGAGGTTCTGGCTGCGGCGGATAGCAAGCGGCTCAATGATTACGACGGGAGAGGCTATCTGTCCGAGCGTCGACTCGCAGAATTTTGCGCTTACATGATCGACCGCGCCCTGGACCAGATCAACTTTATGCATGGACTGCTTGATCTTCGGCAACTGGAGAAACGCCTCTTGAGCTATTGCGCGGTGGCGGAACAAGCCAGGGAATTGCCCAAACGGAGCGGAGTCTTGCTTCGTGACGTGATGTTACGCGGAGCCATCCCGCGCGGAGAAGCGGCGAGAATTTTGAATGTTTCCGCTCGAACCGCACAAACAGTGATCGGCGATTTACTATCCAAGGGCCTTTTAAAATCACCCAGCCCAAAAGGCCGGCTGACCATCGGCTTTCCCGGATTCATTTGCCCCAATCTTTTTCCAGATCTTTATCCCACCGGCTCCCCAAATTGAACCAAAGCGAACCGTCCGAGGATCAATTATTCCGTCCCGCTACCAACTTTCACACAATGATTCCCAGGTTGTTTTCAGCGCTTTGCGCAGCGCCTTGAGAGTCGGCAGCGTGGGCCAGTAGTCGCCCGCCTCAATAGCCTGTAAATGACGGGCATTCAACCCAACAGCTTCAGCGAGGTCCTCTTGTGTCAGGCCTATTTGTTCCCGAAGTTGAGCGACTTTACGGCCAAATTTCTTCCGTTCCGCTGAAGGACGAGGTTTCTTGCTTGGCACCTCTCAAACATGGCCAGAATCCCGACTACGTGACACGGGACACGCCCCGTGATTTAGGCTTGTCATGGGATAGAGAAATCCTGAGCATCAGCACCGAAATAAACCTCCTTCCCGTAATATCCGAACGAATCGAACATCCTCTTTTGTGGTGCATTTTGGACAAGCCCTTTTCACCGCTTGATCTGGCTGACACTCTACTTGAATCCAACGGGGGATACATTGCCGCAGGACACGAGCGAATAGCCAAAAGAACGAGTTGAAATTCTCAGCGGCAACCGAAGTTGATTATGCAGTTGATCTGCGCCATCGATATTGATCCAGAACAATATGTCGCCGAAAGTTTCCACAAACGGATGCTGCCACCAGCAAGGTGTCCCCATTGTTATCGAGCAAAAACACTTTGGGCCTTGGGCTACTATAGCCGAAATCTGAGCCGGATCGGCCTTGGAGCCTTGCTCATTTTCGTCAGGCGCTTCCTATGTCGCTGCTGCCGCAAAACGGTTAGTCTCCTTCCCTCTTTTGCCCAGCCTTATCGCTTTGTCCAAAATCGCACGATTGAAAATTATCTTCGTGGAAATCCCCTTTCAGATGAAGTCATTCGGCATTTAGACCTGCTTTCACAATACTGGAGACGATTTCGCATCTGGCTTCCTGAGCTTGAGCGCACCGTTGGCGACGCTCTGGAACGGGCACCGCCGAACGATCATATTAAGGCGTGGAGACTTTTGCTGGCAGTCCATGGCGATCTTGCCTCGACGACGCAAAATCTCGTGACCGGATTTCAAATCACCCCTTTTGGTCGTTACCGCTGTCATCGCCCAAATGGGCCGGAAGAAAAAATGGTTAGGAAAAGGTGATCGTTCGACTCCACACAACTTCCTTATTTCTTTGATGCAAAGGCTATGAAAAGGTTTGCACATGAATTATGGATTAAAAATGAGGAGGCAAAACCAGTCTACGCCTTGGATTGCGCCCGAGGAGGCCTTTAAAATCTGATTTTTCTTTCTGCACATTTCGGAGCAAGGAGGGCTTTTAGGGAGGTGTGCCCGAAACACCGAAACATCCGCCGTGAATCCTGCGGGTGCGATGCTTCAGGGAAGGATCGGAAACCCTCCCGGAGCATGGCAACGGATATTGTTCTTTTTCCGGGTGGATGCAACGGCACACCCGATGAGCTGCCTAGCCTCCGTAGCAGGGTCTTATCTCCCTCAATGCTCCAAACCTGCTGCGGAGGTGACGCGCTTCCAATTTTCTAACAACAATCATGAACACACCCGCAGCAGCTCAATCCCCAGGGGACCAACCCCCCATCCGTGCGGCGGCTTATGTCCGCATGTCCACCGAACACCAGCAATACTCCACGAGCAATCAGATGGATGTCATCCGGGAGTATGCCACCCGGCGAAACATGGAAATCGTGGTGGTCTACAGCGATGAAGGCAAAAGTGGACTCAGCATCCAAGGGCGTGCCTCGTTATCGGGGATGATCGCGGATGTCGAAAACAAGCGAACCAATTTCAGTTGCATCCTGGTTTATGACGTCAGTCGTTGGGGACGGTTTCAGGATGCGGACGAAAGCGCGTATTACGAATACCTCTGTAAGCGCGCAGGGATCGCCGTTCATTATTGCGCTGAACAGTTCGAGAACGATGGCAGCAACATCAGTTCCATCTTCAAAAGTGTCAAAAGAGGCATGGCCGGTGAATACAGCCGGGAGCTTTCCGCCAAAGTCTTTCGAGGGGCGTGCCGGTTGATCCAACTCGGATTCAAACAGGGCGGTACCGCAGGTTTTGGCCTGCGCCGGATGTTGGTTGATCACACCGGCCAGAAGAAGGGCATGTTGAAGATGGGGGAACACAAGAGCATTCAGACGGATCGTGTCATATTGGTGCCGGGGCCAGACGAAGAAGTCGAAATCGTGCGATGGGTGTACGAAACCTTCGTGAAAGAAGACAAAAACGAATGGGAAATCGCCAAGCTTTTAAATGAGCGAGGGATTCTGACCGATTTTGCGCGGGCTTGGACCCGAGGAACGGTTCACGAGGTCCTGACCAACGAGAAATACCTTGGGCACAATGTTTACCACCGCACCTCGTGCAAACTGAAGCAGAAGCATGTCGAAAATCCTCCCGATAAATGGATTCGGGCGAACAATGCCTTTGTCGGCATCATCGATGCCACCCTCTTTCTTGCCGCTCAGGGCATTATCCTGACGCGCAGTCGTAAATGGTCCGACGAGGAAATGCTCGAAAAGCTTCGCGGCATTTTGACGCAGCATGGGCGGATCTCCGGCATCCTGATCGACGAAGCGGAAGATTTACCTTCCAGTTCGGCGTTCCGGAACCGGTTCGGTAGTCTGGTCTCGGCCTATCGGCTTATTGGGTACGACCCCGAGATTGATTACAGTTTCATTGAAATCAACCGACAAATCCGCAAAAAACATCCCGAAATTATCGCGGAGGTCTTGGAAAAGCTGCGCCAAATGGGCTCCAGCGTCAGCATCGACGAGAAAACCGATCTGATCTTTGTTAATGAGGAGTGGACGGTATCGATTGTTTTATGCCGCTACCAGCAAAGCGAGGCCGGAACCGCCCGGTGGGTAATCCGCTTGGATGAAGGACTCAAGCCCGACATCACCATTGCGGTGCGTCTGGATGAAACCAATGTCGGCATTCGCGATTATTATCTTCTGCCCGCTCTGGATATGAGCTGGGGAAAGCTGCGCATGGGGGAAGAGAACGGGGTCTATCTGGATGCCTATCAGTTTGAAACACTCGATTATTTTTACGGGATGGCAGAACGCTGCCGAGTCGAGGAGGCCGCATGAACGATGAAGTCAAACTCATCCCGATTGAGAGCATTCGCATCCTCAATCCTCGGTTTCGAGATCAGAAGAAATTTCAGGCCATTGTCCAGAGCATCAAGAATCTTGGGCTGAAAAAACCGATCAAAGTTAGCCTGCGGACAGCCCAGGAGGGCGATGAGCCGGGATATGATTTAGTGGCCGGCCAAGGTCGCATCGAGGCCTGTCTGGCTCTTGGATTCAAAGAGATTGCGGCAATAGTCGTCAGCGTCACAAAGGGGGACCGGCTCTTGATGAGTTTGGCGGAGAATATGGCGCGGCGTTTTCCTTCTCCGATGGACATGGTCGCGGAAATTCAAAGGCTCAAAGGCGAGGGTTATACCAATGTCGTGATCGGTGAAAAACTCGACATCGATAACAGTATTGTTGGCGGGTTGCTCACTTTGATGAAAAGCGGTGAGGACCGATTGGTGGAAGCCACCATGCAAAACAAAATTCCCATTGGTGTGGCCATCGATATTGCCAAAACCGAGGGAGCAGATGCCCAGAAGGAATTGCTCAAAGCTTATGAAGCAGGCCAGCTCAATCAGTTTTCCATTCGCACACTCAGGCGGCTCTTGGAACAGCGCCGGGTGCTGGGAAAGAAGCATAGTCGTGGTGGGGAAAAGGCACCGCGCGTCACGGCGGACGGTTTCGTTAGCGCCTACCAACGCGAAATCCAGCGACAAAAAGCCTTTATCCGTAAGGCCCGCGTTTTCGATGCCAAGCTGGTGTTCCTTATTTCGGCTTTCCGACAACTGATGATGGACGAAAATTTCACCAATTTGCTTAAAGCTGAAGGCCTCCTGACGATGCCCAAATACCTAGCTGAGAAAGCCGCTTCCACATGAATGCTCCCAAAATTGACTTCGATCTAAAAACAATCCGGCTTCCGCTGGACGTTATCGTGCCGGTACGGAAGATAAGAAATCCAGATAAGACGATCAGACGTTATCAAACCATTGTGGCCTCGGTCAAAGAACTGGGCCTGATTGAACCCCTGATGGTTTTTCCCCAGAAAAATAAGTCCGGATATTATCTGCTGATGGACGGGCACTTGCGCTACAACGCTCTGAAAGATTTGGGAATCGGCGAAGCCGACTGCATCATTTGCCACCAGGACGAGAGTTTTACTTACAACGCCAGGATCAACCGGGTGTCTCCAATCCAAGAGCACGGCATGATCATGAAGGCGATCAAGAACGGTGTGACGCCAGAACGAATCGCCGCCGCCCTCAACCTGAAGGTTGATAGAATCCATGACACCATCAACCTTCTGAACGGCATTCACGCGGAGGCCATTGAAATCATCAAGGACAAGCAGATTTGTCAATCCGCCATTCGAGTGCTCAAGAAAGTCATACCCATGCGACAAATCGAAATGGCCGAGTTAATGGTTACTGCGAATAACTTCAGTCGAGGCTATGCGCATGCCCTTTTGATGGGCACCCCCGCAGATCAACTCACGACTCCAGAAAAGCCGAAACAAGCCAAGGGGCTCTCCGCAGAGGATGTTGCCCGCATGGAACAGGAAATACAATCGGCTGAGCACGATTTTAAAGCCGTGCAACAATCGTATGGCGACAATGTGTTCAATTTAACCTTGGCCGGTGCCTACGTGAAGAAGTTGTTGCTTAATGCAAAGGTGATC
>JAMFSY010000032.1 GCA_026225555.1 Methylacidiphilales bacterium
AAGAACGATCTCCGCCGCGTCATACTTGCCGATTTCGCGCAGCAAATCTTCAACCAGGGCGCGGGCCTCGGCCTGCGTTTTGTTCATCTTCCAGTTGCCGGCGATAATTTTTTTACGGTAGATCATAAATTTTAGAGGCGAGGAATTTCTTCGCCTCAGTTATTTGGATTTTCGAGCGCGGAGAAGATTCGAGGGAGCCTCAGTTGCTCAATAGGCTAAAGGCGAAGGCGTTCCTAGCGCGTTGAAAAGCTTCAAAGTTATTTATCCGGAAGGCTGGCCACGCCGGGGAGTTCCTTGCCTTCGAGGAATTCGAGCGAGGCGCCGCCGCCGGTGGAGATGAAGGAAACCTTGTCGGACACGCCGGCCTTCTTGATTGCGGAGACCGAGTCGCCGCCGCCGATAATGCTCAGCGCGCCGGTGTTTTCGGCAATGGCCTTCGCGATGGCGAAGGTGCCCTTGGCGCATTCGGCCACTTCGAAAACGCCCATCGGGCCGTTCCAGAGAATGGTCTTGGCTGAGGCGACTTCCGCAGAGAAAAGCTTCACCGTTTCCGGGCCGATATCGACGCCTTCCCAGCCGTCGGGGATATCTTCGCCGGGCTTCAGGTAATGGCCGGGAGAAACGGTCTTCGCCTTGAAGTCGAAATTCTCAACCACGTAGGTATCGACCGGCAGGAGAAACTTCACGCCCTTCGCCTTGGCTTTGGCGAGCGCCTCGGTGGCGATGTGGACCTTGTCCGGTTCGGAGAGCGACTTGCCGATTTTCTTGCCCTGCGCGAGGGCGAAAGTATAGGCCATCGCGCCGCCGATCAGGATCGTGTCGGCTCGTTCGAGCAGGCGATCGATCACCTTGATCTTATCGGAAACTTTCGCGCCGCCGAGAATGACGACGAAGGGCTTCTTCGGATTTTCAAGCTCATCGCCGAGGAAGCGCAGTTCCTTTTCCATCAGGAAACCGATGGCGCGAACCGGCACGTGCTTGGCCACGCCCGCCGTCGAGGCATGCGCGCGATGGGCCGCGCCGAAGGCGTCATTGACGTAGACATCGGCCAGCTTCGCCAGCTTGGCGGAGAAGGCGTCGTCGTTGGCTTCTTCCTCGTTATAGAAGCGGAGATTTTCGAGCAGGGCGACTTCGCCGTCCTTCAGTTCCGCCGCGGCTTTCTCCGCCTTTTCGCCCACGCAATCGTCGACGAATTGCACCGGCTGGCCGAGCAATTCGGCCAGTTTCTTCGCGGGCAGGGCCAGGCTTTGCTGCGGATCGCGCTTGCCCTTGGGACGACCGAGATGCGCGCAAAGCAGCACGCGGGCGCCTTCGCCCACGAGGTACTTGATCGTCGGCAACGTCTCGCGAATGCGGGTGTCGTTGGTGATGACCTGCTGGCCGTCCTTCTCCTGGAGAGGCACGTTGTAATCGACTCGCACCAGCACGCGCTTGCCCTTGAGGGGAATGTCCCGGATTGTAAGTTTGGCCATAAAAAAGGAGGAGCAGAGCGACGGCGGCCCGAAGACCGCCGTCACGGAATTAACCGATGAGATGCTTGAGCAGATCGACGCAACGGTTGGAGTAGCCCCACTCGTTGTCGTACCAGCTCACGAGCTTGAAGAACCGGTTGTTCAGCGCCAGCCCGGAGTGCGCGTCAAAGATGCTCGAATGCGTGTCGTGGATGAAATCGCTGGAGACGACTTCGTCCTCGGTGTAGGCGAGATAACCCTTGAGGTAGGTCTCGCTGGCCTTCTTCATCGCGGCGCAGATTTCCTTGTAGGTCGTTTCCTTGACCGTCCTCACGGTCAGATCAACGACGGACACCGTCGGGGTCGGCACACGGAAGGACATCCCGGTCAGCTTGCCCGCGATCTCCGGCAGCACGAGGCCGACGGCCTTGGCCGCGCCGGTGGTGGAGGGGATGATGTTGATCGCCGCGGAGCGTCCGCCCTTCCAATCCTTCTTGGAGGGACCATCGACCGTCTTCTGCGTGGCAGTGTAGCTATGCACGGTGGTCATGAGACCTTCCTCGACGCCGAAGCCTTCCTTGAGGAGGACGTGGACGACCGGGGCGAGACAGTTCGTGGTGCAGCTCGCGTTGGAAATGATCTTGTGCTTGGAGATGTCGATCTTCTCGTGGTTCACGCCCATGACGACGGTGATGTCCTCGCCCTTGGCGGGAGCGGAGATGATGACATGCTTGGCGCCGGCTTCGAGATGGCCCTTGGCCTTCTCGGCTTCGGTGAAGAGGCCGGTGGATTCGATGACGAAATCAACACCAAGCTTGCCCCAGGGAAGCGCCTTCGGGCCTTCCTTCACGGCGAGACATTTGATCTTGTGGCCGTTGACCACGAGGATGTCGTCCTCGGCCACGTCGGGGGAGGATTTCTCGCTCGTGACCGTGCCCTTGAATTTGCCCTGCGTGGAATCGTACTTGAGCAGGTACGCGAGATTGTCCGCGGGAACGAGATCGTTTACCGCCACGACATCCACCGTCTTGCCGAGTAAACCTTGTTCCGCGATCGCGCGAAAGACGAGTCGTCCGATGCGCCCGAAGCCGTTGATGCCGATTTTTGTCATAAGTCGTTTTCTTTTGTCGAAGGGGTGAAGCTTTGCTTGTGCCAGTTGGCCATTGAAAGTTAGACGTTGGGCGGCAAGCGTCAACGGTAAAACAGCGACACCCGGTAGCCGCCGCGCGCCGCGCGGTGGTGCCTTTTCAGGAAGCGGGGGAGAAGCCCTCTCCTGCCTTTTCCACCGCACGGCGTGCGGCGGCTACTAAAATCAGCTCCCCGGCGGCTTCGGCGGTAGGAGGTGATCCGGCGTGCTCCGCTTCCCGCTGAAGCGGTCTTTCATCTTCTTGAAAAACGCGGCGATGGCGACGATGGCAATTACGCCGAATTTTTTCAACACCAGCAACACGGGGATGAAGAACTTGAAGGCCCCGAACTTTGCCGCCGCGCCCAACACTCCGCCCGCGATCAGCGTGGCCAGACCATACTTGGCGATCTTGTCCACCTTGGGATCGAAATCGGCATACTGGTTCCCCGCTTGGAAATCGACCATGGCGAGCACCTGCGGAAGCTGCCGGTTGATCTCCGGCAGCGCCTGCATCGGCGCGATGGCGTTCAGGACGAGCACGCCGCGACGGCCCAGCACGCGGATGTTGTAATT
>JAMFSY010000172.1 GCA_026225555.1 Methylacidiphilales bacterium
AATGGTGTCGTGGTGTAATCGAAAGCGGCCGTCGCATCCGGCGTCCAGCGCAGGAAATTCCGGATGACCTCCGCGCACGATTGGTCCAGCGCCTCCGCGTAAGGCGCGATGGCATCCGGTGTGATTGCGCCCACCGTGATCGGCACACCGCGCGCCGTCGCGTAGCTCAGCACCTCCGCGATCGCCGCGCCCGTCGCCAGCTTGGTCCCATCCTCCTTCTGGCTTAAAATTAGCCGACTTTTATTCGTCGCGATCAACGCCGCATCGGTTCCATCCGTGGTCTGCCAAGTCTGCTGGAAAACGAGGTTTTCCAAGTACCACCACGGACCCGCCAAACGGTAAAGCTGGTCCTCCGCCTTCGCCGAAGCCCGCCCGGGGACCTGGATCACCCGCCCGTAAAACCAGGGCGTGCCGGAACGAAAAAGCCGCACCGTCGAGCCAAAGGCGAACAGCGGATCCGCATCGCTCGCCGCGCCATCCGCGCGAAACGTCACCGCATCGGTCCCCTGGTTGATCAGCTCGCGCATCAGGTCGCGCAGCCCCCAATCGGCCATCGATTGCGTCACGCCGTTCGCGTCGGTCAGCGTCCACACCGGGCTCATAAAATCACCAGGTAATCGAGTTGGTAAGTGGCCGCATCGGTCGCTGCGGAAAGATCGACCGTAAACCCGCCCGTGGTGATCGAATCATTGCGCACCGTCGCGAAAAGATTCAGCCCGCCCGTCGCCTTCCGCATCGTCACCAGCACCTGCGCGGGCAGAGAAGGCAGGGCGAGGCCGCTCACCGTCACGTTCTCCGCGCCCGAGGCGATCGCCTGCGTGCCTCGATATTTTTGGACATAGTTCGACGTGCCCCCGCCGATCAGCACGCCACCCGCCGTCGCGCCGTCCCCGACAAAAAGCTGTTTGTTATCCGTCGTAAAAAGCGCCTCCCCCACATCGGGAGTGATGGAGGTGCGCTGGGTCTCAAGCCCTCGCCGTAATTGTATTTTTTGAGCCATGTGAAAAAGTTTCTGTCGCCGAAGCGACGTGTAGATTTAGGTCGTCCTCAACGGGTTGAAGGGCGAGGCGGGACTCGCTAGGAAAACGCGCCGCCATCCAGGTCCAGCCCGCTCGGCACCAGCGCATCCGCCGGATTGCCTCCGTCGATCGTCCCGCTTTGCGGATAGTTGTAGATCGTCGAAAAGGACGCCCCATCCACCACGCCGATCGCGTTGGAAGTCGTCGTGATCAACCCGCCTCGCAGCACGAAAGTCATGTCGGTTCGCGTTCCGTGAAACGCGCACGTGGGCATCTCCTCCAGCACCGCCGCGAAAATGCAGGTCACCGGCGATTCTCCCAGCGCCCCGCAAATCAACGTCGCTGTGCCGCTCGTGGGCAGGGAACTGAACGCTGTCAGCACTGCCGCGCTCGCCTGGGCCACGCTCGGAAACTGTCGGGTCACGGTGAACCGCAGTTGATTCACCGCGTTGCCCCGCGCCAATGGCTGCGTCGCCACCGCCCGCAAAAATTGCGCGTCCTGCACCACCTGCCGTCCGTTCAACCGCACCTCATGCGCGTCGGTCCACACGTGCAGATCGGTCGCCCCATCGTTCGTCAGCCAAATATTATTGAGAGAAATTCGCATATAGATTGTTAAGAAATTTCGACGGAACCCATAGAGAGGAAGGAATCTGTCATCATGTTCAGTCGTCCCCTCCCTCGCTCAGCCCGACCAGCGGCAGGGCCGCTCCGAGGAACGCCCGCTCCGCCACGAAAGTCAGTTCTCCGAATCGCTGATGGATCGAATCGAAAACCAGGTCACCCCGCGCGACATTCGCCAGCGGCAACTGCACCCACAAATGGTCTCCGGCGATCTCCAGCATCTCCGCCGTCGCGGCCAGGGACCGCCCCGGCAGAGCATTCGCCCCCTGCAAGTGCAGCGCGTTGATGAGGTCCAGTTCCGCCGGTCCATTCGGCGAGGCGGGCGCAAAGGTCGCCTGCACTTCCAGCGACTCCAGCGTCACATCCAGCAACGCGTTCGCGTCCGACAGCACCGGTCTCGTTGGCATCACAAACCGAAGCCGCACGCCCTCACGCGACCGCAGGTTCGCCCACGGCGCGCCGCCCCAGGTGATGACAAAATCATCCGCCAATTGGGGCGTTCCCTCCGGCGCGGAGGGCATCGTCGCCGTATCCACGACGAGAAACCGGTTCTCCGCCGTCAACCCGATCGACCTCGCCCCCAGCGCCAGGAACGTCACCGCACCCGCCACCGTTCCGTGGCTTCGCAGGAATAAATCGGGCATCTGCAGAATCGCCGCCGCCGCAAATGTCAGCCGCACCCCGTTCGCCGCCGTCAGCACCAACGGGCGATCCGTCGTTCCGAAAAGAGAAGTCCCCGGCCCCGCCAGCGTGTAGGGATACAGCGCCAGCAAATCCGCGAAGGGAGCCGAGGGCGTGAACTTGATCGTCACCGCGCCGCTCGAAACGGTTCCATCGATCAGGCCATTCGCATCGGACTCGACCCGGTCGGACGCTTCGCCGATTTCCAGCGCGGGCGTCACGAGGATCCCGTCTTCCGCGAAAAAGGTGTGCCCGCTAAACGTCGCCGTCGCTGGACCGGAAAGAAGTGTTGTTCGTGTCATATTAAGTGTGGATTGAGTCGGCGTCCTTCTCAGCTAAAATTCACCCGCGACTCCGCGCTGGTTAGCGACCCTGCCAACCACGCCCGCGTTCTTAAAAGCGAGGGCGCGCCGACTGCGAACGGCCCGGTATAGAACACCGCCGTCGGCGACCGTGGCGCGGGCTGTGAGCCATCCAGCGTGTAGAAGATCGCGGCTCCCGCCGCCGCCGAACTCAGCGTCACGGTTTGCGGCGAGGCCAGCCCCGTGGAGGCGATCCCCGGCGCGGCCAATCGCGGCACCGCGTAGCCCGCGCCCGCCTGCGTTCGCACCCGCACTTCATAGGTCACCACGTTCGGCTCGGTCACCCGCTGCAGCGCGTTCGGCGCGGCGCAGATCACTTCATTGAACGTCGGTGGCCGATAAAGATGGAGCAATGCCAGCGCCGTCTCCGCCACCTCGAGCGCATGGGGGCCGGTGGAGACCGGCACATTCTCCCGAAAGCGCACCGCGAATTCCACCGGATCGAAAATCGGCCCCGGCGCATTCGGCGCACTCACCACCGCCTGCGGCACCTGCACGACTCCGTAAGTTCCCGCCGCCGCCACACTGGCCTGCAACTCGAACGCCAAGTCGCGCGGAACCTCGACCAGAACCGGAATCGTCGCGAAGAACGGATCGGCCAGCAGCCGATCCGCGATCTCCTGTTGAATGGAAGTTAAAATGGATGCCATAAGAATTTGTGTCGTGTCGAATTGGGCGGGAACTTGGCCGCGCGACTTAAACGCCCTCCTCGGAACGTGTCGTAAAATGCCGTCGCCGCGCCGCGATGGTCGGCCTGGGTGCGGAAGTCGTTTCCGGTGAGGCCTCATCCGGCTCCTCAATATTGAAGACGCCGGCCGCCACCTGCTCCAGCAGCCGCACCGCCTGGTCCGCCGCCGCCTTTCGCACTTCCTTCGGCGGCACGCCGACCCGTTGCGGCAATCGCACGGCGACCAGATCGAGCGCGGGCGCCAGCAGCTTCTGCGGGATCGTGCCCGGCAGGCCGAGGGTATTCGGCTTGTAAGCGCCGACATAGCCCCGCACCAGATCGACCACCTGCGCCAGCGTCGGCGCAACCGGGTCCACCTGGCCGTTTGCTATCGCCGCCGCGCGATAAGTCGCCAGCTCCGTCTCGGAAAATGCCGTCAGGACATCCGACTCCGCGGGTATAATCCATGCCATAAATTTGTCGTGAGAAATTCCATCAAGGCCTTCCCCGGATCGGACGGAAAAGGCCGGTGGAAAGAGTTTTAGGAAACGGTCAGCAACTGCGCCGCCGTGCTATTGGTGATCGCCACGGCTTCGCTCCAATCGAACTTCGCGACTTCGACCCGGCCGTCGTCACGCAGATAGGAACCCGGCACCATGTAGTTGCCCATCAGGCGAAATGTCTTCATGAACGACGGATCGCGACGGGTCGGATTCTGCAACCGCGCAAAGATCAGCACCGACGTATCGAGGAGGAAGCTGATGTCCGGCGCGAGACCCTCCTTGGTCGTATCGACCACCATGTAGGAGGTCCGCACTTCCGGATTGCCGACGAAGAGTTTCGTCGCCTCGGCGGGTGTGACATTGGGAATCGCGTAATCGCCCGCGGCAACAAAACGGCCGCGCACATTCGGCGCGTTCTTGAACAGCCGCCAGGCCCCGGCGCCGAACAGCACGCCCACGCCCATCAGCGAGCCATAACGCGCGGCCTTGATGACGTTGAGGATCTGGTTGTCGATATCGTCGATCGGATCGCTCCCGGTCGTGCCCGACCAGGTCTTCGCGACCGCGCCCGCGCTGGTCGCGGCGACGGCGGTATTGATCACGCTCTGCTCATGGCAAAGCGCGGCCACTTCGGCCACGATGGTCGCGCCTTCCATCAGCGCGTTGGTCAGCGCGGCTTCCTCGATTTGCTCGAGATAATCGATCGGGAAGTCGAGCGCGTTGGGCTGGCAGTTATAGGTCGCATCGGTCGCGTCGAAACTCAACACGGTCGCCCGTCCGCCAATCGCGCGGGAGGTGTCCGGCGGGGCGAAACGGTTCTTTTCCGTATAGATTTTGTAACGGCCGATGCTGGTCGGAACTTCAACCGTCGGCGCGAGAAAATCGGCGACAGGTTGCACGGCCGACTGGGCCGCCCCCTGCGCAAATTCGCGCAACATCGGGCTGGAAGTAATAGCGGATAAACTAGGCATAGATATTTTTAGGTAGCCGCACGCCGTGCGGCGGAATTTCTGTCAAGGCGGTCACGGACCGCCTCTGGTAATGATTTCGGTCGCCGGACTTAGACGGTCACGCTTCCAAACGTCGGACGCATCTTCACCAACTGCCCGTCGATAAAAGCTTCCTCGGCAATGCCGACCAGTCGGTACGTGCCGGACCCACCGGTCAGCGCGGTCTTCGAGCGGACCTTGCCCTTGTCCGCCGCGGTCGTCACGCCGTCGGCCAGGACGAGCAGGTCGCCCGCATTGCCCGTGCCCTTTGCAGTCACGCGCACCGAGCGGTTCGGATTCAGCGGACGCACCGTCGCCTTGTTGGCGGGTGTCGCACCGTAAACGAGCACGTAAATGGCGTAGTCATTATTGGCCGCGGGCCGCGTCACGACCGGCAGGCCGGAACTGTTGTAAAGCGCGACAAGAACGTCGGCGTAAGTGGAAAGATCCTCTCCTGCGGGCAGGAGCAGATCGCCTTCATGGGTATTCGATTGACTCATTTTTTCTTTCTTTCACCGGCGATGAATCGCCGGATGGTAATGGTTTGATGTGCGATGGTCTTAAGCCGCTTCCGGCTCCGCCGCCTCGCCCTCCGCCATGCGGAAAGCCGCGTGATGACCGATCTTCAACTGGCTCTGGAGCTGCCGTGCGCGATTCGCCACCCGCCGCGCCGTCGCCGGATCGGGCTCCGTCGCGATCGGACTCAGCAGGTGCAGATTCGGCCGATGCACGCGCGGTTGATGCAAGGGCGCAGGCGCCTCGGGGTGACGCAGCGCGTTCAAAAGCGCCAGCGTTCCTTCCCGATTCGCGACCAATTGCGCCCGGACGATATCGCGATTGGTGATCACCTCCGCGAAGCGTTCCAGGTCGCTCTCGGCCTGCGCCTCCTGCAAGCGCGTGCAGCGATTGCGAAGCGTGTCGAGCTCGGTGGCCTGGCGCCGCAACGCCCCGGTGATATCGGCATCGGTCGCCATGCCGTCCAGTTGAAGTTGTTGGAGTATTTCTGTGCGTAGATTCATGGTTGTTTTCTGTAGCGGCGGTCTGGGACCGTCGGTGACAAGTGATGGAAGTTCGACCTGCGTCGAACGATTCGAAAGCGGCGCCAGCCCCGGCAAATTGGGATCGTTCGTCAACGCCAGTCGGTCCAGCCGGCGCGGACGCAGGTGAACCGTCTCGCGCTCCTCCGTGCCAATCGGCGCGGACCACTGATCGCAATCCGCGCGGTTCCACACGGGCGATGCGAGCCGGTAACGCCCGCCCACCAGCGCCTCCAGCCCCAGGTCGGACCAGCGCACCTGCGCGTAGAGACCGTCGTCGCGATGCTCCAGCCCGCCGACCCAGCCCGCCGCCGTCGTCGGTTGCGACGGGTCGTGCGAGAAGTGATCGAAGTCCACCAGCAGCCCCGGAAAATTCGGCTGCCGGGCCTCCTCGTTAAAAGTCCGCGTCATGGCCTCGCACGCCTCCGCATCCAGCACCTGCATCGTCCCATTCGGGTGCGGAAAGGTGCCGTGCGGCGCAATGTGAAACCAGCCATCCGGCGCCGGTTGAAAAGGTGTCGTGATCGTCATAAAATTAAATTTCCTCCTCGAGAGTTTCCGGTTCCTCCTCCGTCTCCGGCGCGGGCGGTTGCGGCAAAGGCAGCAACGCGTAGTTGCGCAGTTTCAGCCGGTAACCGCTTTTCTCCGAAAGCTCCGCCGGATCGATTTCGTAACCCGCCTTCGCCAACTCCAGCGCCTGTGAAATCACCTCCGCCGGATCGAGCGCCCGCGTCGCCGCGAGTTCGAAGTAGGCAAGCTGAGGCTGTCCCGGAAAATATTTGCGCAGCAGCGGTTCATCGAATTGATGCTGGAAAACTTCCGACACCAGCGCCGCGCTCGCCTCCGTCAGATCGTCGAACGCCGCCTGGTGCGCCGAGCCCGCCAGCGTGCCCGAACCCGATTCCGTCAGCGCCGTCAGCTTCCCGCCTGTCGCCGCCAGCACGATCACCTCGTCCTGGTAACGCAGATGTTCCGCGAACGGATTCTGTCCCCGCGCGCCCGAATCGACCGTGTGGATCTTCGTCCCGTTCGGCATCGTCCCACGCGCGTCGCCGATGATCGCCTCCGCCTGCGCCTGGTACTCCGCCTCACGCTCGGCAGGAATGTCCGGGGGCAATTCCAGGAAGAGCGGCGGCAGCCCGTACGTCTCGACAAAGCCATCCCAATCCTTCTGGCTCAGGCTCTGCCGCACATGCGCGATCAGCGCGATCTCGTCGATCGGCGCCGCCGTTTCCCGTTGGATAAATCGCGCCGGGTCCAGCACCGGATCGCCCGGCATCGGCAGCCCAGGTCGCGCCAGCGCGTTGTATTGCCACGGCGCCTCCGGCCCCAGCCGCGCCCAGAACCATTGCGGCACCGGCTCCAACCGCACCGTGTTTCCGCGCGTATCGAAATGCCGCTCGAGATGCGCGTAGCCGCGAAACTCCGCCAGCGCGAGAAACGTCACCGCCTCCCGCAAATTGGCGATTCGCTCATACGCATCGCGCAGCAACGCCGCCTGCCGTGCCGCCAGCGAACGGGGACTCGTCGCCGCGTTCGCCGATGAGCGCACACGAATGTCCCAGTCAAGCCGCGTCAGCGCCGCCTGCCGCCGTTGCAGCACCCCGCGCAAAGTCGAGTTGCGCTTTTCGACGAAACGATAAAGCCATTGCAGCCGCGCATAATCGCCGCGCTCGCCCATTTCCAGCATCGCCACCACCCGCGGCATCGTTAGCCCGCGCAGCGGATTGAATTGGGCGCGCCAGTTCGTGGAGGCCTGTAGATTTTTGAGATAGGTAGAAGCTTTCATTGTTTTAAAAAATTGTGGGATAAGTCCGTCATCCCGATCCGGTCGAGTTCCGCCGCGGATTTGAGTGTGAAGTGAGTATTCATCCCTCCACGCTCCTCTCCCGCCGCGCCCGGGTTCCGGGCAGCGGCAGCGGCCGAAAGGTCGGCACGACCAACCGAGATTCGCCCGTTTCCGGCGCCAGCAATTCCGCCAACGCCGCGTAAGCCGTCGCCAATAAAAAATGATTCTCGCACCGGTCCAGGTAACGCAGCGTCCGCCCATCGGAACTCCGTTCCTGCCGCGCGCCGGAAAGCAGATGACGTTCATAAAGATCGAGCACCGCGCGACTTTCCTCCGTCGGCGTGGGCAAAAGAAATCGTGCCGTCGGCAGCGCCGTTGCCGTCCCATCCGCGTGATCGAGCAAGCGCGGTTGCGCCTCTGTCGGCGTCACCAGCTCCGTGATCACCCGCTGGATTGTCTCGTCGCGATGCGCTGCCAGCAGCGGATAAATCCGCCCGTCCTGCGTCCGCGCCACCTTGTGCCGCAGCCCCTGGCCCTCGCGCTGCGTGAACTCCACCGGCGCGCACCGCACGCCGCGCCATTTCTCCGAAGCCGCATGCCAACTCAGGTAGCCGCCGCCCGCCGGGCGGTGGTCCCCGGTCCCGGTACCCGCCAGTCGATGGCCGCCTGAAAATGTGATGTTCCGAGCGGAATCATTCGACGACGCCACCGTCTCCTCATCCAGACCATTCAACAAAAACGTCAAATCCCGCGCCAGGTCCCGCAACGGCCCCGCATCCACGCAAAGAATATCGAGCCCCAGCGCCCGGAATAATTCCGGCACCCGCGAGCGCACCCGCTCCGCCGCAATCGCCTCGATCCACAGCAGCCGCGCCGTGTGCGGCGCCTTCCCTTCCACCTCGCGCACCACGAACCAACATTGATCGCCCAAATCCAAGCCGCCAAAGCGGCGGGAAGGTTTGGACGAAAAAACTCCGTCATCCTGAGCTTGTCGAAGGATCAGTTCCCCCGCCTTCCCTCCAGAAGAATTCCGTAATTCCGTCAAAATCCGATAATCCCCCCGAGCCGCCTGCAAATCATGCGGCGTCAACGTCTGGGTCGAGGACTTCGGCAACGCCAATCGATCCGTGCAAAAAACCGTCATATGCGCCGGATCACGAATCGCCAGTTGCCACGCCGCCACCATCTGCGCGAGATCGAGATCGGGAATCAGCAATTGCGAAATCCGGTAGCTCCATTTCCGTTGCGCCTCCCGCTCCGGCGCCTGTGCGTGCCACTGCGGATGCGCGCGATCCAGCTCCGCTCCGCATTCCAGACAGGCCAGCACATAACGCTGCCCCGGCGTGAACGGGATCGGCAAGTGCCGCATATCGGAAAAAGCAAAATGCCCCTCCACCGTCAGCCACGGCCATTCGCCCGGCGGCAGCTCCGGCATCTCCAGCCGGCAAATGCCGGGCCACAACGTCTCCGGATTATGCCGAAGCCCGCACGCGGGACACGCGATCAGCCCGACATGCTGCGTCCCCTCCATGAAGGCCAGGTTCTGCCCCGCGCCGTGGTAACGCTGCGTGCCGATGATCAACGAGAGCCGCAAATCGGAGGCCGTCATCCGCCCCGCGAGAAATCGCGCGTGCTCCTCCGGCAAATCGTCCTTCTCATCCTGGATGACGACATCCATCGAGAATGAGGTCGGGATTTTTCCCAGCCCGCGCATGAACGCCAGCGCCGTGCGCTTGCCGTCCGTGCAGAGAAACGCGCCCTTGCGATTCACGGCCCGACCGGAGGGCGCCAGCGTCTTGCCCACCGCGATCATCCGGGCGAGCCAGGGAATTTGATCGAGAACATCGGGCCGTAATTTCCCGTCCACCAGCCCCGCCACCAAATCGTCATCCGGCAGGTAGTAACCGACATTCCGAAATTGCACCGCGACCAGGTAGGCCAGCAGGTTCAGCAGCAGCACGGTCTTTCCAAATTGCGCGCCGCCGCAAATCGCCAGCGAAACATCCGGCTCGCCCTTGGTCAGAATCGAATCGATCCGCTCCACAATGGGCCGCAGCGCCTCCCGTCCTTGGAAGTGATAAGGCACATAGCCCGAGCCGCTCTTCACCCGGGCATGCTCCGCGAGGAAGTCGGAAAACGACCCAACCTCCGGTCCGCAATTCTCCGCCTGCTTCTTTTTCAGCAATCGCCCCACGCGCAGAATCGCCGAATTTTGGGAAGGTCCGCCGCCCGCATGCTGGTAGCCGCCGCCCGCCGGGCGGTGGTCCCCCTCCGTCCCCGCGATCCTCTTCATGCTTCCCCCACGCTGTTCTGCAACTCCCGTTGCAAATCTTCAAAAATCGCCCGCGAGGAGGGATGTTGATTCACCTCCTCGGCGAATTTCTCCAGCGCCACATTCACGCGACCGGCGATCTCCTGCCGCAGCTTCTCGCGCTTCAGCTCCTGCATCTGGTCCGCGCGCTCGTCGGCCCGCGCCCGCAAGAAGAGCGTCGCCATCTTGTTCATCGCCTCCGGTTCCACCTGGCCGCTGGCGATCTGCCGGAACGCCTCCTGCCCCAGCGCGGCGAGAATGCCGCTGGAAAAGCGCACCGGATTTTGTTCCACCAGCCGTACCAGCGCATTGGCCTCCAGCGCCGCCCGTTCGATTCGTTTTTCCCAGTGGTCCTCCGCTTCGATCTGAAAGAACTCGGTCAGTTGCGACGGCGTGATATGGGGCAGTCCCATTTCCTTCAACATGTGCTGCACGGCATCGTCGTAAGGACATTCCCGCAGCCAGGCGAAGAGCTTGGCCCGCTCTTTATCCGGCAGGTTGAAAAGGGGATTCGCGGGTGAGAGCTCCGCGCGTTCCTGCGCGAGCCGGGCGTTCTCCACTTTGCTCGCGGCCCGATGAGCGAGAGCCCGTTCGAGTGCGACCCGTTTCGCGCGTTTCTCCGGCGTCTCTGTTTCTGCGCCGGACGCGGAAACCGACTTTCCGCCCTCGATCAGAGGCGGCGCGGTCACCGACAGTTTTTGCGTCGGTTTCTTTTTCGCCCGCACGGGTTTTGGATCAGGAATTTGTCGCGGCATAATCAAAGAGGTTGGGCCAGCGCCCGGCCCGTCGGGGTCAATCGCCATTCGGTCAATCGCGACAACGGATCGACCCGAAAATCGAGATAAGCCTTGTCCCGCAATTCGCGCAGCGCCTGCTCCAGGAAGGCCCGTGTCACCGGTGGTCGCGAGAGGTTCAACGTCAGGTAAAGCGTCTGTTCATCGAGCCAGTACTCGAGGCACGGCTTGAGGATTTTCAAGACGCGGGCCTGCAGCAGCGCGCTCGGATCGGTGTAGGGCGGTTCGGTTTCGGTGGTGGTGTTCATAGATTTTTGAGGAGGGAAGGGGAGGCGTTTCCCTTCATTTGATGACCCCGGTCTTGTGCAGGAGATCGACGATCTCCCCCGGCAGTCGCTGCAACTTGTTATTCAAATCGTGCGTCAGGAGATCGACCCGCTGATGCGCGCCCTCCACCCGCGCGCGGACTTCGGAGAGGTGGGACGATTGCTCGTGCCGCAACTGGTTCAGCTCCGTCCGCAATTGCCGCAGCAACTTCTCGAGTTCCTGTTCCAACGAAGGCCGCCGCTTGAAGTGGTCGATCACCTTCAGGAAGACGAGCAGCATTCCGCCCAGCGCCGCCGCGTCGATCAACCACGTTGATAAGTGGACGGGCTCCGGCGTCGGAATTTCCTGCGCCAGGAAAGGCATCAGCAAAAGGACCGCCATATCGCGACGAAAGGGAATCATGATCGGGTTCTCTTGGAGCTCAGGTTAGGAAGCCTTGGCGGCGGGGAGGGTGCTGGCGGTGCCGCGAAGGATTTCACCGCACTCGGCGGCAAGGTCCGCAGCGCGGGCGCGGGCGTAGAGACCGAGGAGGGCGAGGCCGTCGAGGTTGGGTGCGACGGCGGCAAGCTGCTCACTTTCGGCGTCGGTAAGGTGGACAAGGATGCCGTGCTGCAACCCGGCAAGGCGCAAATTGACAGACACCAGCCGGCGAGCCAGCAGGTCGTCCTTGAAGCCCTGGACATCGTTCGAAGCCTGGGTCGTGGCGGCATCGAGCCGCCGGGTTTGGGTTTGGTGGAGGAGATCATCGATGAGTTGAATGAGTTGGCCGCTGGCTTGGGCGATTTCGGTAATCATGGTTGGTGAGGGATGGCGGCGGTCGATGACCGCCGATGAAAGGATGGGAAGAAAAAGCGGTCCGCCGCGCGGGTCGCGCTTGGGGACGTGTCCGTGGGGAAAGTGCGTCCTGGTTTTCCAGTGGCGCTTAGAGTTCCCCGCGCGACGGCCGCAGTTCCTTCGGGTGGCAGGCTCCGGTTGGATCGGTTCGAGGACATCGGGAAGGTTGTGATATGGGTCAGGAGTATGAGATGCCTCGGTCAATGGGGCGCGGAGTCGGTAGCAGGGCGATTAGTCGCGCCAGTCCGACTTGCCGTTGTCGAGGAAGTCGCCGATGCGGTCGACCGTGTCCTTGAGGAGCGATGCGCTGAAGAAAATGATGACCCCCGCCGAGGGCGAGACAAAGGGAACCGCGTTCAGCGTGGCGATGAATCCCGCCGCCTTCGCGATATAGGAAAAAATCAGTAACGTAGTTGGCATGCCCTCTTTATCTCACGAAAAAGAGGGGAGACGTTATCCCTGGAAATCCTATAACGGCTATCCGGCTTAAAAAGATAAGCTATATAGACCGAATAGAATAACGGTCCTGATTTTAGGTCCGGATTCTATAGGAAACCCGGTCTAGGACTCCGACCGTTCGGCGAACTGAAGCTGGTACAGATCCCGGTAAAGCCCCGGTCGCGCCAGCAGCTCGGAATGCCGGCCGAAATCGACGATCCGTCCCTGCTCCATCACCAGGATCCGGTTGGCATTCACCACCGTGGAAAGACGGTGCGCGATGACGATGGCCGTGCGGTTGCGCATCAGCTTTTCGGTGGCGTCCTGGATCAGTTTCTCCGCCTGCGAATCGAGCGCCGAAGTGGCCTCGTCAAGAATGAGAATCCGCGGGTCCTTCAGGAGCACCCGCGCGATCGCCACCCGCTGGCGTTGGCCGCCCGAAAGCGAGACGCCCCGCTCGCCGACCCGGGAGTCATAGCCGTTTCGCAACTGAAGAATGAACTCATGGGCATTGGCCGCCCGCGCCGCGGCGATTACCTCGTCGTGGGAAGCGCTCGGCCGCCCATACCGGATGTTCTCCTCGAGCGTGCCCGAGAAAAGGATGTTGTCCTGCATCACGATCCCGATCTGACGTCGAACCGACTGGACATTATAATCGGCGATGGGCCGGTCATCGATCAGCACCTGTCCCGCTGTCGGATCGTAGAAGCGGGAGAGCAGCGTGATGACGGTGCTCTTGCCCGCGCCGCTTGCGCCGACCAGCGCGATCATCTCCCCAGGTTGAACGGTGAAGTTGACATGATCCAGCGTCGCCTGCCCGATGCGATAGCCGAAGGAGACTTCCTTAAACTCGACCTTCCCCTCCATGCGCGGGAACTCAGGCAGGGTGTCGTTATCCGGGATGTGCGGCTTCGTATCGAGAATGGCAAAGATCCTCTCCATGGAAGTCACGCCGGTTTGAATGACGGCATTGGCTTCGAAGACGCGGACGATGGGGCCATAAAGCAGCGTGAGATAGCCGAGGAAGGCGAAGAGATCGCCGATGCTGAAGCGACCATGAATAATGAGGTAGACTCCGAGCCCGGTGGCGGTGAGGGAACCCAAGCCGGAAAGGAGTTCAGCGGTGGCGCCCATCAGGGTATTGCGCCACTGGACGCGGTTGAAGTGGGTAAAGTCCGCCTGGATGCCACCCCTAAAAATGATCTCCTCGTCCTGCTCGGTGGCGAAGGCCCGGACCACGCGATTATTGGCGATTCGCTCATTGAGAAAACCAACCACCCGGGACCAGTTGCGCCGATGGCGGCGGCTTTCAAAGCGCATGCGGCGTCGATGCCAGAAGTAATTGATGACAAAAAGCGGGACGAAGATGAACGTGGTCAGCGCGAGTTGCCAGTTGAGATCGAAGAGCAGGATCAAGACGCCCAGCGCCATGGTGAGATCGCCGATGAGCGAGACCGAAGCGCCAGTGACAAGCTGATGCATGGAGCCCGCATCCTCGGTCACGCGGACTACGATGCGTCCGGTCTGGCGTTCCTCATAAAATTTGAGGGAGAGTTTTTGGAGGTGGGAGAAGATGGCGATGCGAAGGTCGCAGGTGACGCGCATGCCCGTGGTCTGCATGAGGTGATTGCGAGTCAGGAGCGCACTGGCCCGAAGGAAAAGGAGGAAGGCATTAAAGACGAGCAAAGGGACGATGGCGCTCCATCCGCTGGCCGTTTTCGGGACGATCAAATCCAGAAGCCAGATCGATTTGGTCGGTCGCTTGCCATTGACGAAGTCGATGATCCAGCCGCCCAAAGTCGGAAAGACGAGCGAGAAAAGCGAAACGAGAATGATCAGCAGGAAGACGCTGATCAACTGGCGCCGATAAGGGCGAAGATAGATTCCCGCCCGCAGGAGCGTTCCCAAAATTTCGGAGCGGGAATGTTTTCGGGGCATCGCTGAAAGGGAACCGTACCTGTTTTCGCTTCTATGACAATTCCATATAGAAAAGGATCCTTATGAGGAAGGCAAACTAGCCGGCATGATATTCCTGAAGCGATTTGACTCCAAGCGTCTTGGTCTTGAGCGAACGGATGGCTCGCAACGTCGCCTGCGCGGCCGCGAGGGTCGTCATCACCGGCACCCGCTGGTAAAGCGCCGTCGTGCGGATGCGAACCTCGTCCTGCCGCGCGACGGGACCGGCGGGCGTGTTGATGATGAGGGCGACATCGTCGTTCTTCAGCATATCCAGCACGTTGGGCCGGCCTTCGTTGAGCTTGAAGAGGCGCTTCACCGCCACCCCGGCGCTTTCCAGTGCGGAAGCGGTGCCTGAAGTGCTGTAGACCACGAAGCCCAGTTCGAGCAGGCCGCGGGCGAGATCGAGGATCGGCTTTTTGTCGGCGTCGCGAACACTGATGAAAACGTTGCCTTTGAGCGGTAGCGGCGGCTGCGCGGCCATCTGCGACTTCGCGTAGGCGAGGCCGAAATCATCATCAATGCCCATGACCTCACCGGTTGATTTCATCTCGGGTCCAAGCAGGATGTCGGTGCCTCGGAATTTGGCAAAGGGGAAGACAGCTTCCTTGAGTGAGTAGTGGGTGGGAATGATTTCCTTCGTGAAGCCGAGATCCTTGAGCTTGAGCCCGGTCATCACTTTGGCGGCGAGCTTGGCCAGCGGCTGGCCGATGGCCTTGCTGACAAAGGGCACCGTGCGCGAAGCGCGTGGATTGACCTCGAGCACATAAACGGTTTCGTCTTTCACGGCGAACTGAACATTCATCAGTCCCTTGACCTCGAGTGCCATGGCCATCTTGATCGTCGCCTCGCGAATCTCGGTTTTGACCTTCTCGGAGAGCGTGGGCGCGGGGATAACACAGGCGGAGTCGCCGGAATGAACGCCGGCCTGCTCGATGTGCTCCATGATCGCGCCGATGACAGCAGTCTCGCCGTCAGCGATGCAATCGACATCGACTTCGGTCGCGTCATCGAGGAAGCGATCAACCAGCACGGGACGCTCGGGCGACGCGGCCACGGCGTGGCGCATGTAGTGACGCAGTTCATCGTCACCGTAGACGATTTGCATGGCGCGTCCGCCGAGTACAAAGGAGGGGCGCACCAACACGGGATAACCCACCTTCGCGGCGGCGGCCACGGCTTCATCTTCGTTCGTCGCGGTGCCATTTGGCGGCTGGTTAAGGCCGAGCTTGGTAAGCATCTCCTGGAAAAGTTTGCGGTCCTCGGCGCGCTCGATTGATTCGACGGAGGTGCCGATGATGGGCACGCCGTTGGCTTTGAGTCCGGCGGCAAGGTTGAGCGGAGTCTGCCCGCCGAACTGAACGATGACGCCATCCGGCTTTTCGTGATGGCAGATGTTGAGCACATCCTCGAGCGTGAGCGGTTCGAAGAAGAGCTTGTCGGAAGTGTCGTAATCGGTGGAAACGGTCTCGGGATTCGAGTTGACCATGAGGGTCTCGTAGCCGATTTCGCGCAGGGCAAAAGCGGCGTGTACGCAACAGTAGTCGAACTCGATGCCCTGCCCGATCCGGTTCGGCCCACCGCCGAGAATCATGATCTTCTTTTTGTCACTGGAGCGCACTTCATCGACCGAGTTGTCGTAGGTCGAGTAGTAGTAGGGTGTGTAGGCTTCGAACTCCGCCGCGCAGGTATCGACGAGACGGTAGGCAGGATGAAGTTGCAACTTGCCGCGGAGATTACGAATCACCGCCTCTGTCGTTTTCCAGGCTGAAGCTATTTGACGATCGGAGAAGCCAAGAGATTTGGCACGGTGAAAGAGATCTGCTCCCTCTCGTTTTAAAATGATCGCATCACCTGTTAACTCCCAATCACCTTCCAACCCTTTTGCATTGAATGCAAAAAGGCTCTCTTCTTCATCCACCAACTCCTTCAACTGCGCCAAAAACCACGGGTCAATTTTGGTGAGATTATGAATTTCCTCAGCCGTGAATCCCGCCCGAAACGCATGCCGAATATAAAAAATCCGCTCCGCATTTGGCGTCACCAGCTTTTGCTGAATGACGTCCCTTGGCGGAAGCTCCCTTTCGCCATATTTACCGCCGCCAAATCCCCAAGCTCCCACTTCCAATGAGCGCAGAGCCTTCTGCAGCGACTCCTTGAAAGTGCGCCCGATGGCCATGGCCTCGCCGACGCTTTTCATTTGCGTCGTCAGCGTCGGATCGGTCTGCGGGAATTTCTCGAAGGTAAAGCGAGGGATCTTGGTGACCACGTAATCGATAGTCGGCTCGAAACTCGCAGGCGTTTC
>JAMFSY010000173.1 GCA_026225555.1 Methylacidiphilales bacterium
GACTATCTCGTAACCAATCGAGGCCTGTCGGCGCACCGTTTACGGCAAGTTGTGCGGAAAGGAACCATCGCATGATTGGGCCGCACCATGCACCGCCCGGTGCTTACTACGATGACCCGGCAGAGAATCTCGACCGTCCGGCCAATGAACAACTCTCGCCATATACCATCGCGGGCCATGGGATCACCCGTATCAAGGAATGGGCCACGCGGGGCAAAGCCAAGCAGCGGGCCTTGCGCCACGATCTCGTCACCTTGTCCCTCTGTCCTGGAATGCTGCCCTGCAAGCATCCCTCTGCGGCGTGGTGCGCGAGGGAACATGGCGTTTCCCGCCAGTGGGCATCTCGCCTCCAGCAGGAATTTGTCCGTGAATTTGGCGATCATATCCAATTTCGAGGCCAACGCTTTCTCAACCGAGCCAATGCGTTGCAATAGAGACGGGGTCGGGTGCGGCGGGGAGCAGGGGGGCCGCAGCCCGACTCGGTCGCAGGCGCATAGCCCCACCCAACTCCGCAGCGGTGCCGCAGGCACGGCGGCGCTGAACCACGATTATAGGAAAGTTAGGCATTTCTTGATAACTTCACTAACTTTGTTATATTTCGATAATTTTCTTATAAATGAACTCCGTCCAAAATCCCTTCGCGCCCGGCGCCGGATCGCCACCACCGGCCTTGGTTGGCCGCAAAGCCATCCTCGATCACGCCCAAATCGCCCTTGCCCGAATCAAGAATGGCCGTTCGGAGAAAAGCTCGCTTCTCGTCGGGCTGCGCGGGGTCGGCAAGACCGTCCTCCTGCGGGCTATTCACGATGAAGCGGAAGCTCAAGGGTATCAGACGTTCTTTATCGAGACACCCGAAAACAAGCCCCTGGCCAGCCTGCTGCTGCCGCCACTGAGGAACATCCTCTTCAAGCTCGACCGGATGGAAGGCTTCAACGAGGGGGTCAAACGCGCCTTCCGCGTTTTTAAAAGTTTCATTGGGGCCATCAAAGTGGGAAATGATGACTTCAACGTCAGTCTGGATGTGGACGCAGAAACCGGCACGGCCGATAGCGGTGATCTTGAAGCCGATCTCCCGGCGCTTTTGAGTGTGGTGGCCGCTGCCGCCGCCGCCCGCAAAACCGCGATAGCCCTGGTGATCGACGAAATGCAATACCTGCCGGAAAAAGAGTTCGGCGCGTTGATTATGGCTCTGCATCAGGTCGCACAGAAAAAACTTCCGCTGGTGGTCTTTGGCGCGGGGCTTCCCCAATTGGTCGGCCTGGCAGGAAAGGCAAAATCCTACGCGGAACGATTGTTCAATTACCCGCCCATCGGAGCCCTACCCGCAGGTGACGCCGCCGAAGCGCTGAATAAGCCTGTCCGCGACCAGGGCGTTGCGTTCGAGCCGAAAGCTGTCGACGCCATTATTCGGACCACACACGGCTATCCCTATTTCTTGCAAGAATGGGGATATGAAACATGGAACTATGCACAGAAGTCGCCTATCAGCTTGGCGGATGTGCGGGGCGTCACGCCCGAGGTCATTCGACGACTTGACGAGAATTTCTTTCGCGTCCGATTTGACCGCTTGAAACCGGGCGAGCGAAAGTATCTCCGCGCCATGGCCGAGTTGGGACCGGGGCCTCATCGCTCCGGGGAAATTACCAAAGTTCTTGGTGTCACCGTGCAATCACTTGCGCCCGTGCGAGCATCGCTCATTGCCAAGGGGATGATTTATAGTCCGGACCACGGCGACACTGCTTTCACTGTCCCTCTATTTGACGAATTCATGAGGCGCATCATGCCCGAGAAGCCGGGTAAACCAGGCTAAACGAACAGTCCCCTTGTATGAGCAACCCTAATTACAATCAGAAACGGAAAAAAGCAGATTTCCTCGACTGGATAGAGCGGTGGTATGCAGATAGATTGAATCTTTCAAGGGTAGTGGAACTTAATGACAGAGACCGTGAATCCAAGAAAATGCACGAAGAAGCGTTCGTGGTGTATCGCTACGTGATGAAGCAGTACCGGGACCGTGACATTGCCGTCGAACTTAACGATGGCAACCAGAATTACGATGCTGTCGTTTATGATGAGAATGGTGATTTGCTCGAATATTTAGAGGTAACTTGCGTCCCACAGAAGGATGACCACAAACTTCGGAAGGAACTCGCAGAACGGGGCAGCCATTCTTTGATAACAATGCTAACGCACCATCCTACCCTTTCGTCTTATGCTCTTCTTGTGAACGAAACAATTTTAAAAAAGCTCGCTAAGACGTATCCACCCGGAACTACACTTCTCGTGGCGCTCTCGTCAGAAATGATCCTAGATGACGATGACAAATTCAACTACGTTATATTCAAAATTGACTCCACAGCCTCGCAAAGCAATTTTAGTAATGTAGTAATTATAGATGAGCCCGGACGACACCTGCACATTATATCAAGGAAAGTTTCCTAAGTGTGCTTTGCTGTTTCTCAAGACTGAGAGAGCCAGAGGGCTCGCTTGCTCATCTATGGGTTTGATACGTTACCTCCATGCTGAGTCAGGAATGACCTCATGTCATCGTCCATTGAGTTAGTCCATCTTGAAAGACAGGTTTCTCCAAGCTTGTCCCGGGCATTAACATCAGCTTTGTTGGCCAACAGTAATTCCACCATGTCTTGATGCTTATTCTGCACCGCCCAGAACAAAGGCGTCCATCCGTCGCTATCTTTGGCGTTAACATTCGCACCTTTGGCGATCAGCAACGCAGCAGCGTCGGTACTGCCATATTCGGCCGCCCAATGCAAAGGGGTATGACCATTGACCGAGGCGTTTACGTCAGCTCCTTTAGCTAGGAGCGAGGCAACTATCTCTTTATCGCCATTTTCAGCTGCATATTGCAAAGGTTCCTCATTGCCGGTGTCTTTCGCATTGACATCGGCGTTGTGGGCTAACAGCAATTCTACTACGTCCTTATGCTGATTTATCACCGCGTAAAACAGCGGCGTCATACCATCACTATCTCTGCTAGATACTAAATCAGGTCTGGTATTGAGTAGCGATGCAATCTTGTCTCCAACTCCGATTTTGGCCGCATCATAAATATTGATGTCGGCTCCGTTGGCGAGTAGCAACTTTACCATGCCGGTTTCCTTATTTCCAATCGCTATGTTCATAGGCGTCGCGGCACTGTTGTCCTTGGCATTAACATCAGCCTTATTGGCTAGGAGCAATCCCGCCACGTCCTCGTTCTGTTTTTGCGTCGCCTTTAGTAACGCTGTCGATCCGCCGTTGTCCTTGGCATTGACATTAGCCCCTTTAGTTAGCAGTAATTTAACCATGTCCGTATCGCCGTTATCAGCGGCCTCTATCAAAGGCGTCATGCCATTGCTATCCTTGGCATTTGCATCAGCCTTATTCGCAAGCAAGAGATCCGCCACATCCTTGTGGCCGTTAGCTGCCGCCAAACTTAAAGCCGTTTTGCTGTCGGTGTCTTTGCTAAAAACCAGATCAGGATAGTCCTTGAGTAACGACGTCACCTTTTCCAAATCGCCATCTTTGGCTTTTTGCAGAATTTGAACTGCGGCGAAATAATGTGGTGAAAGGAACAATGCTCCGTCTTTCTCCTGCCAGCCTTGCTCTACTTTTGTAAAATAGAAAACCTGGGGAGTTCCCGAAATTGTCAATTCCATCCTGATAGTATCGCCGTCAAGTGTATACGAGCCCGGAAATGTCCCATCGCTATCCTGATATTCCATCTTGCTGCCGGAAATGATGTTCAGCGATTGAGAATTATCGGCAGTCCGATAAATTCCCTTCTGAGATGTTGAAAACCAGTCCAACAATCCGGCTTTGGCCGGAGTCGCGGTAAAGCTCACAATTATCAAGAGGAAGAGAAAAAGTCGATTCACTGTGGTAAGGGCAACTGTGTAGTACAGAAGCTTTTTCATGTGTGCCATTATGCCGAGCCAGTCAAGGAACTGGAAGCATCTTGGAGGTAATTTGTTCCAGATTCTGGAACAAGTAAATCCCATTTTATGGGACATGCGTTTGTCTCCTTATGACCAGAGGGTTGCCGCATTCTTGCGTCAGCGTCGAGGCGATCAAACGTATCGTCAATTTGCACCCAAGCTTGGAATGAGTAGCTCGACTCTTCATCGCCTAGAAAATATGGAGCAATCGATTACCCTGGCCAAGTTGCACGCGGTCGCGCAAAGAATGCGAGTGAGTATCGAGGACATCCTGAGCGGGTGAGAATAGGCGCAAAAGACGATTGACCATCCAGCGGATTACTGGACTGGATGGCCATAAGAGATTCTCGGGCCTACTGGGGCTTCACGTCGAACCAAGCTCGCGCCTGTTCCGGCGTGACCAGCTCCCGGTAGTGGGAAAAGATCACTTGAGGGGAATTGCCCGCCTCCAGCGCTACCCGTGCCGTGTCGTGCAGGATGGCCAGTCGGTACGAAATGAACGAATGACGCAGGCCATTCTTGGCCCAGGCAAATCCCTCGCACTTGGTTTTGGCGGCATGTTGAGCACACACATGCACGCAAATTGGTCCCGAGGCCTGCCGAATCGGAGTGAGCCACATTTTCAGGTTTTCCGAAATCGGCACCAGACGACGGCGGCGCGTCTTCGCCTTGCTTGCCGCAACTGTAATGAAGCCCCGATCCAGATCAATCTCGCTCCAGTCCAGCCGCTGCAATTCCGCCGTCCGCAGGCCGGCGAAGGCACCGAGAGCCAGATAAGGCCGCAAGGTCGCATCGGCCTTCTTGAGCAAGCTGGCGATGTTTTCCGGCGTGAAGATCGAGACGGGAGCTTTGTTTTCCTTGTACCGCACCATGCCGGGAAACGGACTGGAACCCTTGAGCAAGTGACCGTGCCTTTCCGCCCAATTACCGCAAGTGCCCAAAACACGCCGCATGTCGTTCTTGGTCGTGGCTCCGAGCTTGAGGTTGCCAAGCCACTTATCGAGCGCCGCCGTGGTCAAGTCGCTCAGGCAAAGGCCGGGGAAGGCTTCCGCCAGCTTGCGCGTGAACTTCCGGCACAGGAACACATAGTGAGACGAAAGCCCTGACTGCTGCCGCGAAGCGCCGAACTGTTCCGAGATTTCGAGCAAAGGTAACCGGGGAACGTCGCTCCGGTTATGCCGCAGGAAAAATTCGACCGCTTCCCGCAGGGTGGTTTTGCCGAGTTTAGCCACCGCTTGCGCGTGTTCTTCAACTGCCACATGCAGCGCATACTCGGGCGCGAGAACCTTGCGTGCAGCTACGAGGCTTTCCAGTTCAGGAGTTGCGAGAGCGTCAACTGCGACCGCATCTTCCGCCAGTCCACCCAGGACTGCCCGGGCGACTCGCTTTGCTTCCGCTTTGTCGGAAAAGTTCTTCTGTACGCGTCTACCTCCGGCATAATAGGCAAGTTGATACATTGCCTTACCGCGATTGACGGAATGATAAAGTTTGACTGTCTGCTTACCGTTTGAGATTTCTGTCGCCATATACCGTATGGCGGCTTGTCAACCAAACGCATTTGTTATGCGATTCGCTATGCTCAAGACCGTTACTTGCGTAAGTAACTCTAGTTGGAAGTCCTGACCATTGCTCGACAAGCTCAGGATGACCGAACTTTTTGAGAGTGAGCCTTTTTCAGCAACTTCATAGAGGGATGCTCCCGTCGGACTGAAATGCCTTGGCGATGAGCCTCCTCGCCGCTAATTTCCACCTATGTCAAAAGCAATTATGGAAACCGATAAGGGCACGATCAACCTCGAGCTCTTCGAGAAGGACGCGCCCGGCACCGTGGCCAATTTCACCAAGCTCGCCAAGGACGGATTTTACGACGGCCTGAACTTCCACCGCGTGATCAAGAATTTCATGGTCCAGGGCGGATGTCCCACCGGAACCGGCACGGGCGGCCCCGGCTACAAGATCAAGTGCGAGATCAACACCCAGAAGCACACCCCAGGCACGCTCTCCATGGCGCACGCGGGCAAGGACACGGGCGGCAGCCAGTTCTTCATCACCCACACCGCCACGCCTCACCTCGATGGCGTTCATACCGTCTTCGGCCGCACGACCGACATGACCGTGGTTAATGCCATCCAGCAGGGTGACAAGATCAAGTCGGTCAAGATCGTCGACTAAAACGCGTTCGCGGAAATTTGAAAAAAGCCGTCGCTGATTTCGGCGACGGCTTTTTTTTGGGAGTCGCACTTCCGCCAGATAAGTGAGAAATGAAATCTCCTCGTCCCTGGGCATCTCGGGCCGTTAGAATCGTCCCATGCGCATTATTGCCCTCGATTACGGCAGCCAGCGAATCGGTCTCGCGCTGAGCGATCCGACCGGAACGCTTGCGCGTCCCCTGCCCTTTCTGCCTGCGAAGGGCGACGCCAAACTCGCGCGCGAAATCAAGGCATTGGCCGAGAAGGAAAAAGTCGATCTCATCCTGCTCGGCCTGCCGCGGCATATGAGCGGCGAGTTGGGCGAAGCCGCGATCAAGGTGCAGGCCTTCGCCGCCGTCCTCGGGCAGACCACAACGATTCCGCTTAAGCTGATCGACGAACGGCTCTCCACCGTCCAGGCCAGCCGCCAATTGCATGAGGCGGGCAAGAATACGCGCGCGCAACGGGGGCAGATTGATAGCGAGGCCGCTGCCGTCCTGCTTCAGGGTTACCTCGATTCCACCAGCCCGCCCTTTCTCCCCGACGACGCATGAGCCGGGAATCCCTTGAGCTGCGCAAGAGCCGGCCTCATCGTTTCGATCCCACGCTCCAAGGCCACAAGCTGACCCTGGCTTATCGCGGGACCGAGTTCTCCGGCTGGCAGCGGCAGTCCGAAAAACGAACGGTGCAGGAATGCCTCGAAAAGGCATTGGAGAAACTCTGGGGCGAGAAAATCAGCCTCCAAGGCTCGGGCCGCACCGACACCGGCGTGCATGCGATGGGGCAGGTCGCCTCCTTCAACGCGCGGCGGCTCCACAACGCGACGGTGCTACAGCGAGCCCTGAATGCCAATCTTCCGCGCGACGTGCGGGTGGTTCGCGCGCGGCTGCTCTCGCCCGGCTTTCACGCCCGTTTCCAGACGACCGGCAAGACCTATCGCTATCTCGCGTGGAACCATCTCGTGCAGGATCCGTTCACGTGGGACACCCATTGGCATCTGCCCCGCCCGCTCGATCTCGCCGCCATGCGCCGAGCCGCGCGCGCGCTGGTCGGCGAACATGATTTTGCCTCGTTCACGAGCAATCCTGGTTACGAACGCGAATCGACCGTGCGGGTGATGCGCCGAGTTTCCATTGCCCGCGAGCGAGCGGTGGTGAGCTTCCATTTCACGGCGGATGGGTTTCTTTTTCGCATGGTGCGCAATCTGGTCGGTGCGCTGGTCAAGGTGGGCCATGGCAAAATTTCGGTGGAGGATTTTACCGCCATCCTTCGCGCCTGTTCGCGGTCCCATGCGCCAGCCACTGCTCCGGCCTGCGGACTTTACCTGATGCAGGTGACTTATCCGCCCGCCCCGCGCTAATATTACCACGGGTCCTTTTATGCCTCTCACGCATCACCTCCAGATCGTCCTGGTCGAGCCGGAGATCCCGCCCAACACGGGCGCGATTGCGCGGCTTTGCGCGGCGACACATACCGTCCTGCATCTCGTCGAGCCGCTCGGTTTCAAGCTGGACGATCGTTCGCTTAAACGGGCCGGAATGGATTATTGGCAACAGGTCACCTGGCATACCTGGAGCGATTGGAAGGCGCTGCGCACGGCGCATCCCACCGCGCGCTTCCATTTCCTGACCACGAAGACGGTCCGCCCCTATACCGAGGTGGCGTTTCAGCCGGATGATTTTTTGGTCTTTGGCCGCGAGACCAAGGGGCTTCCCGAATCGCTATTGCGGGAAAATGCCGGGACTTGTTGTACCATCCCGATGCTTAATCCAGAGGTCCGGAGTTTGAACCTGGCGACGGCCGCAGCGATTGTCCTCTTCGAGGCGCTACGACAGGTCCGCCAGGCTTAGCCTGATTAGTGGCCGGTCAAACCGCCGAGCTGGCCGTCGGTTTCCCATGACTCAGGTTTGTTCCAAGGAACGCTGGAAACAGTTTGTCCATTGGCATCCACGTTACCCGCCGAAGGCGAAGTATCCGCGTTGGAGCAACCAACCTGAAGAAAAGCGACCGGCACCAAGAGCAGAAGTAAACGCATGCGTCTCATGCGGCTAGTTAAGCACATCGTCGCCGACTTGAATATCGCCTTTTGCATTCGGCAGGATATCCGCGACCGATGTACCGGCTTCCGCCGAGGTCACCTTCACCTTACCCAGGAAATTGCGACCGCGATAGACGATCAACTCGCCATTGGGCACGACGCCATTGGAGATGCCCACATTCAGCACCACGAAATTCCACGCCCGGTTGACGAACGTAATCTTGCCGCTGACGCCGGGCATTTGCCCCGTCTTCGAGCGATTGATCGCATCCTGTAAATCGGCAATCTGCTTTTGGGAAGCCTGGAGCTGGTCTTGCAAAATCTTCTGCTGGCTTTGGGCGGCGGTGAGATCGCTTTGCGCCTTGGCCGAGGCGGCTTTGGCTTCCTCGGGTGTCATACCGAGCACATCATTTACATGCTGAAGATCCGTCTTGGCTTTGTCCGCATCGGTCTTGGCTTGTTGCAAGGAAGCGTTGAGATCTTCCTGCGCCTTTTCCGCCGTGGCGAGCTTGGCCTTGGCGTCATCGGCCGTGGCCTGAACGGTGGTCAGCTGAGCATCGACATCCTCCTTGGCCTTGACGGCTTCGTCGGTTTTCTTATTCGCTTCGGTAACGGCCTTCTTTTCCGTCGTCAGCGATTGCTGGGTTTGCGTAATCGTCGTTTGCGCGTTGCTGTATTTGCCGATAATGGAAAATCCAAAATAGGCGGCAATGAGAGCCCCAGCCAGCGCGAAATAAAGTAAACCAATTCCAAGTTTAGACATGTGATAAGTCAGCTAGGTCGTTGTAATAAAAACGGTTCGTAAGAAATCTCATAATATCGAACCGTCTGTCAAATCATTCTTACAGTTCAATGATGGAAATGACATTTTTTTCCGCAAAAGGCAACAACTTCCGCATGAGACACTTATTTCCAACGGGCTGAGCGGTGAATTCGGTTCAGCTCCATGGAAAAGGAAGTATTTTCACGTTCGAGTTCTTTTCTCAACCAGTCGGGCGAAGCCGTCCCTGCTCCGAGTGATTCCACTGTCAGCCTCTCGGCCTCATCGGCGGTGATGACCAGGATATCCCCGGCCACTCCCGACGCTGCGACCAAACGCTCAATGATACTATCGGCCGTCTGGTCCACCGTGGCGTAACACATCACCATATCGGTCTTCTTGGGTGAGGTGTTGGCCACCGGCGTGCCCAGTTTGCCGTCCAGCACCAGCGTCACTCGCCACGAAGTGGTGTCGTGTAACTGGCGTAGTTGGTCGGCGAGAGCTTTGCGGGCCAGTCCACGGTTGCGCTCATGGAGCGAACGTAGGTCCGGCCAGGAGAAGATCACGCTATGGCCATCCACGACCAAATAGCGCGTACTCATCGTTCCTTTTCGGGACGGTGCCCGGCCGGTTTAGGCCTTGGCGGTCACGGCGTTGGTTTTCGACTTTTCCTTCTTCCGCTTGATATAATCGAGGCGGCGACGGCGTTTCTGAATTTTATTCGACTGTTGTCCCATAAGAGACTTGTTGCGGGAAACGGACACTTAGTCAAGCTTGGGGTAGTATGCCCTTCCCTCAAAACTATCGAATTGGCGTCGTTGCCGACACCCATGATCGCTGGGTTCCGCGCGTTGGAGAACTTTTTAAGGAGGTCGATGAAATCTGGCATTTGGGCGATGTTTGCAACGAGGAAATCCTCGAGGAGCTCCGCGCGATCAATTCCAAACTGACGGTCGTACTGGGGAATAATGACTTCCATCTCGACTTCCCGATAAGCCTTAACCTGGAGCGCGGGGGCGAGCGTTTTCATCTCATCCATATTCTGCCCAAGCGCATGCCGTCGGATTGCCAATGGCTTCTCTTTGGGCATACCCATCGCCCGCTGGATGAGATTCACGAAGGCGTGCATCTTTTCAATCCCGGTTCGGCGGGACGCGCGAACAAGGGCGCGCCATTGAGCGTGGGATTTCTGGTGCGGGAGAAGGGAAAGAAGTTTCGAGTGGAGAAGGTGCTGCTGTAAATCGGCCCTGCGGCATTCTACGGACGCGAGAGGACTCGCGTCCCTACCTTGAATAAA
>JAMFSY010000174.1 GCA_026225555.1 Methylacidiphilales bacterium
CGATAATTGTGTAGCTATGCGCGCCGATCAGGGCGAGTTGGCTGCCCCAGCCCATCGAGTTGGCGTCCGCGCGTATGAAGTCCAAAGTGGGCAGGAGACTGATCGCGGAACTGATCGTCAGCCCCACAAGGACCGTGCTCCACGCGGCCCAATCCGGTGACCGGCGCAGGATCAGGCACCAGAGCATGGGCACGGCCGATGGAATTCCCAGCATGACGCCCGTATTGAGCATCAATTTCAAGACGCCGACGTTCTTCCAGGTGCTGAAAAGCAGGGCGAGGAGCACCACCAAAAAGCCGAAAACGATGGTGGTGATGCGGCCGGCCCGCACCAACTCCTTTTCCTTGGCGCGGGGACGCAGCACAGGCAGATAAAAGGAACGGACGAAGATCCCGGAATTACGATTCAACCCATGGTCCATGGAGGAGATGGCGGCGGAGATCATTCCGGTGATCATCAATCCCAGCAGTCCGGTGGGCAGGCAGCGGTGCGCCATCGCGACATAAGCGCCTTCCTGCGGCTGCGCCAGGGTGGGGAAGAGCGCCTTCAAATCCAAGCCCTGCGCGCGGGCGGCCAGCGGAGGAATGAACCAAAATAACGAACCCGCGACGAACAGAACCGCGGCCAGCAACGCGGCTTTTCGCGCCTCCGCGCCGTCTCGCGCGGAGAGGTAGCGGCTTGCCGCGCCCAGCAGGCTGTTCTGTCCGCAAAGTTGTTGGACCACCGTGGCCAGGATCCACCAAATGCCGAAATCAGATGACTGTGACGCCGTGATATCGAAGTGAGTTCTCGGCAGCTTTTCCCATAAACTGCCGATGCCTCCCACTTGGACGAGCGAATAGACCGCCATCACCAGCGTGATGGACATGACGACCAGCGCCTGCAGAAAATCTCCCGTCGCGACGGCCCACGATCCTCCGATGGCCGAGACGAATACCACGACCAGGCCCGAAATAATAATTCCTGTCCGCAGCTCGAAACCGAACGCAGGCGAACAGAAAATCGCCAGCGCATAGAGCGTGATCGCTGAGCCCACGATCTGCAGCGGCAAGGTCAGCCAGGTGAAAAACTGCTCGTTGATTTTCCCCAGGCGGTTGCGTACCGCCTCCATGACGACGACGGTGCGCATCTGCCGGCAGGGCGCCGCCAGCCACCACCAGTTGATGACAAACGCGACGGCGTTCGACAGATAAATGACGAGCACGATTATCCCGTACTGATAAGCCAATCCCGCGGCGCCGGTGAACGTCCAGGCGCTGAACGTCGCCATGAAGGCCGAAGCGCCGACGAGCCACCACGCCATCTGGCCGCTGCCGCGAAAGTACTCGCTGCTGTCGTGGGCAAAGCGGCGGTAGATCCAGCCCATGCTGAGCAAGAGCACAAAGTAACCGCCGATGACGATGAAGTCGTAAATTTTCAGCATAGAGAAGCTATCGCCACGCCTTCACGTCGCCGGGGCAATCCGAAGGGCCCGGGGGAAGAACGGAAAACAACGACAGATGAAGAGAAAGCAAGCCCCCAGCATCAGAAGCCAGAGGCCGGAATTCAATCCTTATTTAACTCACACTTGTGAATGGGCGTTGACGCCCCCGCCAAAGGTGCCTTAAATCTGAAGGTTCATGCCTGAATCCCATCTCCACCGGACAACCCAGAAGGACATCGCCCTTTTGGCCAAAGTCGATCGCACGACGGTCTCCCTGGCGCTGAGAAACCATCCAAGTATTCCCAAGACCACGCAACAACGCATCAAGGACATCGCGAATCGCTTGAATTATTCGCCCGATCCCATGTTGTCGGCCTTGATTCATTACCGGAATCGGAAGCAGACCCGATCCTTCCAGGGAACTCTCGCCTGGCTGGTGAACCATCAGCCGGTGGACGCCTGGAGGGAGATTTCCGTCTTCTGCGAATATTTCGAAGGGGCCAGCCGGCAGGCGAAAAACTACGGGTACAACATTGAGGTATTCCATCTGCATGATGAGGGCATGACTCCGGCAAAGATGGCGCGCATTTTTCGCTCCCGAAATGTCTCCGGCATCCTGCTTTGTCCCCAGCCCCTTCCCAATACGCGGCTGGCCTTTCCCTGGGAGCGCTTCTCGGTGGTCAACTTCGGTTACTCGCTGAGCCATCCCCAGTTTCATACGACGGCCTCCACCCAGTTCCGGGCCATGACCGAAACGATGCGCCAGCTCTATTCCTTGGGATACAAACGCATCGGTTTCGCCTGCTCGCTGCTGACCGATAAGCGTACGGATCATAATTATCTGGCCGGCTACTTTGTGGAAAAGTACCTGAACGAGGAAAAAATCGATATTCCCCCTTTCGACGAAGAAGTCGCCAGCGCCTCCACCTTTCTCAAATGGTACACTCGGTATCACCTGGACGCGATCGTGACCAATAATCCGCGTATCTTAGGCATCATCCGGCAAACGGGCCTGCAGGTGCCGAAAGATTTGGGCGTTGCCTGCCCCACTTTGCCTCCTCCCGCGAGCAATTCCTCCGGTCTCTCGGGCATCTATGAAAACTCGGTTGAGGTGGGAAAAGCAGCGGTCGATTTTCTGGTCGCTAAACTCCAGCACGGAGAACGGGGTATTCCGGAGCAGCCTTACTATATCCATGTTCCCGGCATCTGGATGCCAGGAAGAACCCTCGTGCGCAGGAAGTCCGCCCTCCCGGGCGAAGTCGAAGGATCAGTTCTGCCTCGGCGAAAGCAAAGGCAACCGAACTGATCCTGCCACACGTGTGGCACTTCACTCAGGATGACAGATGTTTGGGCTAGGTTGCGGGCACGATATTAAAAAATGCCCTAACCGGCCTCGGTTGGGTTATAGAGTCGCCGGTAATCGCGTGGGACCATTTTCTTCTCCCGCAAGAAACGGCGATTGAAATTGGCCATGTTGCCGAAGCCGCATTTATACGCGATTTCCGTGATGGAAAGATCGGTCTCACCGAGCAACCGGCAGACGGCGCGGACCCGGCAGCTATTGCGGTAATCGACAAAGGTCTGATGGGTCATCTTGCGGAAGAAGCGCGAGAATGCGCAGGGAGAAAGGCCGCAGAGCGCCGCCATTTGAACCAGCGGGACGTTCTCCCCGTAATGATGGTCGAGATAATTTGTCACGCGCTCGATGCGCGAACTCAGCCGGTAGGAACGATCATGGTGGTAACCCGTCGAGGCCAGGACATGACCCGGATTTTCCGCCAATTCGGACAAGATGGCCACCACTCCGAGCCAGCGTCCGAGCCCATCCTGGTCCACCAGATTTTTCAGCCTAGCGCCCATTTTTCGCCCCATGGCGCGGGAAAAGAGGAGGCCGCGGGAGGCGCGATCGAGCAAGTGGCGGATGGCTGAAAACTCGGGCAGCGTCAGCAAGGTTTCCGGGAACATGCGCGGGCGTAATTGCAGAACCACCGCCTGGTGGCGATCGAGGGGTGCCGCCGCTTTGGTTCCGGTCGTGAACCAGGTGTGGGGCAGGTTCGACCCGAGAAGGACCAGGTCGCCAGGCCGGTAGGAGTCCGAATGGTCGCCGATGAGCCGGGTGCCGCTGCCTTGGTGAATATAGGTCAGCTCGATCTCGGGATGGTAATGCCAGTTCCAGGCATAGGAACTTTCCCGCCGTTCGAAGACGACCAGAGAGGAATGGTACAGGGAGGATCGAGGCGCTTCCAGTAGGGGCTTCATCTAGAAAGAATATCGAATAAGCCGTCTAAATGCTAAAAAAGTATCTATTTTGGGCAAAAAACCAGCGGCGCTTTTGGGTCGGACGGATACACTTTTCTTTCTTCCTTAATCCTATGATCACCACTCCAACGCCCTACCGTTCCTACAAAGGTTTGCCGCCGCTCGCCGGTCTCAGTCCGATGGAGGACGCCTTCCGGGAGGGGCTTTCCGTCGAGGACTGCGTAGGCCGACTCAAGCGCTTCCACTACGCTTTTTGGCGTCTGCACCAAATTTGCATCGCCCACATTACGGCTGAACCGATCTATGAGTTGAAGATGGCCTTCAGCCTCCACGGTTATCTGGCCGCTGAAAATGATACCGCCTTGCGCTCGCGCATCGGGGAAATGCGCGAGCCGCCGCTCGGTCTGGAGAAGATGCCGCACCCGGCCTTGGGCGTGTTCTTCGACGAGATTCTTTCCACGCCATCGACGGAAGAGCGGTTGCTCGGCCTTTACGCGAAGGCGTTTCCCGCTCTCCGCGATGCGATGAGGAGTTACATCAAGCAGACTCACCAACTGGCCGACGCTCCTTCCGCGCGGCTGTGCCGGATCGCCCTGCTCGATCTGGAGGATATCTGTGGCTATGGCGAGAAGGCGGTGGCAGCGGTCGTCTCCGAGGAACAACGACAGACCTCGGCGCAGTGGCTGTCGCTTCTTGATGTTTGCCTGGCCGTGGCCGGAGGGCTCGATGGCTCCGGGAAGGTTATCAGGGACCAGGAACCGACCCGGTACTACTCGTCGAAACCATATGTCTACGATGGCGAACCAAAACGGGATGCCCGGTTTCCCGATCCTTTCAACATGGGAGTCAACGCTGAAGTCTTTCTCTATGACAAGGACAAGCCGGCCGAACCCAAGATGCTGATGATGTTTTACAAGCGGCTGCGGGAAATCGACGTGCCCGAGATGATGGCCAGCATCATCACCGAAACGAAGGGCAAGCCCTGGGGCTACTACCGCGACATGACGCGGCAGCTCTGGGATGAGGCACGTCACGCGATGATGGGGGAAACCGGCTTCGCCAGTCTCGGCCTCGATTGGGGCAAACTGGTCATGATCAACGCAACTTGGGCGAGGGGATTGAACCTGCAACTGACCCCGAAGGAACGCCACGCCGTGCTCTATTTCATCGAACAGGGGCTGATGCCTAAGACGGGCAAACGCTTCGAGTGGGAAATCAGCCGGCAGATTCGCAACCCGATTTCGAAAACGTTCCAGGATTTCGACTGGGCCGACGAAGTGCTGCACGCCCGGATCGGCCGCGACTGGTATGTGGCCGACATGCCCACCACCGCAGAGGCAATCTCGTACGGCGATACGTGCTGGAGCAAAGTGATGTCCGACTGGCAACAGTGGAAGGACGAAGGGCGGACCGAACATCGCAACTGGTGGCCCGATCTTTACCGGGCTTATTGCGAGAAGATGAGCGTCACGCCGGATCCCGATGTACTGGCCTACGACACATCCTACGAGGGCAAGAGAGCCGATCTCCAGGAAATCACGGCAAGCTGACTTCGAAAATTTGTACGCCTTGCCTCGCGGAGAGAAGACGGACTTTTTCAGCAAGCTCTTTAGCGGCCTCTTCAGAGGTAAAAGAAGGGGGTGGGCGTCGAACCTCCGAAGCTAGTCCATGTGCCCCGACTCTTCCGCACGATCACTCTGGAAAACTCAATGTCTCAACATGTTGGACAAAATGATTGAGCTAAATTTCGGAAGCCTTTCTAAGGAACTTGAAAAGGTGGATCGCTCACAGGAAAAGTAGGAAGTGCGTATCGTTACCAGGCGACGAGCGGCGGCTGATTTAGCTGGCCCTCGCTCGGGGCGAGGACTCCTTGCGCCCCAGATATTGATCTCTCCCAAGTCGCCGCTGTCACCCAAACTTAACCTTGGACCTCACACTCCTTCTGGACCAACTCCGAGGGTTTTGGCATACTTATTCATATCTTTATCCACAGCCATCGATAAACCCCTGCTACAATTTTTTTATGGATCCCATGATCACCCGCCGCGAAATGCTGAAATCTACGGTCGCGGCCGGCATCGGCCTGGTGTTGCTGTCGCCACTCGGGTCGTTGGCCGCTCCTGCCGAAACGTCGGAGATAGCCACGGGAATGGTGTTCGAGAACTCAACCGGCAGCGGCGTCCGCACTCCCGGCGCCAGAGGCATCGCCGGTGTGCTGGTCTCGAATGGCCGCGATGTCGTACGAACCGATGCCGACGGCCGATATCGCCTGAGCATCTGTGATGGTGACGTGCTGTTCATCATCAAACCGTCCGGTTGGTCGACGCCGATGACGGGGCAACACCTGCCTCGGTTCTACTATGTGCACCGGCCGAATGGCTCGCCACAATATCTGGCAAATGACGTGCCCGGGGCCGACCTGCTCAATCCCACCTGGTTTTACAAAGGCGCCGCCCCCACGGGTTCACTGCCAGCCTCGGTAGACTTCGCCCTGCGGAGATCGCCCGAGCCGGATGAGTTCACGACGATCGTCTTTGGCGATACCCAGGTCAGCCATGACAAGCAGATCGATTACATGGCCCAAGGCACCGTTTCTGAATTGCTCAACGCACCCGGCATTGCGTTCGGTATCAGCGTCGGCGACTTGGTTAATGTCGGCCTTTTGCACCTGTTCGGCCCCCTCAACGAGCTGCAGGCGAAGACCGGATTTCCTTGGTACACACTACCCGGCAACCACGACCAAAACCTCGTCACTCCGAATGACTTCCTGGCCGAGGAACAATACCGCACCACGTATGGACCGACTGTTTATGCCTTCGAATACGGGCCGGTCAGCTTCCTGATGATTGGCAATGTACGCCGAACGCCGTTCGCGAAACTCGAAAAACCCGACGCGCCGCCCGGCACCGGTGTGCCCGCGCCGGCCCCTTACCACTGCGGCCTGCGGGATGAGCAGTGGCACTTTGTCGAGCAGTACCTGCAAACGGTTCCGACCAACCGGCAACTGGTCATCTCCATGCACATGGACATGAAAGGGCCCGACCCCAAGACCGGCAGCGTCGCCGATACCCTCGACTCGCCCGAGAGCATCAACCACACCGAGGCGTTCACCCGCCGGTTGATGGGTTTGATCAGCGGCCGTCCGCACACACTTTCGATCAGCGGTCACACGCACATCAACCGGCACCTGTTCTTCGGCAGCGAGGTCGGGTTCGCTGGCCCCGGCAAACATCACCACTTTAACACCATTTGCGTCCGCGGGGCGGGCTATCGCGGTATGTTCAATGAATTGCAGATTCCCAGCTGCCAGGCCGAGGATGGGGTGCCGGCCGGGTATTCGTATGTCACGTTTACCAAAGATAGCTATCGCATCCGCTACAAGGCTTCGCGGCACCCGGCCGATTATCAAATGAACGTGTTCGTACCGGCCGTCATGCACCCACAGCAGGTCGTCGGCACCACCGTATTGGCCAACGTTTTTGCCAGTTCCGAACGGTCGATCGTGAAAATGCGCATTAACGGCGGCGCATGGGAACCGATGACTTTTAACCCGCGGGCCGACCCGTCAATTGCCTGGGTCATGAACGAAGAAAAGACGCCGACGTCTTGGCTCGGCAGCAAATACAACCCGTCTGACACCCCGGCGACAGCCTATCATATTTGGGAAGGAAAACTCCCCGGCAGCCTACCTGAAGGGACACACACGCTGGAAATCGAGGCTGTCGACATGTTCCGCCAGCGCGATACAAAGGCTACATTCTTTCGTGTCTTGGCCGCCTGAGACGCAAGCGAGAAGCTTCGGCTGTCTAAACGTGGAGAATGCCTTGAGCAAAATCGATTGAACAGAAGGCCACGGTTATCGTGGAATACCTAGCCTATACGACTGGGAAAGCATTTGGACGCCTATAACGATGTGTTAAGGGGGGGCCGTAAAGCTCGCTTTCCAAGATTCCGGCATGGGGAAATCAAAGTTACATTTCCTGAAGGTGAAGCCCATGCGGGAGATACTCCAAAGATTTGGTTTGAGCTCAAGGAAGACTCTGAGTGGCCCGAGGCGCTGGCTGAACTCCGAAAGCAAGCTGGCATCGACCTAGAGACGCCACTTTCTTCGGAGGCTGGGCAACTGATTCGTTTCGCGGCAAAAGTGCCCTCCGACGAGCGCCGAGTTGTTCTTCAGGGACTGATCACAGGGAATGTGGCCGCATCATGCGGGAGGCTCAAGCTCGCTGGCGTCTCTGCCAGTCACGGGGAGAGCGCGTGGGATGGGAAGAGGCTTTCCGATAATGGCGGAGTCGATTCGCTCAATAATCGTAATGGCTATGCTCCGGCCGCACGGGCTGCGGGGGGGGCAACCCCTTCTATGTGGCGCGGCCTTTTAATGATCTGACGTTCCCGGATAAGGCCGCCAGTGGGTCCCTCCCGAATGGTTTCGGGCGTCAAAGGATGGCAAACCGGTCTCTGCCTGCAAGGATCGGTGGGTTGAGATCAAGAACGCGCAGGGAAGCCTCTGGCTACGCACAGTGGGAGGACGTGAGGCCCCGCCGCGCCGATCATGCCGAGTACGTCTTTGGTCCCGAGCGACTGGATCCGAATATAGTCCCGGGCTTTGCGTCTCCCTCGCGGTGGCTGATTTTCTGGATGCTAGGGGGGAAAGCCAGATAACGCGTTGGCGTTTTGTGGACGATACTGAGGCGCCTCCCGGCGTTTGGCTTAAGTATGATAAAGAAGCGTTACTCTTTAAGTCCTTGCGCGATGTAAAATAAGCTCTCCCTCACGGTAACCGAGAGGAAAGACCTCGTTCCTGGGTACGAAAAACAACGTCCATCATTTCCGAGATGCCGGAACTGGTGTGCAGGGTAACCCGGTGACGGCCATATTTTGACCATCTAAAAATATTTGTTGCTTCTACAATTGGAACGTTATCGATTCTCTAACAAAGAATAACGCGGATAAATTCACGGCGCTAAATTTCTTGACATGTCTTTCTTCTTGCCGCGTTTAAAACTTGTCTCTACGTGAGAAGTCGCAATATGAGAAGAGAGTCTTTTAGCTTCTTTAAAGGGTCTATCAACCTTCTCAGACTCGTATTCGCTGTTGCTTTATTTTTCTCTCAAGTTCTTGGAAATCCTGCCGATGCGCAGACGGCATCGGCGCCGACGCTTAGTGTGCCGAGCGGCCGATCCGTGGTTCAGTTTAATGTCACGATCAACGACGCGACGCCGGGAGTAACGCTCTATTACACGTTGGATGGCAGTAGTCCGACCACGAGTTCTTTTTCCGCTGCGCCTGGAGGAACGGTCCTCATCACAAAGAGCGAAACTCTTACGGCGATGGCCATAGGAAATGGTTATGCCCAGAGTGCGACAACCGCAGCCAGCTATGTCATTACCGGAGCTGTAGCGGCCGGAAGTAATTTTACCCTGGCTTTAAAAGGCGACGGAACGGTTTGGGCATGGGGGGCTAATTCCCAGAGTCAACTTGGCGACGGCACCACTACCCCTCGAAGCAGTCCTGAACAAGTGCCGGGTCTCAGCAACGTCATTGCGCTTGCTGCTGGCGTTGGTCACGCTTTGGCCTTGAAAAGCGATGGGACGGTTTGGGCATGGGGCGAAAATATTTTTGGTCAACTGGGAGATGGAACGACAACCCTGCATGCTACGCCCGAGCAGGTTCCCGGGCTGACGGGAATTACTGCTTTAGGCGCGGGTTATTATCATTCTTTGGCCGTCAAAAACGACGGAACTGTTTGGGCGTGGGGTTATAATGTTTACGGGCAGCTGGGCGACGGGACGACGACGCAGCGAAATAGTCCGGTGCAGCTCTCTGGAATTTCAGGAGTAACCGCACTCGCAGGAGGATTTGGACATTCCATAGCGTTGAAGAACGATGGGACGGTGTGGGTATGGGGAAGTAATTCGTCGAATCAGTTGGGCGACGGAACCCTCACGCAACAGACCAGTCCGGAACAAGTGTCGGGATTAAGTGGCTTCGTGGGGATTGCGGCCGGCTTTTACAGTTCATTGGCCTTAAAAGGGGACGGAACGGTTTTCGGGTGGGGAAGCAACATCTTTGGGCAGTTAGGAGACGGAACCACAACCCAGCGAGCAAGTCCGGTGCAATTATCGGGTTTGACCAATGTAGAGATGCTGATTTCGAGCAGTAATTCATACCACTCTCTTGCCATAAAGAGCGATGGAACGCTATGGGCATGGGGAAACAATGCCTCCGGTCAATTGGGAGATGGAACGACCACTTCGCGGAATAGTCCCGAGCAGATTACTGGCGCGAACGGGGCTCTGGCGGTTGCGGCGGGTGCGGCCTATTCGGTAGCTATCAATAGCAACGGAACTCTTTCGGCTTGGGGTACCAACGCCGATGGGGAACTCGGAGACGGAACCACCGTGCAACGAAACAGTCTGGTGCAGGTCCCAGGTTTAAGTGGCGTGATAGCCATCGCCGTAGGGCAGCAACATACCCTGGCTCTCAAAAGCGACGGAACCGTGTGGGCATGGGGATACAATGGGATGGGACAAGTCGGGGATGGCACGACGAACTCGCGAGGCAGTCCGGAACAGGTCCCCGGCTTAAGCGGAATGATAGCCATTGCGGCGGGCTATGATCATTCCATGGCGTTAAAAAGTGACGGCACGGTGTGGGTGTGGGGCGAGAATTCTCTCAATCAATTAGGAGACGGAACCACTAATGAAAGCGAAAGCCCCGAGCAAGTTGCAGGCTTGACGGGAATCACGGCCATCGCGGCTGGTAGTGATCATTCATTGGCACTTAAAAACGACGGCACCTTGTGGGCCTGGGGTTTCAATTCCTATGGACAGCTAGGCGACGGTACCACCACAGACCGAAGCGAGCCGGTACAAGTGCTGGGATTGACTGGAATTGTCGCTCTTTCGGCCGGCTCTGGTCATACGTTGGCGGTAAAAAACGACGGTACGTTGTGGGCTTGGGGCTATAATATTTTGGGTCAGCTGGGTGACGGGACCACGACCGAGCATAGCAGCCCCGAGCAGGTGCCGGGCTTGAGCGGGATTGTGAAAGTCTCGGCCGGTGCTCTTCATTCTTTGGCCCTTAAATCAGACGGTACGCTGTGGGCCTGGGGTGACAATTCTGCCGGAGATGTGGGAAACGGAACCACCACGGAACAAAATAGTCCGGAGCAGGTGCCCGGCTTAAGTGTGGTAACTGCCTTTGCTGCCGGTGCCGAGTATTCTCTCGCCGTTACCAGCAGTGGACTCCCCTATGCTTGGGGTACCAACAGCTCTGGCCAGTTGGGAGACGGAACCATAAACACCCTACATACCAGTCCTGAACTACTGCCAGGCGTGGGTGGAATTGTGGGAGTTTCCATATGCCAGTACAGCACGGTGGCCGTTAAATCTGACGGCACGATCCTTGCGGCGGGGGATGGTTTAAATGGATTGCTCGGAATCGGAGTGGGAGCACCTACCTCAACACCAGCTCCCGTGTTGGGTCTTAACCTGCTGGAGACTGTCCCAACCGTGTCGATTACGGCGCCCGGCAACAACACCGGCTTGGCGGTAGGCCAGCCGCAGACCTTTTCGGTCAGTACCGCTGATACCAACGGAACGGTGACAGAGGTTGATTATTACCAGGAAGGTAACAGGATAAGCCAATCTACCACGGCTCCATTTAATTATACCTGGACGCCCAGCACATGGGGGACGACAGATTTTACCGCCGTTGCCCTCGATAGTTCCGGAAATACGTCCTATCGGTCATCGAACGTGGCTGTGCTGGTGGGAACACCAAGTAGCACTTCGACGGTTCCGATTATTAGCAGCTTTACGAAGGCCAGTGGGGCCGTTGGTACGGCATTTAGTTATACGATTACCGCGAGCAATAATCCCACGAGCTTCAACGCGACGGGATTGCCGGCGGGGCTTTCCATCAATACAAGCACGGGAGTTATTTCGGGAACTCCCGCCAGCGTAGGCAGTTCCTCTGTCATCTTAAGCGCGACAAATGCCCAAGGCACAGGTACGGCTCCCCTTAATTTGACAATTAATGCGTCCGTTCCAACGATCACTAGCGCAGCCACAGCCAGCGTGGCGGGAGGCGCCTTTTTTGTTTATTCGATCACTGCGACCAATTCTCCAACAAGTTATAATGCAACCGGGTTGCCCTTGGGGCTTTCGCTCATTCCAAGTGCTGGCCTCATCTATGGAACCCCGACGGCGACGGGCACTTTCGTCATTGCGTTAAGTGCGACAAACGCGAACGGGACGGGTACCGCGACAGTGACCTTGACGGTAACGCCTCCGGTCCCCACCATTACCAGCCCGGCGACGGCGAGTGAAACAACGGGAACTCCTTTCAGCTATACGATTACGGCAAGCGCCAGCCCGATAAGTTTCGGGGCTATCGGATTGCCAGCCGGATTAATCGTTAACCCCAGCACGGGGGTGATTTCGGGAACGCCGACCGCCGCCGGAACTACCCAAGCAGTCGTGATGGCCACGAATACCCAAGGTACCGGTGAGGCGATTCTTACCATAACCATAACGGCAGCGTCGGGGGCTCCGGTAATCAGCAGTCCTGCCGCCGCCAATGGAACAACGGGAGTTGCCTTCAGTTATGCGATTACCGCCAGCAATTCTCCCACGAGTTTTAATGCGACAGGTTTACCGGCCTGGGCCATTATTAATCCGAGTACGGGTGTTATTTCGGGGACACCGACAGCGGCCGGCGTCTCAACGATCACATTAAGCGCGACCAATGCGAGCGGAACGGGCACGTCAACGTTAACGTTGACGATTCATGCGCCCGCGCCAGTGATTAGCAGCGGTTCGACGGCAAGTGGAACGGTAGGGGCTCCCTTTAGCTATACGATTTTAGCAAGTAATACCCCGACGGGTTATAACGCGACAGGTTTACCGAGCTGGGCCAGCGTTAATCCGAGTACCGGCGTGATTTCCGGTACACCGACAACGGCAGGCGTCTCAACGATCACATTGAGCGC
>JAMFSY010000175.1 GCA_026225555.1 Methylacidiphilales bacterium
GCCTCGATGAACTGCGCCAGTTCGGGCTGCAGGCGCCGGGCCTCGCGTAAAAACGTGCCCGTTTTCCACAGGAAAATTCCGGCATTCCAAAAATAGCGACCGCTTTCCAGGTAAGCCTTTGCCAATTCCGCCGCGGGCTTCTCGACAAAGCGGTTCACGCGGGAAAAGGAGCACGCCGGCCCCGATTGTGGCAACGCTTCGCCCGCTTCCAGATAACCAAAACGGGTCGAGGGCTGGTCCGGACGAATGCCAAAGGTCACGATGGAATCCTCCGCCGCCAGCGCGGAAGCCTCCTTCAATTGCGCGGCAAATGTCGTCGCATCCTTGATCAACGCATCGGCGGGAAGAAAAACCACCACCGCATCGGGATCGAGCTGGCGGACCAGCGCCGTCCCCAGCGCGCAAGCCGGGGCGGTATCGCGCTTCGCCGGTTCCGCGATGAATTGGTGCGCGGCCAGCCGCGGCAAAATCGCGCGGCAGGCCTCGATCTGGGCCGCATTGGTCAGGACAAAAATGTGACTGCTCGGCAACGCCTGCTCCACCCGCGAGACCGTTTCCTCCAGTAGCGTGCGCTCGGAGAGCAGTTGCACCAGATGCTTGGGCGCGGCGATCCGACTCAGGGGCCAGAATCGCTCGCCGCTGCCGCCCGCCATGATGCAGGCGTAGGTGTTCTTCATGGTGGGAGTTTACTTGAGTCTGTGCCCGTCGCCATTACTTTCAGTGAATCCCATGCTGGTCTTTCTTATCGCCCTCCTCAGTCGCGCGCTCACCAGCCTGCGTTATCGCGTGGAAATCGAAGGCCTCGAACAACTGCGCAACGTGCGCGGCCCGATGCTCGTGCTGCCGAACCACCCCGGTTACATCGACCCGGTGCTGGTCGTCAGCCGCCTCGGCGCGCCGCTTCATCTTCGCCCGCTGGTGACGACCGATATGTATCGCCTGCCCGCGTTGCGACCGCTCATGCATGGGCTCAACGCGCTCGAAGTCCCCAGCTTCGAACAGCACAGCCAGCGCGCGCACGAGGATGTCGCTGAAGTCATCCGACGCGTCGTCGCGGGGCTCGATCGCGGTGACAAGTTTCTCATCTATCCCTCCGGCCGCATCGAGCGGGACGGACTGGAGCACATCGGCTCATCGTGGGCCGTGCCGGCGATTCTCCAGCAACGGCCCGACACCACCGTCGCGCTACTGCGCACCTCGGGTCTTTGGGGCAGCATGGGCACGAGGGCGATCACGGGGAAGGCGCCCGATCTGGGTGAGTGCTTCTGGCGCGCGCTGGGAGTTCTCTTCTCCAATCTGATTTTTTTCGTCCCACGCCGCCGCGTGAAAATGACCGTGGAAGTCATTCCCAAAAATGAGCTGCCCGGCTTCGCGCGCGAGCAGCTCAATCCATTCCTGGAGTCGTGGTATAATCGCGGCCTCTCGCCCGAACCGGTCTTTGTCCCGTACCACTTTCTCTTCGGCCCGCGCACGTTCGATTTCCCCAAGCCGAAAACGGGGATCGACGTGGATCTCGCCCGGATCAAGCCCGAGACCCGGCAGGGCGTCATCGAAAGCATCGAGCAAAAATTGAAGCGTCAGCTGACCGATGACGAAAAGCAGCCCGACACGTCGCTCGACCGGCTCGGACTCGACAGCTTCGACCGCATGGAGGTCGCGCAGGAAGTGGAGATGCGCTTCGGTTTCCGCAGCGACCAGGTGGCCGCAACCATCGGTGAGCTCTGGGCGCTCGCGCAGGGAATGGCCGAATCGGGTTCCGACGAGCCGGTGAAGATTCCGAAAGTCTGGACGGCGGAGCGAAGCGATCCCGCCGCGTTGCTTTCCGTCTCCGCCCCGACGCTCCTCGAAGGCGTCGTGCGCCAGGCCCTGGCCCATCCCCGCGAGGCGGCTGCCGCGGATGATCTCTCGGGCGTGGTGACTTACGAGCGCCTGATCATCGGCGCGCACCTGATGCAAAAGC
>JAMFSY010000033.1 GCA_026225555.1 Methylacidiphilales bacterium
CCACTCTCCGAACTTGTTCTCCCACTCCTCTTTCCCTAAAACTAACCCCCATGGCACTCTCTCCCCAGGACCGCGCTTTTTATGAAGAGAAGTTGGGTTGGAAAGGTTTCCTCTACCTGCTTCTCGCCACGGTCATCATGGGCGCCGTCATCTGGCCCCTGCTGCTTTATCTCCAGGATTATTCCGCGGGCCTCGCCGGCAAATGGAACTTCGCCATCGTGCGCGACATCTCCCTCAGCGGCATGATGCTCGCCTGCGTCGTCAGCTTCGTTATGTACGCCCTCGCCCGCTTCTATCTCTGGATGGGCTGGCTGCCGCGGCGCAGGTAAGGTGAGCGAAGGTGGCCGTAGGCCTACCTACACACTCTAAAACGAAAATCACGCTACCTCTAAGCGCCTGACGATCAAGCGTAACTCGCCAGAATTCGGCTTAACCCGGCACTACTCCGATAGTCGCAAAACCGGTCGTAGTGGTCGCAAATTTGGTCGCATAAGGTGGTCGCCGCCCACTTGAGCGAAGCCATCCAGTACCGCACCCTCGACCGCCAGGTGCGGGGGTGACGGCCCGGACTTCTCTCTCGACAGCCTGGGGTCGGTCAGTAATTTATCGAGGATGATGCGCTTGGCTGACTACGTTGCGCAAACGCTGGTGCGTCACGGCATAAAACATGTCTTCCTCGTGACCGGCGGCGGTGCGATGCATCTCAACGACGCCATCGGGCGCTGCGACGGCCTGCAGTACATTTGCTGCCATCACGAGCAGGGTTGCTCCATCGCCGCCGAAAGTTATTTCCGGCTGACCAACCGCCTCGCCGCCGTGAATGTGACGACCGGGCCCGGAGGCACCAACGCCATCACCGGCGTATTCGGCGCGCATGTCGATTCGCTCGGCATGATCGTGATTTCCGGCCAGGTGAAACGCGAAACCATGGTGCGGAGTTCCGGCCTGCCTTTGCGGCAGTTGGGCGACCAGGAAGTCGATATTGTGAAAATGGTCGAGGGCATCACGAAGTACGCCGTGGTCGTTTGGGAGCCGGAGACCATCCGCTATCACCTCGAAAAGGCGCTCTATCTCGCCACGCATGGACGACCCGGCCCCACTTGGATCGACATCCCGGTCGATGTCCAGGGAACGCAAATTGACCCGGACAAACTGGCCGGTTTCGATCCCGCCAAGGAAGGCCCCAACCCGCCTGACACCACCCGTCTCGGCGACGCCATCGGGGTGATACTTCAGAAAATTCGCGAGGCTAAACGGCCAGTCATCTATGCCGGTTCGGGCGTTCGTACAAGCGGAAAGTACGACGTCTTTTTGCAAGTCCTCGAGAAGCTCGGCGCGCCCACGGTGACGGCATGGAATTCCAACGATTTGTTGTGGGACGAGCATCCCTGCTATGCGGGACGCCCCGGTTCGGTGGGCAATCGCGCGGGAAATTTTGCGGTGCAGAATGCCGACTTTCTGCTCGTGCTCGGCTGCCGGTTGAACATTCGCCTCATCAGCTACAACTGGCAGAATTTTGCCCGTGCCGCATTCAAGGCCATCGTCGATATCGATACCCTCGAACTGCAAAAGCCGACCGTCAAACCCGATCTCCCGGTTCATGCCGACCTGGCTGATTTCCTTCCCCGCCTTCTCGCCGCCATTCCCGCCGATGAACCGGCCCGACACACGGAGTGGCTCGCCCAATGCAAGACCTGGCTGCGCCGTTACCCGGTGACTTTACCGGAGTACTGGAAAACCACTCATCGGGTGAATCCCTACTGCTTCACCGACACGCTCTTTGAGCATTTGCGCGAAAATGACGTCGTGGTCACCGGAGACGGCACGACCTGCGTGACCGCCTTTCAAGCCGCAAAAATCAAGCGCGGCCAGCGGGTCTATCACAATTCCGGGAGCGCACCGATGGGCTATGACATCCCGGCGGCGCTGGGAGCCGCCATTGCCTTGGGCGGCAAGCAGCGGGTCGTCTGCCTGGCCGGCGACGGCAGCGCGATGATGAACCTGCAGGAATTGCAGACGATTCGCGGGCTTAACCTCCCCGTCAAGATCTTCCTCTATAACAATCTCGGTTATCTCTCAATCCGCCAGACCCAGGCCAATTTTTTCGCCGGTCACATCGTCGGTTGCGGGACCGATTCGGGCATCAGTTTTCCCGACTGGACCCAAGTTGCGGCAGCCTTCGGTTTTCCCTTCCGACGCTGCTCGAACCACGGGGAAATGGAGCGGATGGTACGCGAAACGCTCGAAGGCGACGGCCCCCGGTTTTGCGAGCTGGTGCTCGATCTGGCCCAGCCTTTCGTCCCGAAGCTGACATCGCGCAAACTCGAAAGCGGCAGGATGATTTCCTCCCCCCTTGAAGACATGGCGCCTTTTTTAAGTCGGGAAGAATTGCGCGAAAACATGTTCATCCCTTTGATGGAGGACTAATGGCGACGTCACGCAAAGCTCTGATTACGGGTGGCACTCGCGGCATCGGGCAGGCCATTGCCGAACTGCTGCGGGCCGACGGTCACAGCGTTAAGTCCCCCGACCGCACCGAACTCGATCTCGCCTTGCCGGGTTCAGTCCAGGCTTATCTCCAGAACTCAACCTGGCAGCCCGATATTCTCATCAACAATGCGGGCCTGAACAAAATCAGCTCCCTCGAATCGCTGCCGCTGGAGGATTGGCAAGCCGTCCTGAACGTCAACCTGACTGCGCCGTTTCTCCTTATCCAGGCGATGGCGGGCGCGATGAAACATCGCCGCTGGGGACGCATCGTCAACATCAGTTCGTGCTATAGCATCGTCTCGCGGGCCGGTCGCCTGGCCTACAGCGCCTCCAAATCGGGGTTGAATGGATTGACCCGGACTGCGGCCTTGGAACTGGCCCCCCATAACGTGCTCGTGAATGCCATCTGTCCCGGCTTTGTCGAAACCGATATGACCCGCCAGAACAATGACGCCGCGCAAATCGAAGCCCTGCGGGCCCAGGTGCCCCTGGGGCGACTGGCACAACCAGACGAAATCGCCGCCTTCGTCGCCTTCCTGGTTTCCGACCGCAACACGTATATCACCGGACAAGTCATCCCCATCGATGGAGGCTTCCTATGCCAATGACGTCACCCTCGCTCCCCGGCCTCTCCATTCGTTCCGGACAGGGAGATTACCAGGTCGATTTCCCTGCCGACCTGACCCAGCTTTTGGCCCAACTGGAATCTTTCACCAAGGTCGTGGTTCTGGTCGATGAAAACGTCGCCAAAATCTACGGCTCGCAACTTTCTCCTCTGCTGGAGCGATCGCCCTGGATGTCCATTCCGGCGACGGAAGACGAGAAGACGTTACGGGGCGTGCAGCGGGTGCTTGATTTTCTCCAGCAAAACAACGCCACCAAACAAACCGTCGTCATCGCCCTTGGCGGCGGCGTCATTCAGGACATCGCCACCTTCAGCGCCCATCTTTATTACCGCGGACTCCGGTGGGTTTACGTGCCGACAACGCTCCTCGGCATGTGCGACAGTTGCATCGGGGCGAAATGCGGCATTAACCTCAACAACTTCAAGAATCAGCTCGGCGTTTTTCATTCTCCGCACTGGGTCCTGATTTGCCTGCCGTTCCTCGAAACGCTTTCCGACACGGAGATCGTTTCTGGTTATGGTGAAATTTTGAAACTTCTCCTTACAGGATCGACTGAGCAATTCGCACTCCTGCGGGAGTTTGTTGACGCGGGTGGCTTGCGCAATCCCCAGCTAAGCCGCCTGATCTATGAAAGCCTGAAGGTGAAAAAGGAAATCATCGAAGAAGACGAGTACGAACTCAACCTCCGTCGCATCCTCAACTACGGCCACACCTTCGGCCATGCCCTGGAAGCGATCACCCACCATGGCATCCCGCACGGGAAAGCGGTGGCGTGGGGCATGGATCTGGTGAATTACATCGCCGTCGAGCGCGGCATATTGGATCGGGCCGAGTACGACTCGATTCATGCTTTCATTCAAAAACATTTTGCCCATCGGTTAACCCGCCCCGTTTCCGCCGTGGAACTGATTGAGGGCAGCCGACGGGACAAAAAAGTGGTCGATGGCAAAGTGAACCTGATCCTCTTGCGTACGGCCGGGGAACTCAAAATCACGCCCACCACCTACGACGCGCAGTTACAGGACGAAGTCGAGCGTTACCTTGCCGAAAAACATGTCCTTTCTTGGCCTTGATTTCGGCGCTTCCTTCCTGAAGGGAGCCGTGTTGGATTCCGCCTCCGGTTCGATCCGGCATGTCGTCCGCATCCCTTTTCCCGCCTTTCTCAAAGGCCTCCCTCCCGGCCATCGCGAGGTCGATTCTAAAGCCGTCACCGCAGCCTTTACGAAGGTCCTCGATCTCCTCCTTGAGGCCGAGCCAAAACCCGAAATGCTTGTTCTTTGCAGCCAGATGCACGGTTTCATTTTCACCGATGAAGCCGGACGCCCACTTTCCAATTACCATTCGTGGCAGGACCAGCGCGCGGAGGAGATTGACCCCAAAACCGGACACACCTTTTTTGAGGAGAGCACCGGACGGCTTACCGAATCCGATCAGGCTGCCCTGGGCCGGGAAATTCGCCCGGGCCTTCCCTCCAGCCAACTTTTCTGGCTGGCGCAAAAAAAGCTTCTCCCTCCCGGAGCGCGGGCGTGCGCCTTAGCTGATTTCATCCTGGCTCAAGCCTGCGGTCAATCCCCCGTCACCGAAGCCACTCTGGCCTCCAGTCACGGGCTTTGGAACGGCCGCACTGGCGACTGGCATCAGAACGTGCTGTCAAAATTGGAATTGCCCGGCAGCCTCCTGCCCAAAATCGTTCCCTCAGGAAGCCTTGTTGGCACGCTCGATTGGCGCGGCCGCAAGATTCCCTATTACACACCGGTCGGAGATCAACAATGTGCGCTGGTCGGGGTAGGTCTTCGGGAAAACGAACTTTCACTCAACATCGCCACTGGTTCGCAAGTCAGTCTCCGCTCCAAAACATTCGAGCCCGGTTCCCATCAGGTCCGCCCTTATTTCGATGGAGAATTTCTACGCACCATCACTCACATCCCCGCCGGACGATCCCTCAACGCCCTCATCCGGCTTTTCACCGAACTTCATCCCGAATCCGATTCTGATCGGACCTGGGGAAGTCTCATCGAAAAGATGGAGCAGATTCCTGAAACCGATGCCCGGGCCGACCTCTCGTTTTTCTCCGGCGCTTTTGGCTCGCAGGGCGCGCTGACCCACCTGCGGGAAGAAAACCTGACTGTCGGCCACTTATTTCTCGCCGCGCTGGAAAACATGGCCAGAAATTACGGCGAGGCTGCCCAGCGGATCAGCCCGGAGAAAGCGTGGAAAAGCTTGGTGTTGTCGGGCGGACTGGCCCAAAAAATTGTCCGGTTGCAACGCCTCGTCCAGCGCGAATTCCCCTGTCCTCAACGCCTGCCCGCCTTCCCGGAAGATACTCTCCGCGGTCTGCTCATTCTAGGCTCCTTCTGGAGCGGAAGGCATGGAAATTTAGCCGGCCTCCAGACCGACATCCTGACTCGATCGGAATAAAAAAAGAACTGCGCACGCGAGCATCGGCACGCTTGGGTTATGATGTCAGCGTCTTCTCGATGCAGGCGTAGGCGGAATGGTTGTGGATGTTTTCCATGTTTTATAGGCGCACTCAACTGAATCTGACATGAAGGCGTAAACAGCTGTCTTCTAACGTCAGTTTGTTATGCAGTGTTCAATAAGTCACATCAGGAGATCAGGGAATTTTGCAGCACGAACACGCCACCCCGAACCAGTTTCGGTCAGGGAGCGAAAAATCCGGGCATGTTATCATCATTCACCGTGATTGCTCATGATTCGTCATACTCTGCGGTAATCCTGGAAGCGGTTACCTTCATCAGCCAGCGACGGTCTTTGGCCGATTCTAAAACATCCGAGGTGGCGAAAACCTGATGCTATTGGCGGTGGACTGCCCAACGGTTTCAGGAGATGAGCAGCTATGAGAACCGGAACATCATGCGGCTGGCAATTCAGCGCGCAGGCGGTTTGCTCGACCGTCAGCCGTGCCGGAAGCTGTCCCAACAGGCTTAAGAATTGATGTTGATCCTCACTCATATCATTCACCGGAAAGTTTGAAATCATTGAACGCCGGGTGCCATCGGCCCAGAAGCTTCACATTCCACCAAGCGCCTTCTTTGGACACGTACTTGGCGCAGTAGTCCGTCACATCGTCCCGATTGTTCACGGGCTCAATCATCAGGACGTGAAGTGATCTCATATCGATGTTGAATTGAGCTCCGCGAGATACCCCACGAGATCAATGTCCCTCGAGTCCTTACTCCACCGCCAAAACCTGAATCTCGCCCGACTCGCCCGTGGCCGCGAGCAATCGGCCATCCGGTGACCACGCCACGCGTGTCACGCCGCTGGGAATGCGGCCGCCGCTGATCATCTGCTGCCGTTGCGTCGGCGACCAGATCGCCACGCTGCCGTCGCGCGCGCCGGAGGCCAGCCAATCGCCCTGCGGCTGATAATGCAGCGCGCTCACCTGGTCCGTGTGCCATTCGAGAATCGTCGGCGTCCGCCCCTCGGGCCCGCGTCCGGAACAATCCCACACCGAAATCGCCACGCCGCCACCCGCCGCCAGCCAGCGGCTCCCGCGATGCCACGCCAGTTGCCGCACCTTCGCCGCGTACCCGCGCATGTGCATCTCGCCATCGTTGTCGGTGTTCCAGACATGCACCGAGCAATCCTGGTTGCCCGTCATCAGCCACTTGCCGGAGGGGCTGAACGCCATGCTCAAAATCGGATCGCGCGAAAGGTAGACGCGCTCTTCCTCGCTCGTCAGCGGATCGCGCAGGCTCACGCCGGTCGTTGTCGCCACCGCGAGCGTCTTGCCATCGACGATCCACGCCACCTCGCTGATCGTCCGCGTGAATGGGATCGGTTCGCCGGCCGGTTCGCCCGCTTCGGTCCAAAGCGAAACCTTGGTCCCTGCGCCCAGCGCGAGCCGATGTCCGCGCTCATCGATCGGCGCAAAACTCCACGCCAAGTGCTCCGGCCAACTCGCCCCGGCATCGTGCTCGACCAGCTTTTTGCCCTCGAGCGCGTCCCACAGCCGCCACGTTCCATCGCGGCCCGCCGTGGCCAGCGCCTTTCCGTCAGGCCGCCACGCCAGCGCGTCGATGCCGTCGGCGTGCGCCTGCTCGATGACATGCACGGCCTGCCCGCGCTCCGCATCATAAATGCCAAGCTGACCCGAGACCGAGACCGCCGCCAGTTGCCGCCCATCCGGCGACCACGCCGCATTCGTGATGAAATCATCCAGCTTCGCGTGCCAGACAAACGCGATCGGCCGCATCTTCGAGTCCGCGCTCAAGCCAGGCACGATTTGAACCCCTCGTTCAACTCGCGCCGGTCCAGATTGCGCCCGATGAAAATCAGCGCGTTATGCCGCGGCTCCGCGCCCCAGGGGCGGTCGGGCCGTCCATCCATCAGCATGTGCACCCCCTGGAAAACAAAACGCTGGTCACGCCCCTTCACCGCCAGCACGCCCTTCATGCGGAAAATATCCTGCCCCTTCGTGCGCAGCAGCGTGCCCAGCCAATCGGAAAGCTTCTTCTCATCGAGATCCCCCGGCGTGCTGATGCCCACCGACGTCACATCCTCCGC
>JAMFSY010000034.1 GCA_026225555.1 Methylacidiphilales bacterium
CGTTCTGACAAGACCCACAAATGAAAATTCGCCGCGCGTCCAATTGCGAACGGCGGCGAGTCCGTAGAAAAAACAACCATGCAATCAACAACACGGCAAGAAAAACCGTCACGTATAAAATAAAAAAGTGGGCCAGGGAAAGCTTCATAAACGTGCGGTACAGAGGAGAAACCTAGCCTCGATCCGGCCCGGGTAAAATCATATTCAAATTCCGGTCGTCGGCGGTGTCGGCACGACAATTTCGCGCGGCGGGGCGGTCACATGCCAGAAAACCGTGGTCTTCCCCCAGGTCAACCCGGGCTCGTCCGTGGGTTGGAAGCGGACCTTGCGCGCGGCCAGGATTGCCTGCTGGTCCAGGTCGGGCTTCTGGCAGGTCTGCTCCAGCAGGACGTAGCGCACCGCGCCATCCGCATCGACCGCGACGCGCAACTCGGTCGGATTCAGGTCGGTATCGGAGACGACGGACGGCAGATCAGGCATCCCTACCGGCTGACGCTGGGCCAGGGCATCGCCCCACTGCCACGCGGTTTTGGCCGGGACCACGGGCGGCGTCTGGTCATAGAAAAAGGGCTGGCGCGTCGGACGCATCGCCGCCTGCACCTGCTCTTCCAGCGAAGGCGCGGCGGCATGGATCAGCGGATAATCGTCGCCCGTGGCGGATGGCGGCAATTGCGTCGAGCCAATGGGGGAATTGATCGTACTGAAATCGAGCGGCGATTCCTCCGTGGAAAGATGGGCCAGCGGCAGGACTGGCAGCAGGAAAAGGCGCGGGTCGGTCAGTTGATCCCAGAAGGCATCGCTGGAGGCCGCGCCCGTCGCGGGACGCGCGCTCTCGACCGTTACGTGGGTACGAATCTCGTGCCGCAACTCGGCGCGCGTGGCATCGATCCGAATGAAGAAGAAGAGAACAAGGTGGGCCAGCAGCGCGAGAAAAATGAAGAGGCCCAGGCGTCGCTGCTGCATGGGCACGAAATCGATCCAGGGATGCAGCAGGGCCAACGTCTGCGCGACCGGATCGGAAGCGTGCGGCAAGTCCGGCTTCGGGACTGCATCGGCCTCGGGCAGAGTGCCGGGCGCGGAAAGTTCCGGTGATCGCGTCGCCATGATCGCCTAGGGGGCGGCGGGGGTCGGTTGGGTTCCGATCATCACGGAAAGATGGTGCGCAAAGGCGATGTCCTCCACCTGCATGATCATGTCGAGCGTCACATCCTTGTCCGCCTTGATCACCAGGGCGGGCGAAGTGCGGCTGGAGGGCAGGTTATCCAAGGCGGCGCGCAGGCCATCGAGCGTCACGATTTGATCGTCGAAATAGAGCGTCGGCTCGCGCTTGAGCGCCACGCCGCTGGCATCCAGCTGCGCGGGCGGCAGGGTCACCGCGACGACCAGACGGCTCGACGGCGTGCCTCCGCCAAAGGAGCTGCGCGGCGGATCGACCTTCACCCCCGGCTGCAGGACGAAGGAGGAGCTCAGGATAAAAAAGAGCAGCAACAGGAGCACGACCGTGACGACCGGCGCCAGATCGAGCAGGCCGCGCAACGGCTGCAAGCGACGCGTGAGGACAAAGGCCATTCCGCAATATGCGCTTTCGCCGGGATGGAGACAAGCTCCCGCGGAGACGAATCAATTCGCGGGCGGCGCGGTGCTGGTCGTCGTTGCCGCCGGGCCGCCGGTTGGTGGCGCAGGAGCCGGGGCCGCGTTAGGGTCGGGAGTGGAAGAAGCAGGCGCGGGCAATCCAGCCTTCTGGGCGCGGTAGGCCTGCATCATCTCATGCACGCGACCGATCCATTCGTCCGCTTTGGGGTGGGTGGAGTTGGCCTTGATGAACTTGACCATGGTCTCCAGCTTCTCCGTGCTCGGCGCGATGGCGAAATCATCGGCGTCCCGGTCGAACGCCAGACCGGGATAAGTCACCTGGTTCCATTTATCCGGATCCGGTTCATCGGCATTCTTCATCGCGATAAAGATGTCCCACGCCGGAAGCGCCGCCGCGGTGGGCGGATTTCGCAACGGTTCCAGGACGTCGCGCCGGTAAAATCTCGGCAGGTCCTTCACGGTCCATCCTCCCTCGTCCTTGTCCCCCCAGCCCTGAAAAGCCAGGTAGGAGCTGATGATCGAATCCTTCATCGTCATCTCCTTGATCTTGTGCGCGCCGGTCAGCTGGGGATAAATCAGGACCGCATTCTTCAGCCACGCCAACCAGTCGCCGTGCAGCGTGCTCAGGTCGGGCTTCACGATCTGGAGCGCCGCGAAACGCATCAGCCCGCAATGCAGTTGCACCATGCCCGCGAAATTGGAAAGGTTGGTCTGGTCCTTGGCGAGGCGGGCGGCCTTTTCGGTCGGCGTCTCGTGCTCGTATTTGGTCTGCACCTCGGTGGCATCCGGGAGTTCCCCGCCCGCCTGCTGGTAGAGGTTCAGCGCCGCATCGGCAGTCGCGCTGGCCGTCTCGAGCGACTTGAGAAAATTATCGGTATTCTGGCTGGTCGCTTCCTGGTGCTCCTGTTTGACCTCGTTGAGGTCCTTTTCCAGCATGTCGAGGGAGCTCTGCGCCCGCCCGAAATTTCCGAGGAAAAGCATCCCCAGAAGCACACCGCAACCCAGCCCACACCGTTTCATCACGGCACAATAACGTAATTGAAACTTATGAAAAGGGATTTACGTCGCAGGCGCATCCATTTCTTTCCGAGGCCTATTCCAGCATGAAAATAGCCCACATCCGGCCCGTTTTCCCCTTTTCCGCGCGGTAGGAATAGTAACGCTCCAAATGGCTCGCGGTGCATGTTCCGGCATCGTGATAATGGCCCACGCCGGCGGCCCGCGCCTGCCGTCCGATCTCCGCCGCGAAATCGATCTCATAATGGGGCGGACGAATGCAAGGACCGAGCTGGACGATGAGATCCTCCGGGCGACTGCCAAAAGTCTCCCGCAAACAGGCAATGGTTTCCGCGACGATATTGCCTTCCGTCCCGCGTCGGCCCGAATGAGCCACGGCGATTGCGCGGTGCGCCGGGTCGTAAAGGAAAATGGGCCCGCAATCGGCCACCCGCACGACCAGCGGCAGTCCCGGCGTGTTGGTTGCCAGCGCGTCCACCTCCGGCACGCGCGCGCGCCAGGGGCGATCCACGGCCCGCACACGGTTGCCGTGCGGTTGTTCGGCATGGACGGCATCCGCCATGGGAAAAGCGGCCGCTTGAAAAGAATCCTGGAGTTCCGCGTCGAGACGATCCAACGACACGTCACTGCGGGTCGAAAATCCATGACGCAGCCCCGTCAATTGCAAGGCGGGAAACGTTTCGATTTCCATGAGAAGAAGAAGGAGGGATACAACTTCCCTCCGGCTGGCAATAAAGCCGGGCGGACGTCAAGAGTCCAGCCCAGCCTCGCGTAATCGCCCCCCCAAGCCAAACTTGGGAGCGTTAAGCCATTCGGCGTGCGCCGACTTAGGCCTTGGCGGCCTGCTGCTGTGTGCTGCGACGGATGATCGTACGATAAATCCGCAACCAGGCTTCGACATCTTCCTGGCTCAGGTCCTTGAAGAGTTCCTGGAGATTACGGACGATACCGCGCTTCAGGCCCTCGACCAATTCGCGGCCCTTGTCCGTAATGCGGACGAGAACCTGGCGGCGATCCTTCGGGTGGCTGAACCGTTCAATAAGTCCCGCTTCCACCAAACGCTCGACCAACCCGGTCGTGGCGGGAGTCGTGTGGCGCATCAGCTCAGCAAGCTGCGACATGTTCAGGCCCGAGGTCTGGTTGAGAAACCCAAGCAACGTGTACTGGGGAATGGAGATATTCCCGCGGTTCACTTCCGTGGAGAGTTCCACGAGAAAGGAACGTTGCAATTGAGTCGCGATCTCGGCCAGCTCTTCGGCCAAGTGCGTATTTTGATCGATGGTTTCCATACGCCCTAAGATTTATCAAACAAAACCTTTAGTCAATAAATAATTATCGGGGAAAGTCATTGAAGCCCACCTTTTAGGGAATTACCACGAGTGATTAAACATTACAAACGATCCATGTTTTGTCTAATTGCGGAATCTTGGTCATTGGGGTGTCCGAAGACCTTGTTAGCGCAACCTATCCTGGTAGGCCCTGGAAGAAGACCGTGCCCGAATGCCCGAGGAAAAACGGCTCCCTTAGGCTACTCGCGAAGCGAAAGGCTGGCCCAGGAACTCGGACATATTGATGAATTCAAAATCCCGGGCGAGCAATCCATCGAGCACCTGGCCAATGCAATTTGCGGTTTGCTTGTGCAGGTCGTGACAGAGAATGATCGAACCGGGTTTCGTTTCAGTCAGGATCGTATCGACGATCTTGGCTTCGCCCGGCTGGGACCAGTCGCGCGGATCGACGCTCCAGAAAACCACACCGAGATCCTTGCTGACCGGAATGCCCATCTGATTCTTGCGGAACGCGCCGTAGGGCGGACGCAGCCATGCGGGCTTTTGGTTCAAGACCTCGCCGATCGTGTCCTGGGTCTTCTGGATTTCCCAGTCGACCTGCTGATCGGGCAGGGAATTCAATTTCAAATGGTTGAACGTGTGGTTGCACACCTCGTGACCTTCCGCGAGAACGCGCTTGGCCAGGTCGGGCGCGGCGACCACACGCTTGCCGATCATGAAAAAGGTCGAGCGGATGTTCCGCTTCTTGAGCTCGTCGAGCACCACTTCGGTCACGCCCGGCGTGGGACCATCATCGAAGCTGATCGCGATGCGGTTGCCGAAGCCCGAGCCGCTGCCGATGAAATGGACCGGGGCGGCAGGCGTTGCTCCCGCGACAGGCGGCAGGGCGGCGGTAGCCGGAGTGGCCGTGGCCACCTTGTTGGCCAGCGCCTGCGCGGCAGAGGCAATTCCCGATCCCGCAGCGAGACCGGCCACGGAAGCTCCGAACGACTTGAGAAACTGCGCGCGCGAGATGGACATGATGGCGCAAATTACCGCACGCGCGTCCTTGGGCCAAGGAAAAGATTCGCGGGACTACCTGGCCTGTCCGGCGGTGGCGGGCTTCTTCAGAATGAAGCGGATCTTGCCCGGAGCCGGCTCGCTGTAGCCGACGAGTTCCCAGCCATGCTCGCCGAGCGAATTCAGGTCGGCTTCGATCTGGTGATTGGAGGCCGCTTCCACCGTGATCACTTTATAGTCGAATGGTTTCATCCTGCGAAAGTGAACGGCGTGGGAAAGGCTGCAAGCAAAATCCGGCGGCCGCCAGGCAAAGCGACGAACTTTTCTGCCAAGGCTCAGGCCTGCTGCATCCGGGCCGAGAGGATCTGCACCTTTTTCTTGAGTGCCTCGTTTTCCTTCAAGAGCTCTTTCGTGCTTTCGTCCCGAATGGCGCACAGCGTCTCGTAATGGTCGTTCATCGCCTGCTTGCCCTCTTCATGGCAACCGTAATGGGTCGTGATGAAATGGCCCGGCCAGAGGTACATGCAGCAGGTCCCCAGCTCCGCGGTCGTATAAATCCGGTAACGAAATCCGCCAATTCCCGAGGCCGTCTCCGTTCCCGTCCTGGCATCGGTGATCCATTCCAGGCTCAAATCGCGGATGATCTTCTTCTCGAGACGAATACTCTCCGCCGGAGGGCGGGGCGCATCGACCATGGATCGATAAGAGTCGGGGGTAGGAGGCATTCCCATCATGGCATCGGGTTTGTGGCTGGCTGCAGTCTGACGGCGCTCCAAACCATTTTCCATCCCACTCCCGTACCGAAAAACGGTTCACTTCTCCAGTAATATATTCGTGTTTTTCATGGAACCCCTTGAACTATCTTATCTGCAAGTACCTTCGTGACAAAAAAGTTTCGTAGGGGGTAGGACTAACCGGTTTTTCCACCGGAATCAGGTGGATTCTCGCCCTTGAGCGGAATGGCGCCTTCAGTCCCGGTCGGCGCGATCGGATCGGGTTTGAGCACCGGCGTGGGGGGCGGGCCTTCTTCGGGAGGTTCGTCGCCGAGCATTCCTTTTTTTCGCAACTGCTCTTCCATCGCCAGATCCATGAGCAAATCGGCCAGCGGCAGCGTACCCTTGTCGAGCGCGGCATTGGCCGCCTTCAGCTCGTTTAGGTTTTCGCTTTCGAGCGCCTTTTCAACCGCCGCCATGAGTTCCTCGATTTCCTTCACCTCGGTCTGGACGATCAGGTGCCCCACCTGGGCGAGCGCTTTGCGTGTCGCGCCGAGAATGTCGCCACTCTTGCGCTTGGTCTCGATCCATTGACGTTGCGCCAGATCGTCGAAGGCGTGCTCGACCGACTCGGCCACCATTTTCTCGACGTCCTCATCGCGGACATCCACCGCGCTTTTCAAGGCCACGACTTTTTGATGCCCTGTCTTCACATCCCGCGCCAGCACGCTGAGGATGCCGTTGGCATCGATCTCGAATTGCACACCGACCCGCGGCACACCCTTCGGCGCGGGGGCGAATTCGAGATCGAAGAGTCCGAGCGACCAGTTGTCGCGGGCCAGTTCCCGCTCGCCCTGGAGCACCTGGATCTTCATTGATTTCTGGTTGTCGACCGCCGTGGTGAAGAGCTCGCCCGCCTTGGTCGGAATGGTGGTATTGCGCGGGATGATCACATTCATCAGCCCGCCGAAAGTCTCGATGCCGAGCGAAAGCGGCGTGACGTCGAGCAGTACCATGTTCTGCACGCCGCCCTCGAGAATTCCGGCCTGAATCGTTGCGCCGAGAGCCACGGCCTCGTCGGGATTCGCGCTCGTGTTCGGCTCGCGCCCGAAAATTTCCTGCACCAGCGCGCGCACCATCGGCATGCGCGTCTGGCCGCCGACGAGGATGACGTCGTTGAGATCGGCGGGCTTCAACTTGGCGTCGCTCAGCGAGCGGAGGCAATTCGCGCGCGTTTTCTGGACGATCGGCTTGGCGAGGATTTCCAGTTGCTCGCGCGTGATCGTGGTCGAGAAACTTTGCTCGCCGAGGGCGAACGGAATTTCCACCTTCGTTTCGACCTCGCTGGAGAGTCGGATTTTCGCCGTCTCCGCCTCTTCGTGCAGGCGCGCGAGCAGGGCCGCATCGACATGCGTTTGCAGCTTGGCCGAGAGCCGCCGCGCCAGTTCGTCGGTCAACGCCGCATCGATATCATCCCCGCCCAGCCGCGTATTGCCGTTGGTCGAGAGCACCTGGAAAACGCCTTCGTTCAATTCGAGAATCGAAATATCGAAGGTGCCGCCGCCGAGATCGTAGACCGCGATCTTCGATTTCTGCTTGAGTCGGTCGAGTCCGTAAGCCAGCGCCGCGGCGGTCGGCTCGTTGACGATCCGCTCCACCTCGAAGCCCGCCAGCCGACCCGCTTCCTTGGTGGCGTTGCGTTGGGCGTCGTTGAAATAGGCGGGCACCGTGATGACCGCGCGGCTGACCGTTTCACCGAGCGAGCGTTCGACGTCGGCCTTGAGCTTCTTCAGCACCTCGGCGGAAATCTCCTCTGGCGACCAGGAGCGGCCCGGCAATTCCACCCGCACCGGCTCGCTGCCCTTCCCGGCGACCGGGTAATTCACGATCATCTCCTCATGCGAAAGCTCGCTGCCCCGGCGCCCCATGAAGCGCTTGATGGAAGAGACCGTTTCGCGCGGCTTGAGTCCCCGCACGCGCCGCGCCGCCGCCCCCACCAGCGGTGCCTGATCCCCCCCCGGAAAATGAACGACCGACGGCGTCAACCGGCGACCTTCCGCGTCCGCGATCAACACCGGAAAGCCCGAATCGAAAACGCCCACCAGCGAATTGGTGGTGCCTAAATCAATGCCGACGATTTTGCTCATTCAAGTCCACTGTAGCCCGTGGATACGGCGGGTGTCAAAGCAGGCGGAGCGGGTAGTGTTCTAATTTGATATTCTTCCACTTCGATTGTATTCTGCTTTCACGAAAGGAGGGCCTTCTTTGAAAGCCATTTTGACCTTTCGGAAAATACCTCAGTTGTCTGGGCGAGGATAACCACAGCCATTCCGGCGCTTGGACAGTCGAGCGAAAGTTGGCGAAGTCGATGTGGACATCCCGGCAACGCATGGCATGGGGCCGCTAGGCGATAATCAGTCTAGCGGCCACCTACTTTCAAACTGATACACTACCTAAGAATGGAAGCGCAAGGTTGGGAAAGAACCGGGCCACCCTGTGACTCCTTCCTCTAGATTAATTCGAACTTGTTCGAGAATTAGTTTTGAGCGGTAATGCCCACGAAAAATTTCGCCAATGTACTTGTTTACCTCCATCGCAGGCCCAATTTTAACGATGGGTGGATTGGCTGGCATGTTCGGCTTCGGTATTCCCGATCCGTATTGGCTTATTGCCCTATTGCTCGGAAGCGGGCTTATTCTTGTTAGTCAGTATCAGGCAAGGCATCGATAAAGAGTCATTGCCTCCCCTTTTAAAATCGGCCGCTACCTAAGAGCGGGGGCACCCACTTGAAGTTTCAAGCCTTCCCAAATCATCAAAGACTATCGGCGATGTCAAAGCAGGCTGTGGATGGCCTCTCCTGTCAGCTTGAACGTAAAAGTTCTTTCAACTATCCTGCAGGAAGCAATTCCAATTCTGTGAATACAAAGGCTTATACCATCCCTTGGAGGCGATCCAGATTGGCCGCGCGTATCCTGATCCAGGCTTCAAAGCGCGCGCTAAGTCCCCGTCGGCAAGTCCTGGCCCTGGCCCTCAGCAAGGACCCTGGCGTAACCAACCGCCTGGTTAAGCAGGCCCTCTTGAGCCTTTATGCCAAACAACCCCACCTCGTCTGCCTGGACTAAAACTTGGGAGCCCATTCGCCGTGCGGGCTACGAAAAGGATATCTCCCAGACAGATCATCTCGCCGCGCTACGCCGGGCGGGATCGCCGTAGGTCAGAACGAAATTATGGAGCGAATCTTATTCGGCGCGCTGTTGTTTTTGTTCGCCATCCCTTTGCTCGCCGAGCCCACCCCGACGGCCCGTGAAATCATCGACCGGGTCGCCGCGCAGGACAAAATCCTTCAGCACCATCGCAAGGCCTTCGACTACGATCTCGATATCACGCGGGAAAAGCTCGATGCGAACCGCACCGTGGTCA
>JAMFSY010000035.1 GCA_026225555.1 Methylacidiphilales bacterium
CGAATTCATTTGTGCCCTAAGGCTTACCCTTTGGGGCACGCAGTTAACCGAGGCCTTACCGGCCTTCAACCCCTGAAAAGAAATCCATGAAAAAACTCAACTGTCTGCACGTCGTCGCCCTGGGCGCTTTCCTCGCCACCGCGAGCGCCACCGGCGCCTATTGCCAAACCACCTCGGAGACTACGACCTCCTCCACGACCACCTCGGCGGGAACGGTGAGCGACTTTACGCCCTCGGTCATCACGGTGCGGTCCGAGAGCTCCTCATCGCCGGTCAGCTATTCCTATAGCAAGACCACCACTTACGTGGACGAGAGCGGAAATCCCGTCTCCCAGGAAACGGTTCGCTCCGGCGCGCCGGTCACGGTCTATTACACCCAGGACGGTTCCCGGATGATGGCCTCCAAGGTTGTCGTCCACAAGTCGGTGACCGAGATGGCCCCCGCCCCGGCCCCTGATCCCGCTCCGGTGATCCAGCAGGAAAAGAAGACCACCACCACGACGACCACGAGCGGTCAATAAACAATCGGAACCCAAATCCGGATGGCGCGCCTGCCCTCGGCAGGCACGCTCTCCCCCTTTTAAAACATATGAAAAATCTTATTCTTTCCTGTGTGGCTGGAGCTGGCGTGGCTCTTCTGGCCGGTTGCGCCAGCGATACGCCGACCACCTCGACCACGACCACGACGGAGGAATCCTCCGTCCAGGCTGCTCCCCCGCCGCCCGCCGCGACCACGACGGAAACGACGGTGCAGAAGAACTACTAGCCGCCCTAAAATAAGTCATCCTGAGCCTGTCGAAGGATCAGTTTCGCCTCGGTAAAAAGGCAACTGAACTGATCCTTCGACAAGCTCAGGATGACAAAAAAGAGCGACAATCCAATTGGAAAACGGTCTAGCGGTCGAGTCCTTCAGCCAACACTGATCCACGGATCAGTGTCGGTGGGAAGGTGCGCCGGTTCGGCACTTGGCCGACCCGGCCTTACGTCAGCTCTTCGTCCGTCAGCGCGTTGACGAGCTTGAATTCCTCAAAGTGGAATTTCGCATTCACGCGGAAACTGAGCCGCCCTTGGAATTTCCGTTCCAGGTCGATCAGGATTTCCTCGTCTTCCTTCTTCAGGCGGTCGAGCACGTCGGCATTCAGGAGCACGCGCACTTCGCGTACGCCGGGGTGCAGGCGCATGACACGGGTCAGGCCGCGCTGGATTTCCACGGACATCGTCTCGGGGCTCTTGATGATGCCCTTTCCTTTGCAGGCCGGGCATTCCATGTAGACCGCGCGGCTGATGCTTTCCTGCACGCGCTGGCGCGTCATTTCCATCAGACCGAGCTGGGAGATGGGCAGCACATGGGTCTTCGCCTTGTCGCGCTTGATGTTCTCCTTGAAGAATTGGAGCACCTGCTTCTGGTCGCGCTGGTTCCGCATGTCGATGAAATCAAGCACGATCAGCCCGCCGATATTGCGCAGGCGCAACTGACGCGCGATTTCCTCCGCCGCTTCGAGATTGGTTTGCAGGATCGTCTTGTCCTGATCCTTACTGCCCTTGTTGCGGCCCGTATTCACGTCGATGGCCACCAGCGCCTCAGTCTCGTCAATCACGAGATAACCGCCGCAAGGCAGCCAGACCTGGCGTCGCAGCGCCGCATCGATCTGCTTGTCCACGTTGAAGCGCTCGAAGATCGGCACCGCTTCCGTATAGTGCTTGATTTTGCGCTGGGAACGCTTCGAGATCACGCCGACCAGGTCCCGCATCCGGTTGGCCGAGTCGAGATCGTCCACCAGGATGCGGTCCACCTCGTCGGTCAGGAAGTCGCGCACGGTGCGCTCGATCAGGTCAGGCTCGGCGAGCAGGAGCTTGGGCGCGCGCGCCGTTTCCAGGTCACCCGCGATCCGCTGCCATTGTTCGAGCAGCACGTGGAAATCGCGCACGAAGAACCGGGCCTTCTGGCCCTCGCCCACGGTGCGGATGATCACGCCCATGCCGTCGGGAATGTCGAGCTCGGTCAGGATGCGGCGCAAACGCTGGCGCTCCTTCGGGTCCTCGATCTTGCGCGAGATGCCGCATTGCTCCGAGTAGGGCATGAGGACGAGATAACGTCCCGCGAGGCTGATGTTGGTCGTGATGCGCGGGCCCTTGGTGCCAATGGGCCCCTTGGTTACCTGCACGATGATGTCCGAGCCGGGGGGATAGAGCTTGGGAATATCATTCGCGGTGATCCGCTTCTGGTTCTTGCGCTTGCCGCCGCTGCGTTCGATCGCCTCCACGCCCGCGTCCAGCGCGATGGGGATCGCGTCCCAGTAATGGAGGAAGGCGTTTTTATCGAGGCCGATATCGACGAACATCGCCTTCAGACCGGGCTCGAGGTTCTTGACCTTGCCCTTGTAGATGCTGCCGGAAATCTGCCGGTCGCTGTCGCGCTCGATGGAGAACTCCTCCAATCGACCGCCCTCGAGGAAGGCGACCCGCTTTTCGAGCCGCTCACAGGAGATGATAATTTCTTTTTCGTCGCCCTTTTTCTTAAAGCCGAGAAAACCGCGTATTTTGTCTAAAATCATAAGCCAGTCTTTTCCGCGCTTGGGAGCGGAAAGTAAGGTTGTGCGGTAGAAAGAGGAACGTCTTCATATCCGCTCGAAGTTTTTGCGGTGCACCCAAACACTCTGCACCAGGCCCATGGAGGCAAGGCACGCGACCACGAAGGTCCCGCCGTAACTGATAAACGGCAGGGGAATTCCCGTGATCGGAACCAGGTGGATTGTCATGCCGATATTCACGAAAATATGCGTGAAGAGCATCGCCATGACTCCCACCGCCACCAAGGCGCCAACTTTGTCTCGTGCGCGTGCCGCCACCCACAAACACCACAGCAAAACGGTCCCTTCGCAAATGATGAGCGCTGCTGCGCCACGAAACCCAAAATCTTCCGCGGCCACGGGGAAGATCAAATCGTTATAACTCGTGTTCTTCGGCAGGTAGCCGAGCACCGATTCGGTGCCCTGCATCCAGCCCTGGCCGTACATGCCGCCGGAACCGATGGCAATGAGCGACTGGTCGATCTGCCAGCCCGCCCCCTTGGGGTCGAGGCTCGGATCGAAGAAAACTTTGACACGGAAAAGCTGGTACGCCTTGAGAAACGGCACCGGCTTGTCCCAGACATGGATCCAGAAGTAGGCCAGGACCCCCAGCGCCACCACCGGCAAAAGGAACATCAGCAGGTAATGCACCCGAGCGCCCGCCGCGAAAAGCATCGCGAAGCAGACCGGGAAGAAGACCGAGGCCGTTCCCAGCGCGGGCTGAAAGAGCACCAACGCAAAGGGCACGGCGGTCAACGCCAGCGCCATCAGCACGGTGAACAGACCCTGGATCTGGTTTTCCCGGACGCGAAGAAACCACGCCATGCCGAGAATATAAGCCAGCTTGGCGAACTCCGCCGGTTCGAAATTAACGCCCGCAAGATGGATCCAGCTCTTCGCGCCGTAGACCTTCTTCCCCACGTGCGGGATATACACCGCGATCAAAAGCAGCACGGCCAGCCCGAAAAGAATCGGCGAGATGCGCACCAGCAGCCGGTAGGGCGTCAGCGCCAGCGCAAAGTAAATCACGAAACCGGCAATGAGATACACGAACTGCGAACTATAGGCGTTTTTCAGCGCCTCATTCGTGTAGGTCGCGCTCATGATGATGAAAATACTGGCGACACAGAGCGCCACCAACACCAGCAGGATGGGAAAGGACGAACCGATACCGGCGAATTTGCGAAGCAGGATGCGCATGAACTAGGAACGAACCTTGGCCGTCGGGACAAAAGAAAGTTTCGGGTGAATCTGACGCATGGAAAAGACTAGTGTGTCCGGGCGAAGAGAACAAGGGTGCGGTTTAAGGGGCCCCAATCAGCGAGCGTGTTTCGTGCCGGATGCAGGCATTCCCGTCGCGCTGGGCTGGGTTTCCGGGGTCGCATTGCCGTTGCTATCGTCATCGGACGCGCCGGTATCGGCCGGCTTGGCCGCCGCATCGACGTGAGAAACGATGTCGGTGACGCCGTTGAAATTGCCCTGGAGCGGCTTGAGCGGCACCACGGTTTCCACATTGCCCGCGTCCATCGCGAAGAGCCGTTTCATCACGGCGGAGGCAATCGGCGCCGCCGCGGTGGAACCCCACGTGCCGCCCTCGACCATGACGCAGGTGACATAACGGGGATTCTCAAAGGGTCCATAGCAATAGAACCAGGTGGTCAGATCCTGCTTTCCGTGCCGGTAATGCTGGGCCGTGCCGGTCTTGCCACCCATGTGTACCCCCGGAATCTTGGCGGTCGCGTTGCCGGTGCCGCCTTCCTCCTCCACGACGTCGTACATGCCCTGCTGCACCGCCTTCAGTTGCCCTGGGCTGACGCCGAGGTTGCTGTAGACCTGTCCCTCGGGAATCTCGGCAATCGTGTCGCCCTTGTAATTGGTCACATGCGAATAGAGCCGGGGCTGAAAGACCGTGCCCCCGTTGGCGACCGAGCAGAGAAAGGTGGCCAGTTGCAGCGGCGTGGCCAGCACGAAGCCCTGGCCGATGGAAACGTTGGCCGTTTGGGCATTGCTCCAGTGATCCGGCGCGCTCTGCCGTTTCAGCCTCGCGGCGATTTCCGGCTGCTTCATCCACACCGGCCCGGGCAGGATGCCCGCGTCCTCATCCGCATCGCCCAGGAGACCCCACTTATGGCCGAAGCCCGCCTTCTGGCCCAGGTCGTCGATCGCCTGGATGCCCGCCTTGATGCCGTACTGGTAGAAGAACACGTCGCTGGAGACCTTGATGGCGTTGACCAGGCTCATCGTGCCGCCCGCGGCGAAATCCGAGTTATGGAAAAGGTGATCGTCGATCTCGATGGCCGCGGGACAATCGAAAGAGGTATTCGGCGTCACGTGCCCCGATTTCAATCCCGCCAGCGCGATCAGGATCTTGTAGGTCGAACCGGGATTCTGCCCATGCAGCGCGCGATTGAACATCGGCGTGGTGGGATCGTTGTTCAGCGCGTCCCAATCCTTCTCGGTGATGCGGGGAATGAACTGGTTCGGATCATAATCGGGGAACGAGGCGAGGGCCAGCACGTCGCCGTTGCGCGGATCCATCACCACGACCGAGCCACGCGTCCAGCCCGAGGCTCGGAACGCCGTCTCCGCGATGTACTGCACCCGGGCATCGATGGTCAGGTAAATCGAGTTGCCCACCGTCGGATCATTCTCCTGCAGCGGGTCGCCTATATAATAGCCCTGGGACGAAACACGGCGAATCATGCTCCCCGGCTCGCCCTGCAACTGCGGATCCATGATCGCCTCGATGCCGTGGATGCCGACCGTCTCGTAAGGCGTCCCGTCGCTGGCAAGATGCTCCGTCTGGTCGTGCGGCTTGCCCACGTAACCGAGAATGTGCGCCGCCAGCGCGCCGTAGGTGTAGATGCGCTCGGGGCTCTGGGAAATATCGATTCCCCGCACGCCGAAGTTACGCTCCTTGAAATTCGCCACCGTGGCGAAATCGAGGTCCGTCATATAGTGGTAAGGCAGATCGCGATCAGTACGGAAATGTTCGCGGATATCCTTCTCGTTCAGCGTCGCCGTCAGGTTCAGCGTCTGGCTGATCGGCTGGATGCTCTCCTTCACGATCTGGACGATATCGACTTCATCGGGCCGCTTCTTCCCGCTCTTGCCCGGGGGGATCTTGAGCATCGGCATCCGCCCGTGATGGGTCTGGGCATAATCGCGGCGAAGATCGTCCAGATAGAAATCGATGTCGAAGCTCGGCCGGTTCTCCGCCAGGGCCACGCCGTTGCGGTCGGAGATCACTCCCCGCGCCGGGGCGATACGCGCCTTGACCGTGGTCTGCGCCTGCGACCGCTGCTGGGCCGAGGCCGAATTGACCACCTGCACATTCCAGAGGCGGCTCAGGAGCAGATCGATGGCCGCGAACAGAATGATGACCAGGATGCCCAGCCGCCACCCCTGGACCCGCACCTCGTCATCGAGCATAGCGGCGCTCCTGGAGTTCATGGGCCGGCCGCCAGCCGCAGAGGCGCGGAGGCAGGCCCACCAGATAGAAGAAGAAAGGGCTGAGCACGAGATTCAGGAGCGAGGCGAAAGTGATCTTGCTCCACACATCCAACGGCCACGCCCACCGCGCGGTTTCCGCCAGAATGAAAATATAATCGAGCAGCAGGTAGGCGAACGTCCCCACCAGCACGAAGACGATCTGAAACGTCCAGTGATGGGCCTGAGGCTTCTGCGCCTGGGTGGCGATCAGCGCGGAAAGGGAGGTCAGCACCAGGACGGAGGTGCCCAAGTGATAAGAGGAGGTGAGATCGAGCAGGAAGCCGAGAATGGCGGCGAGCAGCGGGGCCCGCTCGTCTCCCAGCTCCAGGCTGGCATAGATCACCACCAGCGGCACCAGCGCCGAGCTGAAGCCCAACACGTTCAGAGCCGGGAAAGTGACCGAAAAGATCACCGGCAGGATCATCTGGGCCAGCAAAGCCAGCACGCCGACGACAAACAGATAGAGGACGATAAGAACGGGCACGACGGTAAAAAGGGAGTTTGAGTTCTAGCTAAAGCCAGGTCTTTTTACACGGTTTTTTCGGAAGCCCTTCGATCCAACGGGCGGCAAGTGGCCATCCCTCTCTAAAAAAAGACCGGGCAGCCTCTTGGAAAGAGCACCGCCCGGTCAGGGGGAGAGATGAATGAACTAACGAAGGAATGGACACTGGAAGGCACGTGACGTTCAAAAAGATTTGCCCTGGAGTCTGGACGACCAGGCGTCCGCAACATCGGAAGGGGGCCTTTTACCTCTGAAAAAAGCTTTTCGAGGGCGCGTTCAAAAAAAGTAAAAAAAAGTTTGACCATTTATTGCCGATCTTTAATGTCACGCAACGAGTGCAGTAGCCGGCCGATACTTGATGTACGGTAAAGGCGGCTGGCCCTCACTTAACCGACCTGGTTGGGAATTCCTTAGGAGGGAAGACTCAGGCAGGTCATAAATAAACCAGGAGACAAGCGAATGAAATCACTACTGAAAGCGTTCAGCGTCGTCGCCATCTCGGGAGCCATGGTTCTGCCAGTGCTCGCCGGCGATACAACGACCCCCGCCCCTACCGACGCCAAGGATCAAAAGGACCTCAAGAAGGTCATCGAAGATCAAGGCATTAACTACGTCGAAACGGCTCAGAAGGGCATCACCCTCAGCGGTTACGTCGACACGAGCTACACCGAACAATTTGGCGGCAAAGGCGAATACGGCGCCAACGTCGTTGATGGTGGTGGCAACACGTCCATCCCGAATTCGGGCACGGGTCCGAATAATTCGCACGCGGCCCTGCGCCAGTTCGATACCAGCAACAACACCTTCAATATCAATGCCGTGAAGATCGCCTTGGAAAAGGCCCTCCCGGACAAGAACGAATGGGCAGCCGGTTTCCGCGTTGACACCATCTATGGTGAAGATGCTCGTTACCTCGGCGACAGCGCCATCAACGGCGGCTCCAATTCCTTCGACGGTGGCTTGAACAACTCGGGTATTGCTCTCGAGCAGGCCTTGGTCAAGTTCCGTATCCCGGTCGGCAACGGCCTCGATATCTATGCCGGTAAGTTCGTGACCCTGCTCGGTTACGAAGTTATCGAAAGCCCCGCCAATTTGAACTTCAGCCGTGGCTTGCTCTTCACGAACCTGATCCCGTTGACCAATACCGGCGTCTACGCCGACTATAAGTTCAACGATACGGTCGAAGCCAAGTTCGGTGTGGTTGACGGTTGGAATAATTCCACCAGCAGCTCCGTTGGTTCCGCCAACGTGTTCGGCACCTCGGATAGCAGCAGCTTCGGCAAGGCCCTCACCGGCCAGCTGACGGTCAATGCTCCTGGCAAGAACGCCAATATCACCCAGTCCTTCATCTACTCGCCTGATGGTGAGCCCGGTGTGGTTGGGCAGGATAACGGTCCTCTGGCTGTCTATGACATCTGGGGTAACTGGAACCCGACGTTCGTCAAGGACAGCGCGCTGCTCCTCGGCTTCAACATCGACTTTGGTTACAATGGTGCCTCCGGTCTGCCTGCGGCTCCTGCGACCAGCACGACGTTCGGTACGACTCCTGGTATCGCGGATTCCAATACCTTCTGGGGTATCGCTCTGTACGCTCAGTACAAGTTCAGCAAGGTGTTCAACCTCGCTGGTCGTGCTGAATACATCCACTCGGATTCGGCCATCAACCCGAAGTTCGGTACGGGTGGCTCCATCGGATCTGATGGCAACATCACGTTCGGCGCCCAGGATGACTACTCCTACACGTTGACCGCTTCGTTCAACATCTGGGACAACCTCCTGACCCGTATTGAGTATCGCATCGACGACCTCTCTGGTAACACGACTGGCACTGGCCATACGTCGATCCAGAACGAGATCTCGCTCAATGCAGTCTACTCGTTCTAATTGAACCGAGTCTGATTCTTCGAAAACCCCGGGCGCCGCAAGGTTCCCGGGGTTTTCTTTTGCTCCCGAGGCTTGTTTCCGCCCTGGATGGTGGAATACAGGAAATTTCTGCAACCGTATACAGCCCGGACGTTTTAACGCAGGCCCTTTGCTCAATATTGAGCCACGACGATTAAATTGCGCTTCTCTTGAGAGGAGAACCATTTAAAGAACTTGGCGCTGGCATATATCCTGCTAAAAAGGAGACCTCCGCCCCCGGGCGGAATTCAACCCGTTAGTATAAACCTTTAAGGAGAAAATTTTCATGTCCCTTCGTAAGCTTGAGGCCATCATCAAACCGTTTAAGTTGGAAGAAGTTAAAGAAGCCCTGACCGAATTGGGCATCGAAGGCCTCACCGTCAGTGAAGTCAAAGGTTTCGGCCGCCAAAAGGGCCACACCGAGATCTATCGCGGCAGTGAGTATACCGTCGATTTCCTGCCCAAGGTGAAGATCGAAGTCGTGCTGCGGGAAGACCTCGTCCAGCGAGCCATTGAAACCGTCCAGAAAGCCGCCAAGACCGGCAAGATCGGTGACGGCAAGATTTTCATTCTTCCCATCGAAGAAGCTGTCCGCATCCGCACCGAAGAACGCGGCGAAAAAGCCGTTTAGTTTTCTTCCCAGCCGCCGCACCCCGTGCGGCGGTTTCCCTTCCCGACGACGGCCAGGTCAGCACGCACATGCCCACCGATAAGGGCCTTGGGGCGCATTCCCGCGCCGAATCCAAATCCCGTTCGCAAAACTCCTTGATGTACTGCGGCCGGGATACTACTTTAAGCTCCCCAAAAATCGGGTCGTTAGCTCAATGGTAGAGCAGGCGCCTTTTAAGCACTTGGTTGCTGGTTCGAGTCCAGCACGACCCACTCTCTTTCCCCTCCCGCCGCCGCGGCGGATTTGCCTTTAAGGCTGGGGCTGCGGAACCGGCTTGGCCAGGTGCCACTCATTTCCATCCGGGTGCATGATATGTTCCACCACGCTAAAAATGCTGTGCAGGAGCACCAGGCCCAGGCCTCCCGGTTTCACGTCCTCCAGTTCGCGCCCCTTCATCTTGGCCTTGTCCACGTGGGGACCGTAATCCCGCAGGCGCAGGTGAAAATGGTTGTCGCTAACCTCTGCGGTTAAAATGATCGGACGGTCTGGCACGCATTTATAGGTATGTCGGATGACATTCGTGACCGCCTCGTCGGCGGCCAGGACAATCCGGCCCCGCTCGAGATCGGGATAGCCCGCGACCCGCGCCCAATCCTCGATGAAGTTCCGCGCCTGCTTGCAATCCTTGGCCGTGGAGGTGATCTCCAGTTTCGACTCCGGCTTGGTGGCGATGACCATCAGGCAGGCGTCGTCATGCTGGTCGATTCCATCGACAAAGCGCTGCCATGATTGCCACGCCTGGTTGATCACGGTCGAGGACGGCCCAATGCCAAGGCTCAGGTGCAGTCGCTCGATCCCGTAATCCCCGCCGGCCGGGCTGCGGCCCTCATTGATGCCGTCGGTAAAGAGCACCCACTTTTCTCCCGGCTGGCAGGGGAAAACCGTGGTTTCGGACTCGTACTTGGGAAAGATTCCGAGCGCCAGGTTGTGGGGCGCTTTGACCGGCTCCCACTTATCGTCATGCCAGCGCCACGGCTCGAACTGACCCGCGCAGAGGACCTCCATCGTCGCGCGCCGCGGATCGTAAAGCAGGAAAGTTGTGGCCGCAAAACGCCCCGCCGCCAGTCGCTGGCACAGCGCCTGGTTCAAGGCCGTGACATACACATCCAGCCCCTTTTCCGCGACCGGCGCCAGCGCCTGCATCTCGCAGATGATCTGCGCCGTCGTCAGTGCCGCCGGAATGCCCTTGCCGCTGACGTCGCCCACCGCGACCAGAAAGCGGTCGTTGGGTAGAATCAGCGAGACGTAGAAATCGCCCCCAATCGTCCGCGCCGGTCGATACCGGACCCGCATCTCGGCCCGGGGCAGCACCTGCTCCTCGGGAGGGAGATACGATTTCTGAATCTCCATGGCCAGAGCCAGCTCCCGCGCCATCTGCGCTTCATGGTCGATCTTCAACTCGCGGTCGAAACGAATCAGTGCTCCCGTCACGATGCTCACCAGCCCCTCAAAGATCTCCTTGTCGAGATCGGTGAACGTGGCCCGCCCGATCGGGTTTAGCGCCTGCAACACGCCGAAGCACTCATCCTTGTCGGCCAGCGGTGCGCACAACATGGCTCGGGTCAGAAATCCGGTCTTTGTATCGTTGGCCCGCATCAGTCGGGGATCACTCTGGGCATCGTCGATGCGCTCGAATTGTCGGCCATGAAAAACCGCGCCCGCGATGCCCTTGTCCCAGGGCATTCGCATCTGGTGCACCTCGTCCTCGTGGCCCCGGGCGGAATAAAGGATCAGTTCGCGCGTGGCGTGATCGGGCAGAAACATCGAGCACGCCTCCGTCTGCATCATGGTGCGCGAATACTTGAGGATATTCTCGACCAGATCCTCGAGATTGGTCAGGGAAAAGAGATTCCGCGCGGCGCTCAGCAGCGCGCGATACCGTTCTTGCAAGGGGGTATCGTCCATGCCGGTCTACTTTGGCTCACTTAAGGGCCCGTGGCAACCGGTTCGTGCAAAGGCTCCTGGTTGGTAGCCGCCGCACGCCGTGCGGTGGTGTCTTTTCGAAGGAGAACTGGAGCGGGAGTTTTTCTTCTCCTCTCCGTCGCACGGCGTGCGACGGCTAC
>JAMFSY010000176.1 GCA_026225555.1 Methylacidiphilales bacterium
ACGAGACGCGCCTCAAGGATCTCGGCATTGAGGGTCTTAACGCGGACCTGCCTCCATCCGACGCTCCCAATCCGGCGATCACGGGCACGAACTCGACCAGCGCTTCTCCGCCCGACGCTTCTTCTGTGACGGCAGACTCTTCCAGCGCCTCCTCCTCCGATACCTCGGGCTATGTCTGGCGGCCCACGACGGATAAAAAGCGCATCGCCGATCTCGATTGCGTGCGCTGGACGGGAGAAAGCGTTTCCGGCTCGCCGGTGGAAGCCTGGTGCTACCCCGGAGTGCTACCGAAGGTGCAGGGCGCTTTGGCCCAATTGCGCGTCATCAACGAGCCGATTGCGCTGGTGCCGGTGCGGACCCTGGTGCCGCCTTTCGTTTTTGAAGTGAGCGACTCGCTTAACCGGGGCGGAGTGACTCCCGTTCTTATCACCTGGGGCGGTGACGTGGAAAAGAATCGCTTCGCGTTGCTGAGTGTGAAAACGCGGGCGGGCAACGCGAACCTGTTCACGGTGCCCAAGCTCTACGTCAAGACGACGCTGGTGACCATGGACGGTATCGGCACGCAAAAACCGGAAAGGGGAAATCCCGGCCCGTCGGCGTTTCCCATTCACCAAGAAGCCGCGCCCCACGACCGTTGAGCGGGCGGCGCTTGCCCTGCCGGAAAAGATCGATATACTTAACGCATGCCTCAGGATTACGTTCCTGTCTTCCTGCAAGTTCTCGCGGGAATATTCTTCGCCGTCTCCACGCTGGCCGTTTCGGTGCTCATCGGCAAAAGAGGCCGTGACAGCGTTGCGAAGGACACGGCTTATGAATGCGGGAAGGATCCTATCGGCGACGTGCATACCCGCTTCTCGGTCAAGTTCTACCTCGTGGCGATGCTCTTCATTCTCTTCGATATCGAGGTCGTTTTCATGTACACATGGGCCGTCGTTTACCGGGACATGGTTCATCACAGCCTCGCGATCTTCTATTCGATGTTCACCTTCATCGGCATCCTTTTTGTGGGCTATCTCTACGCCTTGAAGAAAAAGGCCTTTGACTGGACTCACACTCCCGGCTCGTCTTCGCCGAATCGGAGCTAAGTTGCGCGGAACGTGATCCAACCGTGTTTTTTGCCGCCTTCGATCTTCCCACCGCTCCCGCTTCGTCGGGCATCTCGTGGCCCGATCTTGCGCTTTCCTTCTTTGCCATCGTCCTCGAAGGCGCGCCTTTTCTGCTGCTCGGCGCCATCATCTCCGGCTTGATCGATGTCTTTCTTCCCGCCGGGCTGGTGAAGGACATGCTGCCCCGCTCGAAGACCCAGGGCGTTTTCGCCGCGATGGGCGCGGGCGTGATTTTTCCGCTTTGTGAATGTGGCGCGATGCCGATTGTGCAACGGCTCATCCGCAAGGGCGTGCCACCCGCCGTCGCCTCGACGTACATGCTCGCCGCGCCTGCGCTCAATCCACTCGCGATGTTCGGGACATGGCTCGCTTTCAGGAACCAGGATCCCTGGCTCATGGTCGTGCTGCGTTTCGGCTTTAGCGTTGCCGTGCTGATCTTTCTCGGACTTTGGCTGACGGGGCTGCGTCCGGAAAACATGCTTCGGGCGGAGACGCTCCTCGGCTCACGCCAGAAGCCGGAACTTTCGCCCAATCCCGGCCTCGTCCTCGCTGCGCGTCCGGGAATGTCGCTCGGCGGCCTCCAACAATTTACCGGGGCCGTCATCCGCGATTTTACCGGAGTTCTTCTCTTCCTCGTCATCGGCGCGGCGGCGGCGGCGCTCTTTTCCACCGGCTTTAATCGCAGCCTGCTGGCGCCGATTGGACAGAGCGTCTTTTTCGGTCCCCTCGCCGGGATTCTTCTCGCGCAATTGCTCTGCCTTTGCAGCACGACGGACGCCTTTATCATTGCCGCTTTCGCGCCGTTTTCCGTTCCGGCCAAAATCGCCTTTCTCGTTGCGGGTCCGCTGATCGACCTCAAGCTCTACTGGCTTTATCGAAGCACCTTCCAGCCAAAATTCGTCCACGGCTTGTGGCTGCGCGCACTTGCGGCTACCTTCATCCTGACGCTGTTCTATTCGCTCAAGCCATGACCTCACGCTTCATTCGCCAGCTTTCCTTTTTCGCGCCCGCCGCCGTCATGAGCGCGTGGGGCACGGTGATGCTGCATACCTTCGCTGCGGGCCGCATCCAGGAACTGCTCAACCCGATGTTCCGCTCCTACGTGTTCATCGCCGGGGTGATTCTGCTCGTTCTTAGCGCGATCTATCTCTTCCTCTACGAACCGGCCGCAAATCCCGCCCCCGCGCTGGCCCCCACGGGACGACTGCGCCAGTTGCTCCGTTGGACCGTCCTGCTCCTGCCCGTCGTGGCCGCCTCGGTGCTCGCGCCCTCCACCCTTTCTGCCACGACGATGTCGAATCGTTCCGCCATGAATTCCACCACGGGCGTGGCCGCGATGCCCACGATGGGCAACGCCACCGCCGCCGACGTCAAGCAGGCTCTCGCCGCCGATCCCAACCAGCCTGTGCCGGTTGAGGTGACCGATCTGATCACCCTGGCCCGCTCGCCGGACCAGATGAAGACCTTTGTCGGGCGCAAGGTTCGCACGGTTGGGTTCATCATCACCGCCCCCAATGCCGCGCCGAAAGTTTTGCGTTGGATGATGTGGTGCTGCGCCGCGGATGCGCAGCCGGTCTCGGTTGAGCTCAAGGGTCCCCTCACCGGCACCTATAAAGACTCCGAATGGTACGAGATCGTCGGCACCGCCGAATTCCCTTCCACGCTTGGTCAGGTCTCCCCCCGTATCGACATCGATTCGGTCAAACCGACAACGGAACCCGATGAGCCCTATCTTTCTCCCTAAGATTAGGGCTTGACCCCTTGGTCGAGCCCGGTAGGCTCCCCATTCCACTTCACCCTTTTTTATCCCATGCGCGAACAAGTTATTTTGGAATGCACCGAGGCTGCCAAGGAAGGCAAGCCCGCCTCCCGTTACTTCACCACCAAGAACAAGAAGCTCCAGCAGGAGCGCATTGAACGGTTGAAGTACAATCCGGCCCTGCGCCGCCGTACGATCCACAAAGAACGCAAGTAAAGTCAGATAGTGGAAGTCTCAAGTCAGTCATCCTGAGCTTGTCGAAGGATCAGCTTCTGGTACGTGCCCGCATTTAGAGCATTTTAAATAATACTGTAACCGTTTTTAGGGATGGTGTAAGATGAGGGTCCATGAAGACCCTCTCCGTGGATTTACGACAGCGTATTTTAAATAGTTACGACGAAGGTTTGGGCAATCGCC
>JAMFSY010000177.1 GCA_026225555.1 Methylacidiphilales bacterium
CGTCCCAAGAGGCTCCTTTAAGTGAAGCCCCTAAAATCCGTTGCATTTGCCTGCAACCTCCCGCACCATGGTGGAAGCCTATGGAATCGGAGCTTTTGACGTCGACTTTACCTGAAAACCTTTCACCTGCTTTGGCGGACAAGCTCAAGCACCTTACCCCCGGTACCTACTGCACGCATCGCAGCTGGGGCTTTGGCCGCATCAAGGAGTGGACCAACGCGACCGAAAGTGTCGTCATCGACTTCAAGGCCAAGCAGGGCCACGTCATGCAATTCGAGTATGCAGCCGAATCGCTGACTCCCCTTCCCGGCAATCACGTCCTCGTCCAAAAGGCCGAATCGCTCGACACCCTGAAGCGCCGCGCCCAGGAAGATCCCGTTTCCGTCGTCCAGGATTGTATTCGCAGCCTCGGCGCCCAGGCCCATGCCGATAACATCCAGGTCCTGCTCTCTCCCGAAGTCGTGTCTGCCGCCGACTACAAGAAATGGTGGGACGGCACCAAGCGCGCCCTGAAGAAGAATGGCCATTTTTACGTCCCCGGCAAAAAGAACGAAGCCCTTCGTCAATTGGATGCCCCCAGCGCCCTCGGTGATTCCGCGCTGGAACACCTGCGCCTCGCCAACGGCCCCAAGGCGGTTCTCGCCGCGCTCGGCAACGTCGCCAAGTATTGGAGTGAAATCAAGAGTGATTCCGTACTCAACGAAGTGGCTGAATTGATCGACGCCACGCTCTCGAAAGTGCCAAAATCGCAACTCCCCATCCAGATCGAGCTCGCGCTCGCCCGGGATGAATTTTACACGCTCTCCGGTCGCACCCCCGAGGCCGGCCAGTGGGCGCTGACTTCCCTCGCCCCACTGACGCCCCCGGCGTTGAGTAATCTGCTCGATCTTCTGCCCGGTTCGCGCCAGCCCAAGCTTTTGGAAGCGCTCCGGATCGGACTGCCCGAAGCCTGGTATCCCCTCTTCCTCGGCCTGCTTCCCAAGGCCAATGGCCGGGTTGCCGAAGTCATTACCGAGGCTTTCCAGAACGCCCAGCGCGACACCGAGGTCCAGGCCGCCGTCAATCGTTACATCCGCGAGCGGAACATCACCTGCGATTTCCTCTTCTGGCTCTGCAAGAATCGTCCCACGATCTATGGCTCGCTCATTGAGCCGCAACTTTTCATGGCGATCCTTTCCGTGCTCGAGAAAGACCAGTTCTCCGAAATCAAGAAGGGAACGAAACTTTACGAACTCGTCCTGGGCGACAAGGCGCTCATTGCCGCGATCCTCAAGGACGCGCAGGTGGCCGACGTGCGCGACATCACCCGCGCCATCCTGCTCAGCCCCGTTTTCGAGGAACTCGACAAACGCTCGCTCCTCGCCGCGATCATCAAGCTTTATCCCGAAGTACAGGCCATGGTTGTCGGCACCGATAAGACCGCCGCCCCCGAAGCCAAGATCATCGTTTCCTGGCCCAGCCTCAAGCGCCGCGAGGCCGAATTAGAAGACCTCGATCGCAACCAGATTCCCCAGAACAGCAAAGATATCGGCATCGCCCGCGGTTACGGCGACTTGCGCGAGAATCATGAGTTCAAGGCCGCCAAGGAGATGCAGACCATCCTCGCCCGCCGCAAGGCCGAACTGGATCAGATGCTGACCCGCGCCGAAGGCACCGATTTTGCCGACCCTGACACCTCGAAGGTGACGCTCGGAACCAAGGTCACTCTGCGGGACGTCTCCGCCAACGAGACGATCGTCTACACGATCCTCGGCGCTTGGGACAGCGATCTTTCCAAGGGTATCATTTCCTACCAGACGGCCGTGGCACGCGCGTTGCTTAACCACACCGTGGGCGAGAAGATCGAGCTTTCCACCGACGAAGGTGGAACTCGTGAGGTCACGATCGAAAAGATCGGGCCGCACGAGGTCGATCTTTCCGTCCCCGCCTAACCCCCACATTTTAATTATGAGTCACACCACGATTACCAAAGTAGTCGCGCGACAGGTCTTGGATTCGCGCGGTAACCCCACCCTCGAAGCGGAAATTTATCTTCAGGACGGCACCCGCGGCCGCGCCATCGTCCCCTCCGGCGCCAGCACCGGCGAACACGAAGCGCTCGAACTCCGCGATGGTGACAAGACCAAGTATCTCGGCAAGGGCGTGCTCAAGGCGGTGGAAAACGTCAACAAGAAGATCGCCCCGGCGCTAATCGGCCACGACAGCACCGACCAACTGGGTATCGATTCCGCCATGCTCAAGCTCGATGGCACTCCGACCAAGAAGAACTTGGGCGCCAACGCCATTCTCGGCGTTTCCATGGCCGCTGCCCGCGCCGCGGCTGAATCGGTCGGCCTTCCCCTCTATAAATATCTCGGCGGGCCCAATGCCAAAACGCTTCCCGTTCCGCTGGCCAACGTGCTCAACGGCGGCGCGCATTCCGATGCCCCGATCGATTTCCAGGAATTCATGATCGTGCCCAAGGGCGCGCCGACATTCCGCGAAGCCATCCGTTACGGCGCGGAAGTCTACCATGCCCTCAAGAAGGTGCTTCACGATCAGGGCCTCGGCACCGGCGGCGGTGATGAAGGTGGTTTCGCCCCCGGCCTGAAGTCCAATGAGCACGCGCTGGAAGTGATCGGCCTCGCCGTCAAAAAGGCGGGCTACGAATTCGGCAAGGACATCTTTGTGGCGCTTGATCCCGCCAGCAGCGAATTCTTCGACAAGGAAACGAAGCGCTACGTCTTCAAGAAGTCGGATGGCAGCAGCAAGTCCGCCGAGGAAATGATCGCTCTCTATCAGGATCTCGCCAAGCGCTTCCCCATCGTGTCGATCGAGGACGGCCTCGCTGAAAATGATTGGGACGGCTGGAAGAAGCTCACCCTGGCCATGGGCGCAACCACCCAGCTCGTCGGCGATGACCTCTTCGTCACCAATGTCGACTTCCTCCAGAAGGGCATCGACCAGGGCGTGGGCAACTCCATTCTCGTCAAAGTGAACCAGATCGGTTCGCTGACGGAGACCTTCGACGCGGTCGAGCTCGCCAAGCGCAACGGCTACACTTCAGTGCTCAGCCATCGCTCCGGTGAAAGCGAAGACACGACCATCGCCGATATCGCCGTCGCGCTGAACGTGGGCCAGATCAAGACTGGCTCCTTCTCGCGCACGGACCGTCTCGCGAAGTACAACCAGCTCCTCCGCATCGAGGAAGAGCTCGGTGACAACGCGGTCTTCGGCGGCACGCTGAAGTAGTTCTTTTCGGGGAGAAACGGTTTTCAGGCCGTCTCTCCCCTTCTCTCTGTCTTAATATTTTCGCTTTGCCTCTTGCCCGCAGGGGTTGCCATGAGGTAAGCTCCCGGCTTAAGTCCGCCCCCGGTAGATAAAAGGCTCCACTGTGGGCACTTAGCACCGAGATTCCGACTCTATGGCCGCCGCGCGTTTCCTTGATCCTTCCAGCATCCCGCTCAAGCGGCAGAGTGGTGGAAATATCTGGGCTACGCTCGTACAGGTCACTCAGGCGGTCACGGTCTTTGTTCTCCTCTCGGGATTGATGCTTTTCTTTCTGCCCGTCATCCAGAAAACCCATCATTTGCAGGAGACGAAAACCCGTCTATTGGGCCTGATCGCGGACGCGCAAAGCGAGCAGGAACAACTGCAAATCCAGACGGAACACATGAAGAACGATCCGGCCTATGTCGAACATATCGCCCGCGATCAACTCAACATGGGCCGTCCCGGCGAAACTGTTCTTCGCTTCGACCGGTACCAAGCCGCTCCTCCCTCTTCCAAAACGGTCGCACCCGAGACCGACACCGATTCCGATTCGAATCCCTAGGATTCTTTGAAGGATTGTTGCCGCGGGTCCGTCCAACGACAACGGGCGTTTCGGGAACTCCCCCCTGTTTGGGCATGACATCCGCTCCTAACTTTCTTTTGAAATCAACCTTGTCTTTACTGAATTCATGAGTCAGCAGGAGGCGACATCTGTGCCGGAGCCCTCCCCGAAAAGTTGGGTGGCCGACCGTTTCGAGTTGAAGGAACTCATCGGCAGCGGCGGCCTCGGCGACGTCTACCGCGCCTGGGACCACCACTTGAATCGCGCCGTCGCCGTCAAGCGCGTGCGGATGCAGGAGACGCCCAACGACCGGCGCCTGGCCGAACAGACCTGGCGCGAGGCAATGACCACGGCCTGCCTGCAGCACCCGAACATCGTCACCATCTTCGATTACGGCATCGATGCCGATGGCGCCTACGTCATCATGGAATTGATCGAGGGCGAGACGCTGGAGGATGTGCTCAGCCGGGGCCCGCTGCAATTCGAGGACTTCCGCCGCTTCGCCCAACAGAGCCTCGAGGGCATTCTCGCCGCGCATACGCTCGGGCTGATCCATCGCGATCTCAAGCCGGGTAACTTCATGATCGCGCAATCGTCGGATGCGTCGCTCTTCACCGTGAAGATCCTCGATTTTGGCCTCGCCAAATATCTCGACGCGCCGCAGCCGCAATCGATGGATCACTTCAACTCGCTCATGGGCTCCATCCACTACATGGCGCCGGAACAATTCCAGCGCCTGCCGCTCGATCGCCGGACGGATCTCTACTCGCTCGGCTGCATCTTTTACGAATCGGTCACCGGCCATCCCGCTTTCGACGGCCCCAATGTTTCCGAATTGATCGACGCGCATCTGAAGGGCACTCCCTACCCGATGAAGCAACTCCGCAAGGACATCTCGCCGCAGCTGGAGAAATGGATTCTACGCCTGCTCGAGCGCGACCCCACCCGCCGTGCGCTCAGTGCCGCGGAAGCGCTCAAGACTTTGCCCATGCTGGAGGAATGCAGCCGGGACGGCCGCCCGCCGGGACGCTTTTTCTAGGAGTGTCGCTGAAAAAGGCGGTCATCCTGAGCTTGTCGAAGGATCAGTTCTGCCTCCGTGAAAGCAAGAGGCGACCGAACTGATCCTTCGACAAGCTCAGGATGACGCCAATTTTGACGAAACCCTTTTATTGAAAGTGTTCTAGGGTCCTGCGGACGGCAGTGATTTTCTGTCCGCGAGATTTAAGGCAGCAGGCGCTGCACGACTTGGCTGAGCGTCTTGCCATCGACCTGTCCAGCCGCTTTGGCCTGGGCGGTTTTCATCACCTGCCCCATTTGCGCCTTGCCGGTCGCACCGGTCTCCTGGATGGCTTCCTTCACCAGCGCCTCGATTTTTTCCGGAGACAATTGCGCGGGGAGGAAAGTCTTGAGCAATTCAAGCTCCTGCTTTTCCTTGTCGGCGAGATCGGTGCGTCCGGCCTGCCCATAGCTGGAAATGGAATCCTCGCGCTTCTTCGCCTCCTTGCGCACCACCGCCAACACATCGGGATCACTCGGCTCCGTGTCCGCCCCACCCTTCTCGATGGCGGCGTATTTGATGGCGGATTTCAACATGCGCAACACGGAAAGCTTATCCGCCTCGCGGGCGATCATGGCTTTCTTAATATCGGCATCAATTTGGGCAACAAGACTCATAACTTTCGAGAATACAGCAACCATCGCGTCTGGCGAGCAGATCGGCACGGGGCTTGCGGCAAAGGGAATTGAATCGACTCGAACCGAGTTCCGGCTAAAGCAGAACAGTAACTTTTATTTTTTCATGAAACGAATCGCTGTACTTACCTCGGGAGGAGATTCACCCGGCATGAACCCGGCCATCCGCTCGATCACCCGCGCCGGGATCAATCAGGGGCTGGAAGTCCTCGGCATCCGCAATGGTTACCAGGGCCTGCTTGACGACGAATTTCTTCCACTCGACAATCACATCGTTTCCGGCCGCGTGCGCGATGCCGGCACCTTTCTCCAGACCAGCCGGTGTCCCGAATTTCGTGAGGAATCGGGCCAGCTCAAGGCCCTGGAAGTCCTGAAGAAAAATCGCATTGACGGCCTCATCGTTATCGGGGGCGACGGCTCGCTCACTGGCGCGCGCGCGCTGCATCGACGCGGGCTCTCCGTCATCGGCCTGCCCGGCACGATCGACAATGATCTTTTCGGCACTGACATGGGCATCGGCGTCGATACCGCCCTGAATACGATCATCAGCCTGGTGGACATGATCCGCGCCACGGCGGCTTCGCACCGCCGCTGTTTCGTGGTCGAGGTGATGGGCCGTGGGAGCGGGTATCTCGCCCTCATGGCGACCATTTCCACGGGTTCACAGGTCGCGGTCATTCCCGAATTCCGGATGAACATCGCCAAGATCGCCCAGGTTCTCCATAACCGCTTCAACAACCGCCACAATAATAGCGTTATTCTCGTGGCCGAAGGAGTCTGCGGCGGAGCCGAATTCATGCAGCGCCTGATCGAAATCGGCAAGGTGGAGCAGGAGGTCCGCTTGACCGTGCTCGGCCATGTGCAGCGCGGCGGAACGCCCACCCATTACGACCGGCTTCTGGCCAGCCGCATGGGCGAAATGGCGGTTCTCGCGCTCCTCTCCGGCGAACGTGGCTCCATGGTCGCCACCGTCAACGGCCGGATGCAGTTGCGCGATTTCGACGATATTCTGGATCGCCGGAAGGGTCTGCCTGGGGATGCGATCCGCCTCGCCCGCAACATCGGGATCGAGCTCGGCGACGTGGTCGAATCGTAAGCGACCGCGCTCGCTCTTCAGGCCCTGAAATCTAAAGCTGGCCTTTTTACTGAAATCACGTATAAAGCTTCGCAACCCCAACTAATTGTCCCGCCACGAAAGCTGCTCCTATGAAAATGCTTCTCGCCCTCTGCCTCGTGGGATTGCTTCCCGTCCTGGCCTCCGCCCAAACCGCCGATTCGACGGACAAGCCCAAGCCGATCGATCCCATCATTGCGAAGGACCATGCCGGTCTCGGTCGCGTAGGCGTGCGCCTTGCTTTCGATAAGGACACCGGTCTGCCCCGCATCGTGGGTATGATCCGCGGTGGTCCGGCGGCCGATTACGGCTTCAGGATCGGCGATGTCATCATCAAAATCGATCGCAATTTCACCAACACCCTTACTCCGGACGAGGTCAAACTCGCCCTCCATGGCGAACCCGGCCTGGGCGTCGAGCTGACCATCCAGCGCGGCGACGATCCCAAGCTGATCGTTCGCGCCATTGCCCGCCGTATTCTTCCCCCCAATGCGGAAGAAATCATTCCCGACGGAGTCGTTGCGGAAGTTAAGCCGTAAGGCCCGTTGGTGTCTCCTTCTCGTTCGGCTGCGACCGCTCTGGTCATCGGTTCGGGCTTCGGCGGATTGGCCGCGGCGATTCGCCTCCAGGCGCGAGGGTACGAGACGACCATCCTCGAAATGCGCGATAAGCCGGGAGGCCGCGCTTACGTTTTCGAGGACAAGGGATTCACCTATGACGCGGGGCCGACGATCATCACGGCTCCCTTTCTGATCGACGAGCTTTTCGCGCTCGCGGGCCGGCGCACCGAGGATTACGTCCGCATCGTTCCGGTCACGCCCTACTACCGGATTATTTTTCACGACGGCCAGGTGTTCGATTACACCGGCAACGAAGCGGAGATCATCGAGCAAATCCGCAAATTCAATCCCGACGATGTTCCCGGCTATCTCCAGTTCGTGGAGAAATCGCACGCCATTTTCGACCGCGCCTTCATCGACCTGGCCGACCGCCCTTTCTCTTCCATCACTGACATGATCAAGGTCGCGCCGGACTTGATCCGGTTGCGCTCGCATGAAACGGTCTACCGGCTCGTCTCGCGTTACGTGAAGCATCCGCTGCTGCGGCAGGTCTTCAGCTTTCATCCACTGCTCGTGGGCGGGAATCCATTCCAGTCCTCGTCGATCTACGCGATGATCCATTATCTCGAGCGCAAATGGGGCGTCCACTTTGCCATGGGCGGGACAGGCGCGCTGGTCCAGGGACTGTTGCGACTCTTCACCGAAATGGGCGGAAAGCTCCGGCTCAACACGCGCGTCGCGGAACTGCTCGTGAGCGATGGAACGGCCCAGGGCGTGAGACTGGATTCGGGCGAGAAAATTCCCGCTTCCATCGTGGTTTCCAATGCCGACGTGGCGAACTTCTA
>JAMFSY010000178.1 GCA_026225555.1 Methylacidiphilales bacterium
TCGCGTACGAGCGGCGCCGGGGTCGCTTCCTGCCAGTCGTGCAACGACCGCCCACTCGTCTCCATCACCTCGATCGCGCGCGCCAGCCGTCGCGGATTCGCCGCGTCCACCCGCTCCAGCATCGCCGGATCGACCCGCCGCAGCCGCTCGCGCAATTCCGCGACGGGGAGCCCCTGCAACTCCGCCCGCAACGCCTCCGATCCCTGCGGCGCCTCGCACAACCCGCGCGTCAACGCCCGAAAATAAAGTCCCGTCCCTCCGACCAGGATCACGCCCCGCCTCGCCTCGCGCTGCTCCCGCAAAAAGGCCGCCGCATGCGCCAGATACCGCGCCACGTCAAAGCCCTCGCCGAATTCCACCAGATCAAGCCCCCCGTGCGGAACCTCCGCCCGCTCCACCGCCGTCGGCTTGCTCGTCCCGATATCGGCCCCGCGATAAACCTGCATCGCATCGAGCGCGAGAATCGCCGCGCCCTTTTGCCGCGCCAGCTCGAGCGCCACCGTGCTCTTGCCTATCGCCGTCGCGCCGAGGAGAAACGTCGTCGTTTTCGCTGTTATAACAGGAAGAAGTAGCAGCTAAGTAGGTTCAGGCGCGCTTGCGGAACAACCCAAAAATCTGAGGAATGGGTTGCGTGGGTTCCGTATTTCTTAAAATCTTTGACTGAGAGCGGACTCGCTGTTGAAGCTCTTGGGCGTCCCGGGTCAGCTCATCTACGGTTTTTCCGTTCACTGCGCGAGATCTCTCTTCAATTTTCATGTGGAACTCCGTTAATTTTCTCGTTGTAAAATTCTAGTCGTATCCGTTCTACGAAGGGCTTTGCCAGAAAGTCGTAACGCGCTCGACGTTTGTTTCGAAAAACCTTTGGTGTGTCACACTTGATACTTAGAACTAAAGGGATTTTGCCTATCCCGTCAAGGGGTTGTATTTGAATAGGAACGCAAACGATTGAGCCAGCGTTGCCTTCCGGCGAGTCCGAAGGTACGTATTTTGAACCTCCAGAAACCAACTCCTTCGAGATATCTTCAATAATTAGAATAGTTCCGCTTCTGGCTGCTGCTGCAAAGGCCGACTTTTTAGACGTTAGGTTTTGCGCCGAATTTGGATAAAGATTCTGGGGAAAAAAATGCCGAAACTGAACAAAGGTCTTGTTCACACTTATCTCCGCTAACGTGACCTTTAGCTGTTGTGGTGAAAGTATGCCGTATCGTCTGACTTCCGCATAAAATATTTGCCAAACGTTTTCCACCAATGCCTCGATTTGAGATTGAGGCGTCGAAGAATGCTGCTGCATTGCCTCGGCTCCCTTGGATTGCATTGTCTTTGCCGCTTTACAGTGGCGGGCGTTGGTTTTTTGTCCAACAGTTGTGCCCAACTGATCAATTATCATTAACAAGGTTTCCGCATCCGGCTGAGAGGCTTGTTTTCGCTTCTTCAAGCGCTCAATGACCAGTGCAATTAGAAATGCGGGAAGAGGAAGAATCTCCCCACTGAGGCCCAAAAGAGGGTGACGCTGGATTTCATGCTCAATGCCTCCGGGGAGATAGGCCGCAGTTTCAGCATGCTCATGGGCGCTGTGGATAACGCCGATGACGCAAACGACCGTAATGCCACCGAGACGAAACCACGAACTTTCTCCTACCCTTAGGATTATATCTAGAATCTTTGCCCAAGCGCTCAAGGGCAGAAGCTTATAAATACATTAGCGTTAGTAAAGTATTTCTGGCCTTCATCTGCCTCCTATTCGACTATCTGACAAGCCACCACCTCATCCGTCTCTAACCCCAACTCCCTCGCCACCCCCGGCGAAAGATCGGCCAGCCGCCCCGTATCCGCCGTCGCTTTCCCATCGATCACCGACCCATCCCCCGGCCCGAAATCGACGGGCCGCGCGAAGAGATAGCGTCCGTTCACCGGATGGCTCACGCGCACGACGGCATTCCGCAGCAGCTCTTTCGAAAACTGCGTATAGTCCCAGCGCATCGCCAGATAATAGGCCGCCGGATTCAGCCGCCGCGCCAGGCCGGTCGTTTCCGGCGGTTGCCCCGGCAGGAATAGATGCGAAAACCACCAGTCGGCCAGGTCGCCCGGCTCGATTAGCGCGAGTCCTTCGTGCGGGCCGACGCCTTCGTCCGCCGGCCCGCCGAAGATGCTCATTTTACCCGTGCCGAGAAAAATGAGGCCGCTCATGGTTCAGGAATTCGTCGCCACCGCGCTGCTCGCCGGGACGGTCACATAGGATTGCGTCGCGTCCTCGATTCCTCCCGCGATGGCGTTGAGCAGATCGCTCGCCGTCTTCGCATCCCCCGTCGCGAGCTTGGGGTAATAGGAGGCATAGAGACTGGAGATGGCCGTGGCGAATTGCGCGTAGCTCGCATCCGTTTGCGAACCGCCGAAGGCGAGAATGCTCGTCTGGAATTGCGCCGAGGTCGGGAACGTTCCGCCCGAAAGCGAGTAGACCGCATTCGCGGCGGAATACATCTCGTTCGCCAGCCGCGTCCGTGTGCTGCTCTGCTTCACCGCGAAATCGAGTACCGCGCCCGTGGCCACGGAAGCGCCCGTGCGGATCAGCGGCAGCGCCGCCTCGATGATCGCGGAGGCGGTACTGCTCGTCGCCGCCGGAGCGGAGGCACCGCCCGCGGTTGTCGTCGTTCCGCAGGCGGTCAAACCGAAGAGCAGGCCGCTCAATCCCACCGCCGCGAAAGCCACCTGGGGTGGAAAGGAACGGAGCGTCTTCGGCGCGGGCGGGGCCGCCTTCAGCGCGCGGCGCGTGTTCCACCACGAGAGCAGCATGTGCAACGCGGTGAGGGTGACGCCCGCCATCAACGTGGGGCTATCGTGCCGGGCCGTGAGACCGATGGCCGCGAGGCCCGCCCCGCAAATGCCCAGGGCCTTGGTAAAGATCCAGGTCAGCCAGACCTGGAGCGTGAGATCGATTTTGGAATTCATAATTTTTTAGGTGTACTGCGTGATTTATCTGTGGAAGGGGTTGAGAATTGTTCGCCGCCAAGGCTGCAGGCGAACGTGGATATTACTGCGCGGGATGCGCGGCCAGGTACGCCGCGATGGCGGCGGCGAACTGGCCCTGGAACGTGGTCTGGAACGTGACGAAGTCCGCGCCTTGGATGATCACCGGTTTCGGCAATTCCTTGAACCGGATGGCCAGTCGCTGGTTCACCGGATCGATGATGATGTTGAGGACCGTCAGCGAAGTCACCGTTTGCGTCACGGTGATGGTGCCGAGGGTCCCACTGGGAGGCGTGACGTTAAACGGCGTGACGACGGTGTTGGTGTTGGTCTGGGCGTGGCCGCTGGCGCAGCCAAGCGCCAGCACGGAGAGGAGGATGAGGAGTTTTTTCATAATTTTACCAAGAGGAGATGGCTGCCCGCTTCCAAGTGTTGGTGGCGGTGCAGACGTAGAAGTAAGAGGAGTCGTAAGCCACTTGGCCCGCGATGCCAGTGGAAGTGGCTGTCGATGGCGCGGTGACGATCTGAGGAGTTTTAGCGAGCGTATTGCCGGTCGCATTATCGACAATGCCTTCGGCGGTAATACCA
>JAMFSY010000179.1 GCA_026225555.1 Methylacidiphilales bacterium
GGCCTCAATTCGTGAGGCTGGGGGTTAGTTCTATAAAGCCTAGAGTATTACTATAGAATTGACGGATCAAGCGAAATTTGAATATTCTTTTAAATCTATGGGCATAATAAATTTTAGCTCTCTCCGTCACGGAAGGTTGGGGCGATGAATCCGCGTGGCATCGATACCGTCGAGGAGGTGCTTCACGACTTGCGGGCCGGCAAACCGGTCATCGTGACAGACGACGCCGATCGCGAAAACGAGGGGGACTTGGTCATCGCCGCCGAACTGGCCACAGCGGAGAGCATCAACTTCATGATGCGCTTTGGCCGTGGCCTTATCTGCGCCCCGGTAACGCACGAGCGGGCGGACAAGCTCGGCCTGAGCCGGATGGTCGCCGACAATCGGGAGAGCTTTAAGACCGATTTCACGATCTCAGTCGATGCCCGGGAAGGCATTACGACGGGAATCAGCGCGGAAGACCGTACCAAGACGATTCGTCTGTTGGCCGATCCCAAAGCGAAGCCCGGCGACCTGGTTCAACCCGGCCATATCTTTCCGCTTCGCGCCAAACCGGGTGGCATTTTACAGCGCAGTGGGCATACGGAAGCCGCGGTCGACCTGGCCCGGTTGGCGGGACTCGATCCTTCGGCGGTGATTTGCGAGATCATCCGGGACGATGGCTCCATGGCCCGGCTGCCCGATCTGATCCGCTTCAAAAAGAAGCACAAGCTCAAGCTCTGCACGATTCGCGATCTCATCGAGTTCCGGCGGCGGCGCGAGAAGCTCGTGGTGCTGGAGCAGAGAATCAAATTGCCGACCGATTACGGTGATTTCGACCTACTGCTTTATCGCTCCACGACGGGGCAGGAGCATCACCTGGCGCTGGTCAAAGGCAACATCGCCGATGGCAAGCCGGTCCTGGTGCGGGTACACAGCGAGTGCCTGACGGGCGATGTCTTTGGCTCGCGCCGGTGCGATTGCGGCGGCCAGTTGCACACCGCGCTCAAGCGCATCGAGCAGGAAGGCCGGGGCGTTCTGATTTATATGCGGCAAGAGGGACGCGGCATCGGTCTCGCCGCCAAGCTCCAGGCCTACAAATTGCAGGAGGAGGGTTTCGACACCGTGCAGGCCAATCTCAAACTCGGCTTTGCGCCCGACCTCCGCGAATATGGTCTCGGCGCGCAGATCCTGGCGGATCTCGGAGTGCGTCAGATTCGGTTGCTCACCAACAATCTCAAAAAGGTGGTGGGCCTGGCCGGATATGGATTGGAGATGGTGGAGACCGTCCCCATCCGCATGGAGGCCAATCCCCACAACAAAACCTATCTTCGCACCAAGCGAATCAAGCTGGGACATCTTCTTTAGGAGCTTGCTGAAAAAGGTTCTGCCTCCGTAAAAGGCAACTGAGCTGATCCTTCGACAAGCTCAGGATGACAGCCTTTTTTAGCACCCCGCAGAGAGAACAGATTACCAGACCGCACGCGGGCGCATGATGACGCCAGCTGACGCAAGATCAGACACTTACAGAGCCTTTGGAAGTTTGAATGAACAGTTTTCCAAAAGGCCCGGGCGCGTGATTTGGAACGAAACAGATTTCCACCACCAGAGGAGAGCCTCCCTCGACTTCCCTGGCTAAAGTGAGGGAAGTGGGAAGTCATTTTCAGCGCTCTAAAAGGGCCGTAGGCGGCCGGGATGTCTCGAGGCCAGGGCTGATCGACGTGCGCCGTCCATCTTCATAGCCGGATTCCAGAGCGGAAAGGTTCCGACGTGGTTTCTTGAGATTTACGGCCCGAGTCTTGCCGAGATGATTGTCGGAGTACTCCTCGCGGGCTTTTGCGCGATCAGCGAGAACGATGGCAAATTTACTGTCTTCCAAAATGAGCTCTTGGCGCTGATTCTTCAGCTGTTGAGCGATACCGTAAAAGAATCCCGCGAGAAAATTAGCTTTTTTGGTGCCGGTGGCTTTTCGGCGTTCGGCTTTTTCGATCGCTTCGTAGGCCTTAAGGCAACCGCGACTCGATTGAGTGAGAAAAGAGAAAACATATTCGGCTATCGCGATATCTGAATCTAAGCCGATAAATGCAAGTTCCCCTCTACGAGGGAAGAAAACAGGAGTGACGTTAAAATAGGTCTGAATAATCCCAAGGGAGAGCTGCTTCTCTCGAGAAAGGCGGCTTCCGACTGGAAGCCAGCGCTGGATAATCTCTCCGACATCGTCATCGTCGTTGAGAGTGGATAGATCAAGGTTGGCGCGATCAGCAAGCGCCATGGCCCGACTCATGGCCAGCGCCGCCTCGTGGGGATTTGAGGACGACGCCAGCCTGAGCAGTTTCTTTATCTTGTCGAGGAGACCAGACGAAACTTCCGATGCGTTCCTCTTGGGAGGCGCATTGAAATCAAATTCCGGCTGATCCATGGATTAGTAGCTTTACTGCGCGGGATGCGCGGCCAGGTACGCCGCAATGGCGGCGGCGAACTGGCCTTGGAACGTGGTCTGGAACGTGACGAAGTCCGCGCCTTGGATGATCACCGGTTTCGGCAATTCCTTGAACCGGATGGCCAGTCGCTGGTTCACCGGATCGATGATGATGTTGAGGACCGTCAGCGAGGTCACCGTTTGCGTGACCGTGACCGTTCCGGTCGTGCCAGCGGGAGGCGTGACGTTAAACGGCGTGACGACGGTGTTGGTGTTGGTCTGGGCGTGGCCGCTGGCGCAGCTCAGCGCCAGCACGGAGAGGAGGATGAGGAGTTTTTTCATAATTTTACCAAGAGGAGATGGCTGCCCGCTTCCAAGTGTTGGTGGCGGTGCAGACGTAGAAGTAAGAGGGAGTCGTAAGCCACTTGGCCCGCGATGCCAGTGGAAGTGGCTGTCGATGGCGCGGTGACGATCTGAGGAGTTTTAGCGAGCGTATTGCCGGTCGCATTATCGACAATGCCTTCGGCGGTAATACCA
>JAMFSY010000036.1 GCA_026225555.1 Methylacidiphilales bacterium
GGCGACAGCCGCCGTTTTCTTTTTGGGCGAAAGGGCGACGGCGAGGATCAGGCCGCTGAGGACGATAAATGTTCCGCCAAACAAGAGGGCTGGCAGGAAAGGGAGGGAAAACGGTTCCTCCCGGCGCGGCGGCTCGGGACGGAAAGGCGGAGGAGGATTGGAAGCCATCTTCGCAAGTTAAGCGGCAGAGCGGAGGGAACAAGCCCGGAGCTCGTTAAAAGAAATTCATCCGGCAGGCGGGGATGGCGGAGCCGACACGAGGAGCTTCAGCAAATCGCCGCGCAAGGCCGGGACCTTATGATGCAGCATCTGAAAGGCATGTGGTAAATCGTGTCCTGCCTGGGCGATGCCAGCCATGGTCAGGATGCGCTGCTCGAAGCGTTCCACCGCGCGCCAGGAAACCGGGCTTTCGCAAAGATAGGTGAGCGCTTTGCCGAAAAGCTCGTACTCGGCTGGGACGGGTGTGGCCGTTTCCGTGATGGCCTCGACAAGATTCGCGAAATATTGGGCGGCGACGAGGTGGGCGTAGGAGCGCCGTAAACCGAGATGCGCCTCGACCAGCTTGATCTCGCGGAGCGTGTGCATCTCCCCCGTCCGCGCCGGTTGGTAGAGAAAATCGGCGAGGTAAAAGAGATCGATCTGCCCGGCGAAAGGACTTTTGGGACGGGTCGCGCCCTTGGCCATGAAGGTGAGCCGCCCGTGAGGATGGGTCAGCGTTTTCAGGATCAGGCTTGTATTACCAAAAGGCATGCGTCCGATGATAAAGCCCCGGACGGTTTGCGGTTCGCTCATGAGAATGGTTCTAAGCTAAGGCGGTCTCACTGAACTGTCGACCGAACGAATTCGTCGCCAGCCCCAAGTTCTACTCTGACCGATGATTTCAAGCTTGTATGAACCATTGCGCCACTTTATCAGCGTATCTATATGGAGAACCTGCCCAATGACCGACCTTTGAGCGGAACGGCTAACTTCATGCTCCTGCTCGCGGCGACGGCAACGATGCTGCTTTTCTACCTCTTCGTCATCGGTTCGATTTTGGTTTTACTGACGATCCTTTTGATCGAACTCATCGTTTTCGTGGCGGCGATGCGTTTTGGCATTGGTGGAGTCCTTATTCCCGTGATCAAGGGGCACGGCCAGTTGTGCATCGCTTTTTGTCGAAGCATGAAGCTGGGTAAACCGCCCGGTTTCCGCATCGCGCTGGAGAAGAGCGATAACCCGGAACTCCATGGCACTCTCAAGAATATCTGCGAGAAGGCGGGCGTTCCCCTGCCGCGCACCATCTACCTGGAAATGGGCGTTAACGCGTGGGTGCAGATGAAAGGGTTTCGACGTGGATCGGGTACGACCGCGCTTGGAATCGGGTACGATTTACTGGCCGGACTAACGCGAGTCGAATTCGAAGGCGTGCTGGCCCATGAAATGATGCACGCCAAGCTGGTGGAACGTGGCTTCCGCCAATTGCTCAGTGGCGGCATCGGACGGGCGGCTAAGCTCACGAACATCCTCGCTGTCCACCTAGCCGAGGGACGGAGAGCCAAGCGATCCGAGAACTTGACCGCGGCCTTCATGCGGGGCGCCGACACCCTGACGCGCCAGGCCGCGCGGCAGGTCGCCGCCTGCTCGCGCCAGGATGAATTCGCGGCCGATCGCGGAGCGGCGGAAATCAGCAGCGCCGGCGCGATCCGCTCCGCGTTGCTCAAGCTGGAGGGCCTGAACCGCATCGCGTTGCGACTCAACCTGCGCGAGCGCGTGGCGCAATTGGAATCGGGCGAGGGCTTTAGCGAATGGCTTATCGAAGAACTCAGTGTCACCCAGCCCAGCGCCGAGGCGGAAGTGAAGATAGCGGCTTTCAATAAGTACTCCACGCATCCTTCCCTGCACGATCGCCTGGCAGCGCTTTCCATTTACCCGGATCAAACCCTGGAGGAGTCGTCCTCGGCGATCGGACTGCTGGCGCAACCGGACGACGTGGCGGAGAAATTGGTCAAGGTCATCCAAGAACAGGTGATCGCCCAGGAAGAGACGGACAGCAAAAAATTAACCCAATGGAGCCGCAAGACCGGAGCTTCTCATCAGGTGCAGCCGAAACAGATGGGGGGAATCTGCGTGGTGATTTTCGGCTTCGTTCTCAGTGGTTGCGTCGCGGCCAGCTACAGCGGCCTCCTCGCCTCGGTCCTGGCGGTGCTCAGCCTTGTGGGCGGGGTGGTCCTCTATCGATTCGGTTATTATCGCGAAGACATCTTTTTGCCCGTGCCCGACTATACGCTCATTAAAGTCGCGTGGCAGAAGAAACTTGATATCAAACAAGACGAGATTTCCAAAATGGAAGAAGGGCTGCGCGACGCCATCCTTCATGAACGAAAACGTTCAGGCCGGGAGTCGTTACTCGTTAAACGCAGTTACGAGGCTCTGGAGACCTGCGATTATGTCCGGGCCCATGTCGCTGCCCGGATCTGTCTGGAAGTGAACAACAAGTCGATACCGGGCGCCTTGGCCTTTGTGGTGGCGGCCGGCTATCTGAGGCAACGTCCGCAGGTGACGCAGGCCCTGAGATTTGTCATCCGCTCCACTGGCATGAGGGGCCCCTCACAACCGTGGGGCGCGGGCTGGGGATTGCTGCTTTTGGGCGATTGGGTCCATGCCGAAGCCTTCCTCGAGCAGGCCCGGACCGGGAACCCGGCGAGCGCCACCATCCTCGCGCTTCTTGCTCACAGCCAGGCACGGCGTGGCAAACTGTTCAGCGCCATCGCCAGCGCCCGACAGGCGGCCACGATGCAGCCTATCGAAAAGGAGTATGCCAAACTCCTGATCGATCTCCTTCTTCAGGGCGGGTTTCTACGCGAGGCCAATGAGCAATTGAGCCAGTTGCAGGAGCAGGCGGCCACCGATCCTGAATTGATGATCAATATGGTGAAGCTGGGGCTCATGTCGAAACAAGTCGCGGTAGCCAATCAATGGGCCGAACTCGCCATCGATAGTCCTGCCGGACCACATAAGTTTGTCAAACTCGGTGCCGCCTACGAGGCCGCCCGCCATGATGAAAAAGCCAAGGAGTTTTTCCGGCACGCCCTGACTCTGGGGCATTATCCCGAAGCGCTCATAGGTCTGGGCCGTTTGGAGATCCATCACCGCAATTTTGAACAGGCGCGGATTCATCTGCTGGCCGCTTTGAATCTCCATTTGCCGGTCGGCGAGGAGAGCGCCAATCCGGTCGAATTGGTGCTGCCCATTTTCCAGCAATTGAAACTGCTGCAGGATCCCGTCCTGGACTGCCGGGCCTGGATTGTCGCCATGTCCCAACTCATGACGCCCGCCGCGTTAGCCAACGTGACTCTGCTGATCTATGCCCCGACGCAGGCGGAAGCTCAGGGCTATTTAAGTGCCGCCGTGGCCGCGATGCAACCGAATCGGCAACTGCCGCCTGTACCCAAGGCGATGACCTGGAGAGCCGCTCCACGTGAGCAACAGCCCGATGGGCCGGTTATCCCGGGGATTCAAGGACTGGCGAGTTAGCTGTCTCGATCCGATATGGCTTATTCCCTGAAAACACAAAAGGCATGACCCGCAAGCGAGTCATGCCTTTCGATGTCTAAAGCTTGAGGCTTAGGCGACCGTCGGGGCCGCAGTTTCTTCGCTGGCCTGCAGCGCCTTGGTCCAGCTTCCGAAGAAGCGGGGTTTGCAAGCCGCGGCGAAGAGCGCCGGGTGCTGGTGACGGATCTCGCCACTGCGCAGATCGGTGCCCTTGGCGCGAAGCTCGCGGATTTCCTGCAGCACGAGCTCGCTCGTCCAGCGACGGCGGCGGCGGACCGCATTGTAATCGATCCCGGCGCGTTCGACCGCCGTGCCCCAGTTGCCGAAACGGCGACGGGCGGTGGCGATGAGCGGGTTGGCGTTCTCGTCCATCTTCTTGGAGCTGAGATCGGCGCCTTCTTCGTTGAGGCGGCGGATTTCAGAAAGGATGGAATCGTCGTCCCAAGAACGGTACCGGTAAATTTCCTCGGGGGCGAGGCCGGAAGCCGTCAGGGCGTCCTTCCAGGAGCCGAAGTGGTTCGGGCGGATGGCGGCATAGACCATCGGCGCATATTTGCTCAGCATCATGGAGCGGAAGGAAAGATCGACGCCGTCCTTCTGGAGGCGCTTGATCGTTTCGACGATCCGGTCCTTGGACCAGTCGCGATATTTCCGGACGGAATCGTAAGGGATACCCGTGCCTTCGATGGCGGCGCGCCACGTACCGAAGTAGCGGATACCGGCGGCCAGGAGTTCCTGGTAGTTCTGACGCATGTAGTGGGAATAGAGCGGCTTTCCGGCCTCGTGCCAGGCGCGGATCTCTTCAGTGACCTGCTGCTCGTTCCAGCTTTTGTTTCTTTGATTGGACATATTATTATTAGTTTTATTACTACATAGGCGATTTTCATGCCAATTACAACAAATAACAGGATTACAGCGGTGTTACCTTCCTGTAACGATTACTTTGCCTAATGGGAAAGCCGCTCCAGATTTCCTACGGTAAGTTAAGTTCTTGTGATTATAAGCTTGGGAAATGCCAATCGCTTAAGAATTCGACCTAAGGCTATTTTTAGCGCTAAAACGGGGCGGAAAGCGGCCCTACGTAAAAACGGACGAAGCCGGAAAAGGGCTTACGATGACAAATCGTTCATCTCGGCAAGACCCAGTCGCTGACGATCATAAACGTCCTTCATGATCAAATCGCACCATTCCGAATGGGCGAGATACCAATCGACGGTTTGAGCGAGTCCCTGCGCCAGGGTCACTTGGGGTGACCAGCCGAGTTCCCGTCGCGCCTTGCCGGCATCGATGGCATAGCGGCGATCATGGCCTGGACGATCCTGAACGTGTGTGATCAACCCCTCGTAATAGTGGGGGCCTCGGGGCGAATGCGCTTCCAGGCACCGGCCGAGCAGCCGGATCAACGCGAGGTTGGTGATTTCTTCGCCCCCGCCAAAAAGATAACTCTGCCCCGGTACGCCCCTCTGAAAGACCGCCAGCAGTCCGCGGACATGGTCCTCCACATGCAACCAATCGCGCATCTGGCCACCATCGCCATAGACCGGCAACGGTTTTCCTTCCAGCGCGTTCAGGATCATCAAGGGGATTAGTTTTTCCGGGAATTGGCGCGGCCCATAGTTATTAGAGCAATTGGAAATGAGCACCGGTAACCCATGGGTCATATAATAAGCGCGGGCAAGGTGATCCGCCGCCGCCTTGGAAGCGGCGTAGGGGTTGCGCGGAGCGTAAGGCGACTCTTCGGTAAAGGGAGGCGCCCCCGGCTCAAGTGAACCAAAGACCTCGTCGGTCGAGACGTGGAGAAAGCGGTTTGGCGTTCCCCGCGGCCAGAAACGACGCGCCGTTTCTAAAAGACAATGCGTCCCTTCGACGTTGGTTCGCAGGAAGGGCGCCGCGTTATCGATGGAGCGATCGACGTGGGATTCGGCGGCCAGGTGGATGACGCCGTCGATGGCGTACTCACGAAAGACCCGTTCCACCATCGCTCCATCGGCGATGTCGCCCCGGACGAAGCGAAAAAGGGAATGGCCGCGCACGGCATCGAGATTCGCTGGATTTCCCGCATAGGTAAGTCCATCGAGCACAACGACCGAGTGCAATCCGGGAAGCGGCTCATCCCCCTCGGGCGATAATAACGCCCGGACGAGCGCCGACCCGATAAATCCTGCCCCGCCCGTGATCAGTAGATTCATGCCGGGCTAAATCATAGCAGCTCGGGAAGCAATTCCCCATGCCGATCTTATGATGAGAAGTTGTGTATCTTAAGATGCGAATATTTCAATTGATGTAAAAAAAGGGTTGTGCTTTTGAGAACGCTCTCTATTAGTCACCCTAATCGCGCGAGTTGCGATACATGTTCTTGGCAGTCGGCACTCTCTTTAGCCGATTCCCCAGAATCAGACCTTGGCCGGTGCTTTCATCCCGAAAGTCTCTTTGTAGGCAAAGCGTCTTAGATTCCTCCAGTCCTTTGACTCATGGCTTGTATTTTCCTCTCGCATAACAATTTATATAAATGATTCGTAATTTCTTATGGATGGTGCTTTTGCTCAGCTGCTTGGGTTTTCCCGTGCAGGCGGGCGAACGTACCTCAAAGACGTCCACTTCGGCCCACCCCAAGAAGAGCACTGCCAAGGCAGAAGTGAACCTCGCTCCGGCGGAACGCACCTACGAAGACTGGCAATTGCCCTCTTTCGTCGCGAATGCCCACACGCCCGCCAGCCAAGCCCCAGTTCTTCCCCCTACGGAAGAAAAGAAAGCGATCGCCTCGAAGACCAAGTCTTCGCCGGTGGGGAAGAAGGATGAGAAAATTGCCTCGCTGTCTCATTCCGTGACGCCCAAGGAGACGCCTGCACCTGCCAAGACCCTGGCAACTTTCTCCACATCGAAGCATAGCCTTTCCGTCGCTGCCTCGCCGACCTTTAGCACGGCTTCCAGTACTCCCGCCCCCACGGCCCCCCCGGCCAAGAAGTCGAGTCTCTCCGGTTCGCTGGCCCGTGCGGCCATGTCCACCGCCTCGGCGGCTGGGCAGGAAATCGGCAGTCTGAAAAAAGGCATCACTGGTCGCCTCGCCCGACTCACCGCCTATTGGGCGGGGGAGGGTGATTACTACACCGGTCGGTGCCTCAGCTCGACTGGTATTCACCTGCATGGCGGCCATTGCGCCGTCGATCCCAGCATCATTCCTTACGGCAGCGTGGTGGAGATTCCCGGAGTGGGTCAGTTCCTCGCGGTGGATACCGGTTCCGCGGTCATCTCCCGCGAAGCCGCCCGTGAAGCCGGCCACAACCGGGCCGAACGGGGCGCTCTGGTCATTGATCTCTTTTTCGAACATCGCAGCGAAGGCGAGCGCTTTGCCGCCGACGGAGCCAAGTTTGTCCCCATTAGCTGGTGGACGCCCAGCTCGACCGAAAACGAAGCCAAACAGGCTCGGATCGGTTTCGCCGATGAGGACTGGAACAAAATCTACAGCAAGCAGCTCTAGGAGGTTGCTGAAAAAGGCAGTCATCCTGAGCTTGTCGAAGGATCAGTTCTGCCTCGGTTAAAGCAAGAGGCAATCGAATTGATCCGGACGGCAGGCGGTTTCTCTTTTCGCTATCTCCACAAGAACGCTGTGCAGTCGTGACCCAGCTCTCGCTTTTCGTGCGCGTCAGGTTAAGATACATCCGTGCATCCGCCCGAAAATCCTGTCGATCTGAGCATCGACCACATTCTCGCCGACTCTTCGCTCCGGCATCGTCTTTTTCCCGTCACCCGCGAGCGTATCTTCCTGGCTCATGCCGGGGTGGCGCCCTTGCCCGGTCCCACGGCCGACGTCCTCAAGCTCGAAGCCGAGCGGGCCTCCTTTGCCCAGGAAGATCCCAAATTCATGGAGCAGATCGAGTCGATCCGCCGAGTGGCCGCACGCCTGATCAATGCTGATAGCGACGAGGTCGCCCTTCTCGGGCCCACTTCGCTCGGCCTCAACCTGGTGGCCAACGGCCTCGAGTGGAAGGAAGGCGACGAGGTTGTTTTCTATCCTGACGATTACCCCGCCAACGTCTATCCCTGGCAGGCACTCGCCACGAAAGGCGTGCGGCTTGTCCCGCTGAAACCGGAGCGCGTGGGCGAGATCACGCCCCAACTGGTGCTTCAGGCGCTCACACCCCGTACCCGCCTCGTCGCGCTGGCCTCGTGCCATTATCTCAGCGGCTTCCGCCTCGATTACGAGGGTATCGCCGAGGAGCTCAACCGGCGCGGCGTCCTTTTCTGTCTGGATGCGATCCAATCCCTTGGCGCCACGACCATCGATGTCCGCCACATCGATTTCCTCGCCGCCGATTCCCATAAATGGATGCTCGGGCCGCTCGGCGCGGGGATCTTTTACGTGAAGCGTAAACATTTCGAGACGCTGCAGCCGACGTTGATGGGCGCCTGGAACGTCCGCTCCCCCGGTTTCGTCGCCCAACCGGACATGGCCTTCGAAGCCACCGCCCGCCGCTATGAGCCCGGCTCGCTTTACATGCTCGGGCTCTTCGGCATGAAGGCCAGCCTGGAGCTTATCCTCGGCCTGGGCGTGAAGCAGATTGAGGCCCGCCTGCTCGACCTTCGCGCCTTCGCCGAGGACAAGCTGCTCGCCGCCAAGTTCCGGGTCATGGGTCATGCCAACCGGCGCTCGCAGAAATCGGGCATCACCACTATCGCGATCGAGAGTGAATCGACCGCCGTGGCCTATGCCAAGAAGTTGCGCGACAATCGTGTCGATGTCTCTTTGCGCCAGGCTCGTGGCGGGGTTTATTGTCTGCGGCTCTCGCCTCATTTCTACAATACGGAGGCTGAGATCGAGGAAGTCGTTAAAATCCTCTTGTCATAGCGAGCGCTTTCCGTATTCTGACCCTTCCCCCTAATTAGATTCCCATGAAAAGAACGTTCCAGCCCTCTCAAAAGCGTCGTGTCCGTCAATTCGGTTTCCTGGCTCGCATGGCGACCAAGAACGGCCGCGCCATCATCAACCGCCGCCGCGCGGCTGGCCGGAAACGTCTCGCCGGTGACGGCACCGCCCGCAAGTTCGCCCGCCACACGCAGGCCTAACTGCTGCTGCGCTGCTGCGCAGGGCAATAATTCTTGCGCCGCGATGCCTTTTCCCGAGTTAGCGCCATTCTGAGGCGCCTTTCCTCGACAACCTGAGCTTGTCGAAGAATCGGGCTGGCCGGTAAGTTGGAGCCATTATTTCCGATCCACTCCGCCCTGAAACACTTCCCCGCGCCCGGATCATTCGCCGGCGCGGTATCTTTGATCTGACCCGTGCCAAGGGCCGCCGGGCCAATAACCGGTGGATGACTCTCAGCCTCCTCCCGCTCGATCCGGCCCGCCCGGACCCCGCGACCGTCGCTTTCCTCACGCCGAAACGGCTCGGACCTGCCACGGTCCGCAATGGCCTGCGTCGGCGCATGCGGGAGATTTACCGCCGCCATCTCGCTCGGCCCGTCGAGGATTGCTATCTCGTCTGGATCGCCCGCCCGCCCGCGCTTGAGCTTGGTTTCGAGGAGCTGAAGGAGTGCATGACCAAACTCCGTCAGCGACGGAGCTGATCAGCCTCAATCAGGTGGAAGGAGCCTGCGGCTTCTTGAAGACGAAGGGCACATTGATCGTCTGGCCCGCGTAGGCATTGTGATGCCAGTGGGTCTTCACCCAGGCAAGCGCCATCGAATCGAGATGAAGATAACCGGAGGATTTCGCTACCGTGCAGTTCTTGACCCAGCCGTCCGGGCCGAAATTTACTGCCAGCGTCACGCTCCCTTCCTCCGCGTCGGACGTGAAATAAGGAGGGGCAGGAAAGTCTACCGAGATTGGCGCGACCCCCGGCATCGTGTAGGTGATGGGCACTGAAATAGTCGTCCCGGCATAGGCCGAACTGCGCCAGTTCTTCTGGATAAAGTCGCAAGTGTACGTATCCAAAAGGTAGGGCGCGGAGGAATGGACGACATGGCAATCGCTCACCTCCTGGTCCCGACCGAAGGTGATCGAGAGCTGGATCGTACCTGTTTCATGATGCCGCCATGCCGTTGGGGGATAAGGCGGGCTCGGGAAAGTGGAATCGGCTGCGCTCGCTGCCTGCCAACTGGCGAGAAGGAGAAAAAAGAATAAAGGGAGCCCTTTCATGAGCTCCCTTTTAAGCAGGAAAAAAGCCAAGTCCAGTCAATGGTTTGGAAGCCTGCGCTCTATGGAGTGAGCAGCCGTCGCGAGTCTCACGACGGCTGCGTCCAATCAAGGCGTGACCGAAGCCGGGGGCGTATCCACGCCGGTCGTGAACGTCAGCGCCTTGTCCTTCTCGCCGACCACCACGAAGTCGCCGTTCTTGATCGTTCCGCGCAGGATTTCCTCCGCCATCGGATCTTCGAGGAACCGTTCCACCGCGCGGCGCAGCGGTCGCGCGCCGTAGGCGGGGTCGTAGCCCTTCTCGATCAGGAAGGCGGTCGCTTCCGGTGTCAGCCGGAAGGTGATCTGGCGGGGCTTGAGCCGCGTCAGCACCTTGCTCACTTCGATATCGACGATCTTGGTCAGGTCGTCGCGGGTCAGCGAATGGAACACGATGATGTCGTCGAGCCGGTTGAGGAACTCGGGCTTGAACACCCGCTTGGCCTCGCCGAGCATCTTGTCCTTCATCTGCTCGTAGTTGTGCTCGTCGCTCTTCACGCCGAAGCCCATGACCATGTTCTTGCGAATCAGGTCGGCGCCGACGTTGGAAGTCATGATGATGATCGTGTTCCGGAAATCGACCTTGCGGCCAAGGCTGTCCGTGACCACGCCATCCTCGAGGATTTGCAGGAGCAGGTTCCAGATATCGGGGTGGGCCTTTTCGATTTCGTCGAAGAGGACCACGCTGTAAGGACGGCGCCGGACCTTTTCGCTAAGCTGGCCGCCCTCCTCGTAACCGACATAGCCGGGAGGCGCTCCCACCAGGCGGGAGACGTTATGCGCGTCCATGTATTCGCTCATGTCGATCTGGATCAACGCGGTTTCGTCGCCGAACATATATTGGGCGAGCGTCTTCGCGAGGTGGGTTTTACCCACGCCGGTCGGGCCGAGGAAAATGAAGGACCCGATCGGGCGCTTCGGATCCTTGAGATCGGCGCGGGAACGGCGCAGGGCCTTGCCCATGGCGTAGACCGCTTCGTCCTGGCCGATGACCTTGCCCTTGAGCTCGTCGGAAACACGCAGCAGCCGGTCCATGTCCGCCTGCTCCATGCGGGAGAGGGGAACGCCGGTCCACTTCGAAACCACGTGACGGATGTCGTCGTCCGTGACGAACACTTCCTGCTCGTCGCGGCGGGTGCGCCATTCGTTCAGCACGTTCTCGAGCTTGTCCTTCGCGTCCTTCTCGGAATCGCGGAGCGCGGCGGCCTTCTCGAAATCCTGCGCCTTGATCGAGGCTTCCTTGCGGCCCTTGATCTCCTCGATCTCGGCCTCGATGCTCTTCACATCGGGCGGACGCATCGTGGCATTGATCCGCGCGCGGGAACCGGCCTCGTCCATCACGTCGATGGCTTTGTCGGGCAGGAACCGTCCGGTCAGGTAACGATCGGAAAGCTTGGCGGCGGCCTCGAGGGCGGCATCGCTCATCTTGGCCTTGTGGTGCGCTTCGTATTTCGGGCGCAGACCCTTCAGGATCTCGATCGATTCCTCCACGCTGGGGGCTTCCACCATAACCTGCTGGAACCGGCGTTCGAGGGCGGAATCCTTCTCGATATGCTTGCGGAATTCGTTGAGCGTCGTCGCGCCGATGCACTGCAGCTCGCCGCGTGAGAGCGCCGGCTTGATGATGTTGGACGCATCCATCGCGCCCTCGGCCGAGCCTGCGCCCACGATGGTGTGCAGCTCGTCGATGAACAGGATGACGTTCTTGGCTTTGCGGATTTCCTCCATCACGGCCTTGATGCGTTCTTCAAATTGTCCGCGATACTTGGTGCCCGCGACCATGAGCGCGAGGTCGAGCGTGATGACTTTCTTTTCGCGCAGCAGCTCGGGCACGTTGCCCGCGGCGATTTCCTGCGCGAGACCTTCCGCGATCGCGGTCTTGCCCACGCCGGCTTCGCCGATCAGCACCGGGTTGTTCTTGGTGCGACGGCAGAGAATCTGGATCACGCGCTCGATTTCGCTTTTGCGGCCGATGACGGGATCGAGTTCGCCCTTGCGCGCCATGTCGGTCAGGTCGCGGCCAAAGGCCTTGAGCGCGGGTGTCTTCACGTCCTTCTTGCTGCCGGGAGCGCCTTCGCCCTGGGCGCCGCCGCCCTGGGAGGAGCCTTCGCCCTCTTCGCTCTCGGGGCCTTCGCCGGAGGCAAAATTCGGGTCGAGTTCCTTCAGCACCTCGTTGCGGGTGCGTTCGATGTCAACTTCCAAAGTCTTCAGCACGCGCGCGGCCACGCCATCACCTTCGCGGAGCAGGCCGAGCAGGATGTGCTCGGTGCCCACGTAGCTGTGATTCAGCGCCTTCGCCTCTTTGCCTGCGAGGGCGAGGACTTTCTTCACGCGCGGCGTGTAAGGGATGTTGCCCGACATCTTCGTGTCGGGGCCGGAGCCAACCTGCTTCTCGACTTCGATCCGCACCGTCTCGAGATCAAGCCCGAGCTTCTGCAGCACGTTGACCGCGACACCCTGCCCAAGCTTGATCAGGCCGAGGAGCAGATGTTCCGTGCCCACGTAATTGTGGTTGAACCGGTCGGCTTCCTTTCGGGCCAGGGCCAGGACTTGTTGTGCGCGGGGGGTAAAATTATTCATGTTTTTTTCTTCTCACCGTTCGGCGTCTTGCCGAGCGAAAGTGCTTTCGTGTTCGGTTCCGGAACGGCCTTGAGCTTCTCCCTCATGAGATCGGCTCGGAGCCCGTCCCTTTCTTCCGTCGTGAGCTTGCGCTCGAAATCCTTCTGCAAATGAGCGGGCTGGGTCCGGATAAAAAGTTCATCGATGGTGGCGCGATATTCCTCCGGCATCACCCCGAGGTCCACACCCAATCGCAGCATGGATAGCAGGTTCAATACCTCTTTGGAGGAGATTGAATAGGAGTGCATCATGATGCCGTAGGCGCGGCCCACCTGGTCGGCGATCATGCGGCTTTTGTCCTCCAGCATTTTCTGGCGGGCATTTTCCTCATGCTCCATGACTTGCGCGATCACCTTGGTCAACTTATCGACAATTTGCGTTTCGGATTCACCCAGCGTCATCTGGTTGGAGATCTGAAAGAGATTGCCGAGCGCCTCGGTGCCTTCGCCGTAGAGGCCGCGCACGGCCAGGCCGATCTTGTTCACGGCTTTGATGATCTGCGTGATCTGGTCGTCGAGCACCAGCGCGGGCAGGTGCATCATCGCCGAGGCGCGCATGCCCGTGCCCACGTTGGTCGGGCAGGCGGTCAGGTAGCCGATCTGGGGCGAGAACGCGAAATCGAGTTTTTCCTCCAGCTCGGTGTCGAGCTTGTCGACCGCCTTGAGCAGCGCCTTGAGCTGCAGGCCGGAACGGAGCGACTGGATGCGAAGATGGTCCTCTTCATTGATCATGATGCTGAGCGTGCGGTTCTTGCTCAGGACGAGTCCGCTGCCCGCGTTCTTCGCGGCATGTTCGCGGCTGATGAGATGCTGCTCGACGAGCACCTGCTTTTCGAGCGGCGTGAAGTGCTCCATCGAATCGCTGATGATGGCGTCCCGCATCTCGGGCAGCCCTTCCACGGCGGGCTGGATCTGGGCAAGGACTTTTTCCCGCTCGGCCTTCTTGGCCCAACCGGGAAACGGGTGGTGATTGATGTTTCGCGCCAGGCGCAAACGACTACTGAAAACGATGCGATTTCCACCATTCTCGCCGCGAATCCATTCGCTCGAGGTCTTCAGCAAATTTTGTATTTTGACCACATCAAAAGAATACGTCGAAGCGTCCTTTATGCAAGTTGAGTTGCAGGGCAGATTTAGGGAATTTTTGACGCGGGTTAGGGAACAAAATTGGGTCGGTATGACGCGCAGTTGGGTCATCGTGACGCACGCTTTTCCGGCGGTCTGTCATCCTGAGCTTGTCGAAAGATCAGGTCCGTCGTTTGGGAAAAGGCAGGCAGAACTGATCCTTCGACAAGCTCAGGATGACAGGGACGACCCCTGGGGACTTCGTCATCTCCTCGAGCTAAACTCTCCGGACGGGGTAACTCCCAATCACCGCGCAAAAGGTGGTGATCTTTCTCAGCCGGGCGAGGGCATCCACGACCGCCTTGGCCGGGGCGGCGCCGTGGAATTCGATCATAAAGCGATATTCCTCGAAGCGTCCGGGAATGGGGCGCGACAGTATCTTGGTCAGGTTCAGCCCGCGCCGCGAGAGCACTTGCAGGACCGCGACCAAGCTGCCCGCGACGTGGGGCAATTCGAAAACCAGGCTGGTGTGCGTGGGCTTGACCGGCCGGGCCAGCGGCGCGCCGATGACGATGAAGGTGGTCTGATTGGCGATGTCGCTGCCCACTTCCTTCGTGACGATTTTCAACTTGTGCCGGGCCACGGCCTGGACGCCCGCAATGGCCGCCGCGCCGCGCTCTTTCGCCGCCAGTTCCGCCGCTTCCGAAGTGCTCTCCACGATGATCTGTTCCGCCTGCGGATAATGTTTCTGGAGCCAGTCACGGCCATGGTCGAAGGGCGCGCGATGCGAATAGATTTTAGTGATGGTCTTCGTATCAGCCCGCGCCATCAGCGCCAATTGCACGGGCATGACCAGGGCTTCGCGAATTTGCAGCGCATCGCCCGCGTCCGATTTGGCGAGCCGCATCAATTGGTCGGCTGTGTTCGTGATCATGCCGCTGGAGGCATTTTCGATGGGCACGAGGATGTGGCTGAAATCTCCGCGGAGCAGTCGCGCGAACGCCTCCTCCACCGTGGGACATTCCACCAGCTCCGCCTTGGGAAAACGGCGGGTCGCGGCGAGGTGGGAGAAGCTCCCCGAACGGCCAAAGTAACCGAGAGGCGAGGCGGGAAGGGAAGGAGCGGCCATGGCTTCTTTTAGAACACTTCTAAAAATCTGTCATCCTGAGCTTCTCAAATCCCCGGGCTTGGAAGTGGGATCGGGGATGCTACGCTTGCCTTATGCGCACGGACTACCACTTGCACACCCCCCTTTGCGGTCATGCCACCGGCGCCCCGCGCGATTACGTTCTCGCGGCGCAACGGGCCGGTCTTTCGGAAATCGGTTTCTCGGACCACAATCCGATGCCGACGCAATTCGACGATTGGCGCATGGCTCCCGATCAACTGCCCGAGTATGTCGCCATGATCGAGGAGGCGCGCGCCGAGTTTCCACATTACGGCATTCGCCTCGGCCTCGAGTGCGATTTCATTCCGGGGCAGGAGGGCCACATCCGCGATCTCGCGTCGCGCGCGGAATGGGATTATCTCATCGGCTCCGTCCACTACATCACGCCCGATTGGGATGTCGATAATCCCAAGCACCTGAAACGCTGGACCGAGCAGCCGGTCGAACAAGTGTGGCAGGCCTACTTCGACGCCTACACGAAGATGGTCGAGAGTTGCCTGTTCGATTTCCTCGCCCACCCGGATCTGGTGAAGAAATTCGGTCATCGGCCCGAGGGCGATCTTACCCGCTTTTATTTGCGTACGCTCGACGCCATCGCGGAAGCCGGCGCCGTCCTCGAAGTCAGCACCGCCGGCCTGCGCAAGGATGTGCGGGAAATTTACCCGAGCCGGGAATTCCTCGAAGCCGCCCATACACGGAACATCCCGATCGTGATCAATTCCGACGCCCACGCGCCCGAGGAGGTCGCCCACGAATTCGATCGCGCTTACGCCCTGGTCAAGGAGATCGGCTTTACCCA
>JAMFSY010000180.1 GCA_026225555.1 Methylacidiphilales bacterium
TGCGGGCCGGGGCCGAACTTGGAACCGAAGCCGCCGCCCATGTAGTCGCAGATGACCTGCACATTGGCCTGCGGGACTTTCATGTTGCTGGCCAGGCCGTCGCGGACGCTGAAGATGCCCTGCGTCGAGGCCCACGCGGTGATCTGATCGCCCTGGACCGAGACCGTGTTGCCGTGCGTTTCGAGCGGGTGATGAAGCTGGACCTGGGTCCGCATTTCCGCCTCGCAGATGACCACATCGCCGGCGAAGGCGGGATCGACCGCGCCCTCTTCCTTCAGGCTGGGCTGGCTGACGTTGGGCGCGGTGTCGAAGACCTGCGGAGCGTCCGGTTTGACGGCGTCCTCTTCCTTCACCACGAAGGGAAGCGGCTGCGCCTCGACCTGGATGGTGCGCAGCGCGTCCTGGCATTGCTGCTTGGTTAGCGCGGCGACGGCGGCCAATTCCTGGCCGTAGAAACGGACGGTGCGCTGTTCGCCCCCGGCGAGAACGACGGCCTTCACGCCGGGCATGGCCTGCGCCTTGGAGATGTCGATCTTGGTGATCTTCGCCGCGGGCCATTTGGAGCGCAGGATCATGCCGTAGAGCAACCCGGCGGGCTGCACGTCGTAGGTATACTTGGCCTGGCCGGTGACCTTGGCGGCGGCGTCGAGACGCGGCGCGGGTTTGCCGAGGACGTTGAGTTGATCAGGCCAGGCTGCCATAGCGGATGACCTCGTTGGTTTCGGGCAGGGGCGCGCCGCTGGCTTTCATGACGGCCTTAATGATGTTCGGGTAGGTGCCGCAGCGGCAGAGGTTGCCGGAACAGGCGCGGCGGACTTCGTCCTCGGTCGGCTTGGGATTCGATTCGAGAAGCGAGGTTGCGGCCATGACGAAGCCCGGAGTGCAGAAGCCGCACATGAGGGCGTCGCACTCGACGAAGGCCTGCTGCACGGGCGTGAGCTGGCCGTTCTGGGCGATGCCCTCGATCGTCCGGATGTCGTGGCCCTGGACCTCGATGGCGAGCTTCATGCAGGCGTAGGTGAGCTTGCCGTCGAGGAGGACGGAGCAGGCGCCGCAGGTCCCGCGGTCGCAGACTTCCTTCGTGCCGGTGAGGGTGCTGAAGTTCCGCAGGGCGTCGAGCAGGGTGACGCGGGGCTCGAGCTGGAAGTCCTTCTTCTCCCCGTTGATGGTGAGCGAGACGGGGACGGCGGCGGGGCCTTGCGGGGTGGGCAGGGCGGAGGCCTTGTTGAGCTCGTCGGCCATGGCGCCGACCTGGACGGTCGCGACGGCGACGGCGCTGGTGCCGAGGCCCTTCAGGAAGGAGCGGCGGTCGAGGGTGGGCGGGGTGGGTTTGGGGGTCACGGAGGCGATGTGGTTAAATTGCTTATTAGACCTAAAAAAATAAGCAAAGTTGCGCGTATAGGCGCTTTAGAGGGACGCCGTTTGCGGCGCGCCGCAGAGCGCGGGGACGCGAGGTTCCGGGTCGCCGAAGCGGCCCACGAAAAGCGTCCGGCGACCGTGGTCCATCCACTTCACCTGGAGCAGGGGCTCGACGATCCGCGATTGCGCGAGCTGATCGACGACGAAGGAGGTGGTCGCGGCGCGCGGCGAGTACCAGAGCATCTCGCCGCAGCCGCCGACGTTGCAGGCGAGGGGCGTGCCACCGCTGAAGGCGATGTCGTGGCCCGCGGAGAAGCGGACCTGGCCTTGCGCGGCCTGGATTTGCAGCGGGGCGATGCGCACATGCGCGGCGTCGAGCGGGGCCTTCGTGTCGCGGGCCGCCCAGGCGAGAAGGGCGGTGCGCTGGGCGGGGGAGAGGCCGGGAGGAAGATAGGCGATGGCGGCCTGCGCGGCATTTTCCGGGACGGCGAGATTCTGGTCGCCCTTTTCCAGCAGAGCCACGGTCAGTCCGCGCAGCGGCACGCCCTGCAGGCGGCCCTGGTCGAATTGCCAGACGCGCAGGACGTAGTTGCCCGCGACATCGGCTTCGGAGGAGACGACGCAACTGCCCGCGAAAAGTTCGCAGGAATGAAGCTCCAGCACGCTGCCGCGCGGGACGTTGGGATCGAATCCGGCGGCGAAGCCACGCGCCGGAAGCACCAGCAGCGCGGCGGCCAGGGCGGGGAGGAGGAACCGCTTCATCCTGAAAGGATATTCCAGCCGGGTTATTTCGCCAGCGATTTTTGGTGGGGGCTTTATTTGGAAATCTTAATGCTGTCGAGGCATCCGAAGGAAAAGGAGCCCCAGGATGTTGAATCCCCCAGCCATAGATCGGTGATCCACGCGCGGAAATGTTCTGCGGGAGACTTATCTTCTTGATAAGCACGAGGAAGCCGAAAAGAGAGGTTAGTAAAAACTGCCGTTCTTGAGAGCGTAAATCGCCGTCCTTGCTTTTCGATTGAGAAAGCACTTGCTAGGTGAGGTGGCAAGCAATCGTGTTTAATTGAAAAACTCTTGCACGACTACACGAGATAAATATACTTTGTTCAGATAAGTGGTGGAAGCGACGGGGATCGAACCCGTATCTCAGGTGCAAACTCTGTTATTTTACCACTAAACTACGCTTCCTCTGGAGCCTACTCGGGCGGTTAATTGGATTCCTTCCCAACCAAGTTCGGGATTCCTTTAACCGCCTGTTTTCTGTTCTGCGATAGAGTTTCGGCGACACTCTAACGCTGTATATCTGATTTCATAATCGTTTTTTATCCCTCTTCGGGAAACTCTAAGCATTGACCTTTTTAGGATCGACCCAGCCCTTTGGCCGAATCCAGCCTTTATCGCCAATAAAGTACTTGCTGTTGGGAGCCTTAATCATAAAGAGAGTTTGGCCCTCTGTTATTTGAAGCCGTTGAGCAACATTCTTGACCCTACCTCCTTTAGCGCACTCTTCTTGGACCTCGTCAAACGAAGCCGAGGGCCTATTGTCGGGGAACAAATTGATCTCGTTTTTTGAAGCTTCACGCACCTTGGTCTCTGTCAGAAGGTCTTCTATACCAGTAGCTATCTTGATATATTTTGCGGCTTGCTTCCGGCACCATTCTGCGTGAGCGAGCGTCAGTTCCTGATCCATTTATAGAACCTATAAAATCCTAAGAAATAGTCAAACCTTAAGTCTATAAGCGGGCAATAAAACCCAACGTCAGGTTACGCAACCTCTAGCATTAGAGTGTCTTAGAAGTCTTAGGCTTAGAAAAAATTATTGTCAGGACGCTGTCGTGACGATAAGTTACTTATATGAATACGTCCGTGGAAGCTCAAAGGAGCAAGATCGAGATACGCACTACCAAGGCGCAGAAGCAGATAATCGAGCAGGCCGCCCATGCCGAGGGAGTGAACGTGACGGCCTTTATTTTTAGCCGAATTCTTCCCGAAGCACAGCGTGTTCTTGGGGACAGGTCGCTTTTTGTACTCAATCAGGCTTCTTGGGATAGCCTAGCTGAAGTGCTAAATCGTCCTCCTCAGGCTAATGCGAAATTGAAAGAACTTTTGACTACTCCGAGCGTATTAGAAGCACGCCGACACGCTCATGGACGAAATCGGAAACCTTGAGGCGTTAGGCTCGGAGCACGATTTGAGCGGCTTTGATTGTGGCGAAGCCGCTCTAAACGCATGGCTGAATAGGCACGCCCTGAAGAATCAATCTCGCAATAATACGAGAACCTTTGTTTTGCCAACGATTGAAAAATGCGGACGAAAAGTCATTGCATTTTACTCGCTGGTTGTTGCGACCATTGCACACGAAGACGCGCTTCAACCAATCAAAGAGGGCTCTTCGCCAAAACATCCGATACCTGTGATCCTCTTGGCTAGACTGGGAGTTACAAGGGAGTATCAGGGACGCAAGATTGGCCAAGCTCTGCTAAAAGATGCCTTATTGAGAGCTTTGGGAATCTCTCGTGAAGTGGGGGTAAGAGCGGTTTTGGTTCACGCTAAGGCAGGATCGGCTCCATTCTACGAAAGGCATGCCGGATTTGAGCCTAGCCCGACCGATCCGCTTCACCTTTTATTGCCAATTCAAGATATTGCGCGCAACTACAAATAGCGTGAAAAGCTCTCTGCGCCTTGTCAATTTCTTCAGGAGAAGGAGTCACGTTATTCCTCTTCCGTCGCAAATAGCACTCACCCCAAAATCGCCACGCTGGCGGCTCCGTAATCGGCGGTGTGGGAGAGGCTGACGTGGATTTGTTGGACGCCGCGGGTTTGGGCGAGGGCGGCGGCTTTGCCGTGGAGTTGCACGCGGGGTTGGCCGCTGGGTTCGCGGATGATTTCGAGGTCGCGCCAGCCCATTTCGTGGCCGATGCCGGTGCCGAAGGCTTTGCTGATGGCCTCCTTGGCGGCGAAGCGGGCGGCGAGGTGCAGGTGCGGGAATTTCATGCTCTTCGCGTAGGCCACTTCGGCGTCGAGGAAGACGCGGTGCAGGAACCGGTCGCCGAAGCGTTCGAGCGAGTCGGCGATCCGTTTCGTCTCGACGATGTCCATGCCGATGCCGAGCAGGTTCATCGCGTTTCCACCACGAGATCGATCTCGAGGGCGAGCCGTTCGCAGCCGCGCAGGTCGAGCTTGCCGGTGGCGAGCAGCGGGATGACGGTCACGCGCTTGATCACCTTGGGAATCCAGAGATTGGGCAGGCCCATCGCGGTGAGCCGCTTGCGCAACTCGACCGGGTCGATGATGATGGTGGTCAGCGCGACCAGGCTTTCGCCGCGCTTGTCATCGGGCACGCCGATCACGACCACGCTCGGGCCCTCCTGCGATTCGATCGAATCCTGCAGCGCCTCGGTGATCTTCTGCTCGATGGTCAGGTGCGGCACCATCTCGCCCGCGATCTTGGAAAAGCGGCTCATGCGGCCCTCGATGAAGAGGAAGCCGTCCTCGTCGAGGCGGCCCACGTCGCCGGTCTTGTACCAGCCGTCCTGAAGGACGTCGGCGGTGCGGACAGGATCGTTGAGATAGCCTTCGAAAAGATTCGCGCCCTTGAGCCAGAGCATGCCGGAGGCAAAGAGCGACAGATCCTCATTGGTCTCCGGGTCGCGGATGCGCGCGGAGAGACCGGGCACGAGACGGCCCACGCTGCCGTCGCGGCGGCCCAGCACGCCGTCGGGGTTCATCTTCGAGGGCGGCTCATCGGGCAGGTTGACCGCGACGACGGGCGAGGCCTCGGTCATGCCGTAGCCCTCGCCGATCTTGATGCCGAACTTGGCCTCGAAATCACGGAGCAGATCGAGCGGCAGTTTTTCCGCGCCGGTCACAACCATCTTGAGCGAGCTCAGTTGCTCGGGCTTCGCCTTGCGGAGGAAGGCGCGGAGGAAAGTGGGCGTGCTGACGAGAAGTTCCAGGCGATATTTCTCGATGGTCTCGATCAGCTTGGTGGCGTCGAGCGGACTGGGGTAGGTGACCACGCGCGGGCCGCCGAGCACGGGCCACCAGAACATGACGGTGAAGCCGAAGCTGTGGAAAACCGGCAGGCAGCCGAGAATGGAATCGAGGTGCACGCCGCCGAGCACGGCGCCGATCTGGGCGGTGTTGGAAAGGATGTTGCGATGGGTGAGGACGACGCCCTTGGGCTCGCCGGAACTGCCGCTGGTGAAGAGCATCGCGGCCTCCTCGCGGTCACCCCAACGCGGCAGCCCGATCCAACGGCGCAGGAGCGGCGCGGGGGAAAGCAGCGCGGCGAGGCCCCATTTTTTCAGCGTGCTCTTGGGGAAGGACTTGATCAGTTGCGCGATATCGATCCGCTCGGCGGGCCAGGGGAAATCCTTGATCTGCTCGACCATGGCGTTGGCGGTGATCAGGCGTGTGATGCCGGCCTTGGCGATGGCGGCCTCGTTGGCGGCGCGTCCGGCGGTGAAGTTGAGATTGACCGGGATTTTCCCGGCGAGGACGACGCCGAGATTGGCCGCGGTCGCGCCGAGTCCCGGTGGCAGGACGATGCCGACGCGCTGGTCCGCCACGTTCTTTTTGATCCACGACGCGAGCGTGAGGCTGAGCGCCAGGAGCTCGCCGCCCTTGAGCGAGCGGTTCATGAAGGCATCGACGATGACCGGCTTACTGAAGCGTTTGCGCAGGCCGCGCAGGGCTTCGTAACCGACGTGGGATTGCAGCTCGGGCCGCGCCTGGAAGGCCCTTTCGGAGAGATCGTAAAGCTGGCGGCGGACGGTTTCCGCCGTGGCGTCGGCGGCGGCAATCGGCGCGCCGAAATAGAGCCAGACGCGCAGGGGTAGGACGCGGGGAATCTTCCAGAAGAAGTTCCCGCCATAATAAGAGAAGACCGAGCCCCAGACATTCTCCAGCCAGACGGGCATGACCGGGACGTGGGCCTTGCGGGCGATCAA
>JAMFSY010000037.1 GCA_026225555.1 Methylacidiphilales bacterium
CGGCGACGATATCAGCCGGGCCGAAAGCCTGGGCCACCGCAATAATTGAAGTGCCAGAGGGGGGAATCGAACCCCCGACCAAGGGCTTATGAGTCCCCTGCTCTACCGCTGAGCTACCCTGGCATTATGCTGATTTACAGATACTTGCGTTACCGATGACTTGACTCTTCTACACCGATATTCTACACTGAGAGCCATGAAGAAGAGAGCTACCAGTGATGGTAATCCGTGGGAAAAGACCCAAGTCCAATGCCTACTTCGCAACAGGCATAGCGGGCGATACTACGGTAGATTCAAAGTCAGCGGCAAGCAAAAATGGGTCGCGCTTGACACCGACGTCTTCACTGTGGCCAAAATTCGGCTCACAGAAGAGGCCACGAAATTTCAGAAAATCCGCGGCTCCTTTTCGGACGTCTCGTCCGGCAAAGCCATGATGGCTGAGCTCGTTGAAATGTACCGGCAACAAACGGAATCGGATTCCGATATTCGCTCCTCCACCAAGACAGCCCGATACACGAGTATCAAAAAGGTTTTGAAAACGTGGCCGGGCCTGGAGGACTTGGAGCCGTCCCAAGTGACTGTTGCAGGCGTGCACAAATGGGTTTCTCGGTTCAAGCAGGACGGCACACGTTTCGTGGCACCCGGCACTAAAACTCTTCGCAAGGGAAACTCCGCCAGTTCCGTCAACCGCGCTATCGACACGTTAAAAGCGATTTTGAATATTGCGGTCCAGAACGGTCAGATTCATTCGAATCCCGTTCTGGTCCAGCCAGCGACTGGCAGGCTTAAAAAGAAGGTTGAACAGAAGAAGCTCATTCTTCCGAGTCGAGCTGAGGTCACTGCACTCCTCGTCGGCATGCGAGCTATTCCGGGCTGGGGACAAGAAGCCGCTCTTCTCTGCCGCTTCCTCAAAATGTCTGGCGCCCGCATCGGTGAAATTCCCCGCACGACTTGGCGCAAAGTTGGCTGGGATCGAAAACAAATTCACTTGCCCGGCTACAAGACCGAAACATCTGACCGGATAATTCCGCTGTTTCCTGCGCTGGAGGAATTGCTCAAAGAAATCACTGAATTCCGCAAGCGTGTTTCTGCCACGCGAAGCGACAAGAAAACCTTCCTAGATCCCGACGACGCCATCTTCCGAATCCAAGAATGCCAGAAGACGATAGACACGGCGGCGAAGGCCGCCAACGTCACAAGAATTACTCATCATGATTTCCGCCATCTCTTTGCGACCGCAGTCATTGAATCTGGGGTCGATATCCCAACCCTTTCACGATGGCTCGGTCACAGCGATGGGGGAGTTTTGGCCATGAAAACATACGGGCATCTCCGACTTGAACATAGCCAGATGAGCGCTCAAAAAGTCGTCTTTTAAGCCGCGACAGATACAATAGTCGGGCGTCCGTTGTAAAAATGCCTCTAATGGAGAGCACCCCTCATCATGCCAGCACAACAAGAATCGCGATTCGATGTCAGTTCGGCAGACTTGTTGCGCTATGACTGGAACCAAAGGTTAATCGCGCAGCCTAAGAAAGATTGTTCGCTCTACTTTGGGGTCTTTGTCGAGGCAGCAAAAGAAGCGGAGGCCGCAGGTGATTCCCTCGCGCCCCGCGTCTACGCTCTGCTTCACGTAGTCGCATCTTTCCATCCAAACTTCGAGGCCAGGGGAAATCCATTTGGCCCAATGATGAGTGGATTCGATGGTCGTAGATCGCTCATGGCCGAAGACTTAGTTGAAGCAGACCTCGATGCTCTGACAGGCATCTATGAGCATATCGAAGATGCTGAGTTTCGAGCGCGTGTTGCCGACGTGGTTTGGGAATCCCGCCGTGACTATAAAGCGGCGCAAGCCGCCGTGGCCGCTTACGTGAAAACAGCAGAGTTTCACAAAACCGACGACCTGTGGCCAGATTACGAAGAACGTCTCAGACGTGCAGCGCAAATCTCGGCGAAGATCGGCTACAAAAAAGCTCTCCACGTAGAAACAATCACGCTGGTCGAAGAAGCGATTGATTTTTTCAATCGCAATCTCAAAAGTGGGCTGCTCTGCGTCTCGTTGATTCGAATCTTGCTCGCCCACAATTTGACGAAACCCGGTCGACACGGAATTATTTCGGAAAGGCTAGCAGCAGAATTTGCCAAGAATGGCGACCTACGGTTCTCTCATCATTACTGGCAAGTTGCCGAGGAAGTTTATCGAGATGCGAAGAGCACTAGTGACGTGAGTCGCTGTGAACTTGCTGGAGCCGAAGCTTTAGTCTCTATCGCCGAAGAAGGAATTGGCGATAACAAATACGGATTCGGCCATGTGGCACACTGGCTAGCCAAAGCTCTTCAAGCGCTGCGCCAGGCTCGTGCCAATCCGGCACGCATCAAGGAAGTTCACCAAAAGCTATTGGGTGCCCAAAAACGTGCCGTGGGTGAAATGGTTCCACTGGAACTCAACATCGAGGCAATGCCGGGCTTCCGTGAAAGTGAACAAGAGGCTCAGGATAAATCCGCCAAACATGTCAAAGGTTATGCCTTCGACGAAGCGCTAGCGCGGCTTGTCCACGTGAGTAGGCCGACCGACGTGACCGCCCTTGGCACTCAACTGGCGAAGCAGAGCCAAGAATTTATCTGGGATAAAATTGCGGGCACTAATGCTTTGGATCATCAGGGCAAGGTTGTGGATTATATTCCTCCCGCTGGGGGAGGAACACCGGCGGAAGAAGCGGAAGGAAAGCGCAAGCGTATGGTTCAGATGGCGCGAGAGGTAAACTGGAATTTAAAGGTGACTTGGCAAATCGAGCCTGCGCGCAAGCAAATGCTTTTAGAGCACTCTATTCGATGGGAGCAACTCGCGCCACTTCTCCGAAACAATCCATTAGTCCCGCCTGGACATGCGGGTATTTTTATTAGGGGATTCCAGAGCGGTTTCTTCGGAGATTGGCTGGTCGCGATGCACCTATTGATCCCTCAGGTGGAGGCGGTGATCCGATACGGTCTACAGCAAAACGGTGTCGTAACCTCGACTCTCGAACAAGATGGCACCCAAAAAGAAAAGGACCTCAACCAACTGCTGTGGCTTCCTGAGACAGAGGACCTGCTCGGCCCCGACCTACTTTTTGACCTTCGCGGCATCCTAATCGAGCGCTTCGGCTACAACATGCGGAATGAATCTGCGCACGGACTCATGTCAGAAGCAGAGTTCTACCAGCCAGCAGCATCGTTTCTTTGGTGGCTATTGCTGAGACTCTGCTGGCTTGGTTTCCGACTGGCGGCCAGCATCGAGAAACCGGAAGAATAAACCAGCGGCCCGACATTGGCAGGTTGACGGGTGTGGCGAACTGTTAGTCGTAAATACGGTTCTCTCAAGCCCTAAATGTCTTCATAATTTTCGCACAGGCGGCCTCTATATTCTACTCCACCTTCTTTCCGATTGAGAACCGCGGCAACTAGTCAGACTTACCCATTAAAACCGGAAAAAGTTCGGATGTTATCATGGAATTAGAGATGCAGAGGTGGAAACGCTCGCCTCGATACTGGATTCCCCTTGAACTGATAGACACACGGGGCATTCTCGGGAGTCCCCGATTTTTGCGGCAAACCAGCCGGTGCCTTGCAACCTATCTTGTTGCGCAGTCAAGGAAATACCATAATCGTCTACAGAGGCCGATAGCTGATCTAGTTTGCTGAGTCTTCGGCGAATTGATCCTAGCTCTTCACTTAATTTATCTTCTTCTGCGATGAGTGCGGTGAGATCAGAAACGGCGGCCTCATTTGTTCCGGTTTGCACATCGGGGAGATCAGATTGGCGAACTGTTTCTGGCACCGTTTTCAGAGCCAGCAAATATCTGTCGAGAGGCCAATTGGGATCCGACGGCTCTGAATTGGGAAGCAACCCTAATGCCCTGGCCTGAAGATAATACGATTCGATCTCTGCTTCCCACGCGCGTGCAGCGCTAAGTCGGGCTTCCAACTCGCGACGGAGCTTATAAGTCCGGCATCTGGCCGTTAATAAGAGAAGCATCGCGGGCGATGACCACAAGCTTATTTGAAATTCAACCAGAGAACCGAATCCGCGGCTCACTGATCTCCAAAGCCTCGCAGATCAACTGAAAACACTCTCAGCATCTGTTCAAACAGCTCCTGCCAAACTCGACCAAGAAGCGGCGACTCTTCGCCAAGATTTGAGAGAACGCGAAGAGGCCATTTCAAAGGCCCGACAAAAAAGGAAGTTTTTAGAAAATCAATCCAATGCGGAGGCAGCTAGCAGGCAGAGGGTTCGCCAAATCTACCTTTTTGTCGGTCGGGTAGAGCAAGCCTTGGAGAATGTGGCCACCAGTCGAAACGTTGATGACCTAGCGCGAAGGGTCAAAATATTAGCAGACGAAATAACCGTCTTACGGAGAGATCTTGATCCGAACACCCAACGTAATAGGTTAAACGCGGCACTTGATACAGTTTCAGTGAAAATTGCGGATTACGCCCGGCGTTTGAACTTGGAGCATTCCTCAGAAAACGTGAGGTTAAATGCCAAAGAATTAACTCTTCAGTTTTCTCCGCTTTCGGGGCGTACGGATTATTTGTGGGAGGTAGGAAGCGGTCAAAATTGGGTTGGTTATCACATCGCGGGGCTATTAGCTCTTCACGAGCATTTTGTGAGCTTGCCTCGCAATCCTGTTCCTCGGTTCCTGATGATAGATCAGCCTAGCCAAGTCTATTTTCCCGAGGCATGGCCTGACTTGGAGAGCGCCACCTCGGATGCCCCTGAGGCGGCGCGTTCAGCCGACATCGCCGGCGTTCACAGAATATTTGAGGCACTGGGGCATTTCTTAGAAACCATTCCGAACTTTCAGATAATCGTAACCGAACATGCCGGCGCAATAACAAGGGAAGGCATCGCCAATGTTCACGTCGTGGGGAACTGGAGAGAGGGTCAGGGAGATTTCCTGATTCCTAATGAGTGGATAACGCAGCGATAAAAAGCATCGGCCAGTCGGAACTAAACCTGCCAATGTGACGGCTTGGACTTACGCCACCGGAAAAGGAAAAGTGAAGCGAGTTAAGCCTGCCACTTTCGCAAGCAAGGACCAACTATCTAAAGTCCGGAGGTAGGGCTCGCCTTCCTCCGGAAGGCTTTCTGACCCCATTTTGGACACAATTCAGAGGGAAGACAAGAGTATCTGCCAGAATCGGCGAGTATCGGAACCTGACCTCAACTTGACACCTTACTTGACACCTCGTGACGGGCTGCCGCTCCCACAATGAAATCAAATCAAACGCCCTTTTCCATTTGTTGGCGAACGGCTGGTAGGCTTTCTCGCACCAGCTCCAACCAAGCGGAAACCGTCGGCGATGGCTCGCCTTTGGGTCTTATCTGCACAAAGTCGATAATGGGCGAAACGGGGCGCACGGGCAGAATCGCCACGCCGGGTTGACGAAAGCTGCGGACACATCCGGGCACGATGGCCACGCCAATGCCAGCGGCCACTGCCAGCAGCAAGGTTTGTATCATGGGTGGTTCGCTGACGACTTGCGGAATGAAGCCAGCCTTGGCGCAAAGTTGTGTCATCTCATCAAACAGTTTGGGCGCTTCGCTACGTCTAAACATCACAAAATCCTCACGGGCGAATTTCTCCAACGGAATCTGTCTGGCCTTGGCGAGTGCATGGGTTTGCGGCACGGCGAGCATCAGCCAGTCACGGTACATCCGTTGTTGGATAAAATTCTTTTCGTCCGATGCGCCCATTGCACGCATGAAGCCAACGTCAATTTTCTCACGGACAAAGGCCTGCAATTGTTGTTCTGGTGTCATCTCAAACAAATGAACGCGAACGGCGGGAAATCTTTTGCGGTACGACTGGATCAATTCCGGCAGGAAGGCGGAAGCCCCCGCACCGACGCAGCCGATGGCGAGCGACCCGGTCTCGCCACGGGCGGCTCGACGGGCGATTTGTTTGGAAAGCTCCGCATGAGCGAGAATTTCCTTTGCCTCGGATAAAAAGGCATTACCGGCAGCGGTGAGCTTCACGCTGCGCTTGGTGCGGTGCAGCAGGGGAACGCCGAGTTCGCCCTCCAGAGATTTGATTTGCTGGCTGATGGCCGGCTGCGCCACATGCAATTCTTCGGCCGCGCGGGTGAAGCTCCGCCGCTCGGCGACGGTCACGAAATATTTGAGATAGCGCAGCTCCAAGACACCGACAGAGTAATCGCTTTAACTTATTACTGCGAGAGGAAAGGGCTATTTCACCAATAAACAAGAAACGATTAGTTTCGTCATGTCGCCCGAAGAAGGAAAAGCGGTGCGGCACCAAACCAAGAACAAAAACAACAGACCAAATAAAATACTATGAATACTAAGTTCACGTTTCTCCTGCAGTTGAAGGCCAAACCCGGTAAGGAAGCGGAAGTCGAATCGTTCCTGCAAGGGGAGGCCAAGCTGGTGAGTAGTGAGCCGGGCACGATCACGTGGCATGCGGCGAAAGATGAAAGCGAGCCCGGCTCCTATTTCGTCTTCGACACCTTCAATGATGACGCTGCACGCGAGGCCCACATGAATGGTGAGGCTGGAAAGGAGTTCGTGGCCAACAAGGATCGGCTCTTTTCCGATGTTAAGATTCATCGGCTCGCGGTAGTTGCCCAGAAGTAAGGCCGTGGGGCGGCGCTACGTTGGAGACATCGAAGATCACTGTCAAGCGCCGCCCGACCCCGGTGATGCTAGTCACCAGCAAATCATAAAAGAAAAACAACCAACCCAACAAAATTATATGAGCACCACCACAACCCTCCTCCAACCCCTGACCATCGCCAACGCGCCTGCCGGCTCCAAGTCTACCTTGGAAGGCGTCCAGAAGGCGTTCGGCTTCATTCCGAACCTGATGGGCGTCTTTGCCAATTCGCCCGAAATGTTGAAAGGCTACCTGGCGCTGGACGCTGAATGGAGCAAAACCTCGTTCACCCCGCAGGAGCGCACTTTCGCCCTGCTCGCCGCGAGCTTGGAAAACGAATGCGGCTACTGCATCGCTGCTCACAGCACGGTTGCCAAGGCCTTCCTCAAGGTCCCTGCTGAGACCGTTGCCGCCATCCGGGCCGGCGAATCCACGGGCAATAAGAAGACGGACGCGATGATTACCCTCGTTCGGGAACTTGTTTCCAAGCGCGGTCATGCAAGCCCTGAGGCGATCGATGCCTTCCTCGCCGTCGGATACACCAAGAACCAGGTGATGGAACTTCTCATGGCAATCGCGCTCAAGACAATCAGCAACTACCTCGACCATATCAACCCTGCGCCTCTGGACGCCGCGTTTGAGTCCGAAAAATAAGCTGCCGGCCACCTAAATCAGCATCACAATGAGCACCCTTACAACAACGCAGGAAATGGATTTGGCCCGCGATTTATATCGCGGCAAGAAGATCCCAAAGCCCGCGTTGAGAATCATGGACGCCGTCACGGCGGAACTCGTCAACAATTCGGTTGCGAGTCACGCGCTCCATCCCGGCGACCTTGCGCCGGATTTCATCCTGCCCGACGCGGATGGACGCACCGTGCGGCTTTACACGGAATTGAAAAGGGGGCCCGTGGTGCTGGTTTTCTACCGCGGGGGCTGGTGTGTGTACTGCAAAATCCATTTGCGCGGCTTTCAAAAAGCACTCCCCGAATTTAAAGCTGCTGGTGCGCGGGTCTTAGCCATTTCACCGCAGTTGCCGGATCAATCGTTGACCACTCGGGAGAACGACAAACTCGCATTCCCCGTTTTGAGCGACGTCGGACTAAACACGACGCGCGCATTCGGTGTTGCGTTTGAACTGCCGAAAAGACTGCTCGATCTCTACACGGACTTTGGTCATCCGCTGGAAACCTTCAACGGCAGGGAAGGCAGTAAAGAACTGCCCATGCCTGCGACGTTCCTTATTCGCGCTGATCGCATCATTGCCTATGCGCATGTCGAACCCGATTACACGCGCCGCTCGGAACCATTGGAAATATTGAACCTCGTCCGCGAACTCTAAAAACCTCACCCCGTGGAATCCAAATTATGAAAAACGAAAACTCGAAGATTGTTTCAGAAAAATTCCCCCACCTGTTTTCTCCGCTCCAGCTCGGGGAGGTGACGCTCGCCCACCGAGTGGTCATGGCGCCGCTGACCCGCATGCGTTCCCGTCAGCCAGGCAATGTCCCGCAGGACCTGAACGTGGAGTATTATTCGCAAAGGGCAACGAGCGGCGGTCTCATCATCACCGAAGCGACGCAGATTTCCGCCCAAGGACTGGGCTATCCCGGCACTCCTGGGATTCATTCAGCCGAACAAATCGCCGGCTGGCAGAAGGTAGTCAAAGCGGTTCATGACAAAGGTGGAGTGATCTTTCTCCAACTGTGGCATGTCGGACGGATTTCTCATTCCAGCTTGCACGCGAACGGCGCTCTGCCGGTAGCTCCTTCGGCGGTCCGTCCGGCGGGCGACGCTTATAAGGCGGATGGGAGCATGGTGCCTTTTGAAACCCCGCGGGCTCTGGAACGGGAGGAGATCCTTTCCATCGTGGAGGATTATAAAAGAGCAGCGCAGAACGCCAAGACCGCCGGGTTCGACGGCGTGGAAATCCACGGCGCCAACGGGTATCTGATCGATCAGTTCCTTCGCGACAAAACGAACCTCCGCAAGGATGAATACGGCGGTAGCCTCGAAAACCGGACGCGCTTCCTGGTCGAGGTAGCGCAAGCGGTCGTGAGTGTCTGGGGCCGGGGTCGGGTGGGCATTCGCTTTTCTCCCTTCGGATCGTTTAACGACATGGGTGATAGTGACCCCGAGAAGTTGTTCTCCCTCGCTGTTTCCAAAATGGCTTCCTTGGGCTTGGCCTACATTCATTTGGTCGAGCCGCGCCAGGATGCAGCCAACGGATTGGATATCAGCCGATGGGAATCCACCCCCATTGGATCTATTTTCCGCGACAAGTTCGCCGGAAAGATCATCGCCGCTGGCGGATATACCGGTGAATTGGCGGAATCTGCCATTGCAGCGGGAGATGCGGATGCCGTGGCTTTTGGCCGCAATTTTATTGCAAACCCCGATCTGCCCAAGCGCTTGGCCACCGGAGCCGACTTAAATCGATACCAACGCGAGTCCTTCTACGGCGGAACGGAAAGAGGCTACACGGATTATCCGTTCCTCGGGGAGGCTGCCGCAGATGAGAAAAAAGTTTGAGTATAAAGCAGTAACACAAAATCAAAAACCAATCGGAGATAACCATGAATACGAAATCAGCAACGAATATCGAATCAACCAAGCCGACCATCGTGCTTGTCCACGGGGCCGTCGAAGACTCATCGCTCTGGACTCATGGAGTGATTCAGGGACTTCAGCGGGCCGGCTTCCCGGTCGCCTGCTTCTCCAATCCCTTGCGGGGCGTGGCGAACGACGCTGCTTACCTGCGTAGCCTGCTCGACACGATCAAAGGGCCGGTGATCCTCGTTTCCCACGCCTACGGCGGGGCTGTCATCACCCAGGCCGGGGACGACCCCAAGGTCAAAGGCCTGATCTACGCGGGCTCTCCAATGCCTGGTGTTGGGGAATCTACCAACGATTGTCTCGAACGGTTTCCTGGCGGCGATTTTGCCACTTCCGTCGATTTGATCCCATTTACCTTGCCCGACGGAACCACTGGCACGAATCTCCTCGTTAAAGCCGACAAGTACAGCTACCTGCTCGCCGCTGACGTGCCTGAGAGCAAACTGGCCCTGATGATCGCCACCCAACGGCCTATCGCCTTGGCAGCCCTCCAGGAGCGACTGACATCGGCCGCGTGGACGAGCAAGCCGAGCTGGCAAATCAGGCCTCTGCTGGATCCCGTCATTCCCCAGGAGGAATTTAAGTTCGAGGCCGAACGTGCCCACTCGACCGTCATAGAGCTAAACTCTTCGCACGCCATCCCCGTCTCTTTCCCGGAAGTCGTGGTCGATGTGATCGAACAGGCTGCGCGCGCAATCAGCAAGTAAGCGCGCAGAAGGTCGTCTTTTGATGCTTTGACGAATTCCGGTGTTGTCCGAGCGTCGGGTGTGTAAAGGTGGTGCCATTCGGCCCTTGATGAGTTAGCGGCGAGATTCGCTGGAGCGGCTCGTTTGAGGCTCGCCTTCCGTTTCTGCAGGAGAAGGCATAGGCGGTAATGTCCGCTCGCCGGGCCGGTTTTGGAAGATCTGGAAGTATCTGGAAGTTCCCGGAATTTTGACCTGAATCGTAACTCGCTGGCATTTAGAGGCCGAGAAACGCATCCCATGCGCGACTCGGCCGTTTCTGGAAGATTCTGGAAGCGATGGGAAGAACTGCCGATCTATGTCTCTTTTGGAAAATCTGGAAGAATCTGGAAGTGATGGAAGGTTTGGCCGAAATTCGCATTCTGCTACTTTTGAGCGGTTTACACCGAATAGGCTCCAGCATCTGCCCTTGACTCTGGAAGCATCTGGAAGTCGTGCTAGGTGGAGGAGGATTTTGTGGTGATTTGGTAGGAGGTGTTCCGCCCCCGGCCTCGCTGGACAAGTCGGCCACTTTGGATCAGCGCCAAAAGATCGGTCCGAATCGTTCGCGTCGAGACATTGGGATCGACCTTCTTGGCCAGGTCGGCGCCCCTCATGCGCTCGCCCGAGGCCAAGAGAGAAAGGATTTTCTGTTGGCGCTCGTTGAGGTCGATGGTGACATCAATGGAAGCTGGGCCATAGAGGGTCAGGTTCGTCGTGCCGCCTCGGCTAACCCACTTCGGATCACGAAGACGGGCCTCCCGGCAGTCGGCGATAATCTTCTGCGTGCCGCGCCCAACCTTTTCGATCAGGCCGTGGAGGAAGCTCAGGTGGGCCAGGTCGGGATTTCGGGGAGTGGAAAGATGCTCCTTTCTGAGGTCCGCCGGCGTCAGATGATCGGGCAAAATTCCGGGATTGATGATCTCGATCGAATCAGGATGAACAGAAATGAGAATGGAGGCAGTCGAAACATAGTCTCGATGAACCAGGGCATTCATGATGCCTTCGCGTACCGCATTGCTCGGATAGCGCGGACGATCTTGACGTTGCCACGATTCTTCTGAAAACGTGCTTTCAACACCTCCGATAAACGGAGCCAATGCCTGGGGAATTTCAGTGGCTAAACGAATGAGGTTGCTATCAAACCATTTGTCCAGGGCGTAATGAGCGCCGGTTTTTCCCACGGGTAGGACCAGGAGCCGGACGCCGGCTTGGGGCAGGAGGCGCGTGGGTCGCTTCCCGTATAAAAGAAGGGCGGCCTGAGTAAATCCGCCCGATTCGCTCAACCCCATCGCCGCGAGGAATTCATCCACATCGTCGGCCGCACCGGACCACCTATCAGCCTGGCGGGCAAGCCGGATGGTTTCGCCGATCAAAGCGCGATCCAGTTCCTCTGCACCAGCGCCGACAACTATCTGGCGTTCCCAGCGAAGACTGGCTTTGGCCCGGGCCAGTATGATTTGGGTCATTTCATCACGCGAGGCGGTTTCGATACGGTCACCGCGCCGGATGTACACCGCGCCACTCGCAATGTAAGGCTGATCCGCCCCCGTGGGCACTTCGACGAGGGCAATGTTTTTCCCCTCGATCTCAAATTTTTCCGTGGTCCACGGCGCCGGTGGAGAAATGAGTTTGGGCACCTCGGAGCGAATACGTTCGATGGCCTGATCCGCGTTCGGAAGCCCAACGATCTGCCCTTGCGGCCCGACGCCGAGGATCAAGCGTCCTCCCCTTTGGTTGAGGAAGGCCGCGACCGCACGAGCGATAAGTTCCGGAGTCGGCGCGGTCTTGAACTCCAGAAATTCATTTTCTGGAGACCGGATGAGCTGATGCAACTCGTCGTTGGTCATGGATTCCCCATTTCCTGACAGACTGTCTTGATGAAGTTTACGTCGCCAAGCTGCGCATCCAAGTATCCTAAGGCCTCGGTGATCGTGTAAAATTCCTGCACCCAATGCCCCTTTCGATCTGGCGCGGGAATTTCATTTTGGATCGCATCGTGATAAAGGTCGATCACTCGAATATCATTGATAACCGGATTCTTTTTCAGACGAAACTTTGTGCGAGTCTTGTCTTTTTTGAACATGTAAGGCTTCAGGAGGTTCCGCGCACAGACAACATCGCGGTGGACGAGAAACCATCGGGGCTTTTTCGCCGCGATGGCTGCCCGGAACTCCTCGTGAGTGATGGAACGGTCGCCGATCACTCCGGTGCCATAAAAAGGGCGGGCGATACCGAGAAAGAGATCGCAGTCTCGCACCGCCGTAACGCACGATTCTTTGTTGGATTTGTTTGGATAGGCCCGAACGGTCCCGAGGTCAGAATTCCACACCTCATAGCCGTAAGTGGTGAGGATGCCGCAAATCTGGGTGAGCTGGTCCCGGAAGCCATGGACCGTCGAGGCAACCATGATCTTAAGCTTCGGATTCGTCGGCAAAACAGCCTCCATAAGTTTTTAGGCGCGAAGATCCCGCTGCCTTTTCGTCAGGCTCATCATCGCCCTCAGTATCCGGATTATTACCGACATCACAATCATCATCGGCGGCACCAGCCGACTATTAGGAAGATGGGCCCAAGCCAAGGTCGAACCAGTTCACTTCCCGTTTTGTCAGTGCGATCCGGTCACCTCACTCACTTTTTGCGGAGCACCAGCAGGCGATGTCGAGACTGTGCATCGATGGTCCCATCTTCCAACAGGCGTCTGAGATAATTGACCCGATGGGTTCCTTCGATGAGGTGATATGGAAATAACGTTGGTTCATATTCTTTACGGGCCGGCAGGCGAGCGGTCAGTTCGAATATAACCGGCGGTATGGGCCAGGTTTTCATGCGTTGCATCACGTCCGGCAAACTTCCCCCATCTTTCACGGCTCCGTCATAAAGGTGATCCCATTGAGAAAGATCATGCTCGCAGCGGACATTTTCTTTGACCCAGTCAGCCGAAACGTCCCGAAACTCATAAGCCCACGAAAGGTAATCGAACCAACGGAAGCGCCCTGCGAAATTATCGAAATGGTCGAAGAGAACGTGAGCCAGAAAATGTCCTTCGGCATCAGATTTAGGGAGCGGGACGCGCGCGAGGTATTCCTCGAGCGATTCGCGGTCAGAAAGGCTTTCGAATCGCGCGCGATAAATTTTGCTAAGTGGCATTTTATCCCTTTTTCAGTTTGGAACCCTTGGTCCAGCGCGAGACCAAGTCAATCTGCAAGAAGCCCGAGCAAAGGTCGATCCGATGCCAAGATTCAGTTCCGGCCGTGCCGGCGGTGGCTAGTCGCAGGGCGGTCTTCTGTCAAAAGGTTAAGAGCCGCTTGTCCGGCCCCTGTAAGGGGCTTAGGGCAGAGTATCTTCGACCTCATACTTCGCTCCCGCGATCAGGGGTTATCC
>JAMFSY010000038.1 GCA_026225555.1 Methylacidiphilales bacterium
GAACAAAACCGGCGCTGGGCCGAGGAAGTCCGTCGGCGCGATCCCGATTTCTTCCCCACGCTCTCCCGTCAGCAGGCCCCCGAATATCTGTGGATCGGCTGCTCCGACAGTCGCGTGCCGGCCAACGAGATTTGCGGCCTTCTTCCCGGAGAAATCTTCGTCCATCGCAACGTCGCGAACATCGTCGTCCACAGTGATCTCAACTGCCTTTCCGTCATGCAGTACGCCGTCGATGTGCTCAAGATCAAGCACATCATCGTCTGCGGCCATTACGGCTGCGGCGGCGTGCGGGCCGCGCTGGGCACCCAGAAGCTGGGCTTGATCGACAACTGGCTGCGCCACGTCCAGGACGTCACCCACAAATACCCCGACCATCTCGAATGCATTGCTGACGAATCCGACCGCGTGGATCGTCTCTGTGAACTGAACGTGATCGAGCAGGTGCTCAACGCCGCCGCGACCACCGTCGTCCAGGGAGCCTGGGAACGGGGCCAGGACCTCAGCATCCACGGCTGGGTCTATGGTCTTCGGGACGGCCTGGTGCGACATCTCGGCATCAGCATTTCCAGTCCACAGGAGCTCGTCGCCGCCACCAAAATCCGCTGGGACAAGAAATCGGCCTCGCTGGAAAATCAAGCCTGAGGCACGTCCCCTCCCTTATCGCACTTCCATGAAAATGCTTTTGATTGCCTTCGTGGTTTTCTTTGTCTGCTTCTGGGGCTACGCCTACACGCACGACCAGCCCGGGTGCCAGAAGATCCTCCGGGACTTCGCCGAGCTCGGCCAGACTCTCGCGGCGGGAAAAACCGCGCCCGCAACGCCGCCACCGGCTCCACCCGAACAACCCGCCATTATTCCCGTGGTCTCCAAGCCCCCAGCGGCTCCCCCGCCCGTCCCGACGCCTCCCGTCCAGCCTGCCCCCCCGGCTCAACCGGAGGCTCTCTGGGTTGCGCCTATGTCGATTCCCACCCAAACCCACTGGAACCTGACCACATCCACCGGCCACATCTATCCGGATGCGCAAATCACCCTGGTGGAAGCCGATTGCATCACTGTCCAATATGCCGGCGGGAATGCGCTCGTGCCCATTTCGACTCTTTCCCCGGAGCTTCAAAAGGAGCTCAATTACAATCCCGATGCAGCCGCAGCCGCCACCGCGAAACGGAAAGCACAGGGGCAGGTCGTCCCACAGTAAACTACTGCAGGTATTGCCTCAGGAATTCCACCGAGGCCGCAAAGGCGGGCAGATCATGGAATCCGTGTCCCCCGCCCTTGACGACATGGAGCGTCACGGGCACGCCCGCCTTCTTCAGGGCAGCAGCCAACTCGATGCTCTGTTCCACCGGCACGACGGCATCCTGGTCGCCGTGCGCGATGTAGAAGGGGCAGGCCTGTCCATCGACGTAATTCACAGGGCTCGCCAATCGCGCTTCGTCCCACTTTTGGACAATCGGGCCGCCGAGCAACTCCGCCACAAAATTCGTGGGCGACCGTGAATAGTCATGCGATAGGTCCGTGAAATTGGTCGGCCCAAAGAAATCACACACCGCCTGGACCGCGCTGGAGACGCCGGGATTTCCCTCCGTTCCCTCCAGCTCCGGATGATGCGCCGTCGTGCCCAGCAACGCCACCAGATGTCCGCCCGCCGAAGCGCCCGCCGCGCCGATCTTGTCGGGATTGAATCCGTAGTCCGCCGCATGGGCCCGCACCCAGCGCACCGCCGCTTTGCAGTCATAAATCTGCGCCGGGAAAGTCGCCTCCTGGCTGAGCCGGTAGTCGATGCTCGCCACCGCGAAGAAGGGCGGCAGCCACGGAGCCGCCGGAGAAATGTCCTTCGTCCCAGTCCGCCAGCCACCCCCATGCACCCAGATCACCACCGGCATCGGCTTCGGCACGCCCTTGGGGATATAAAGATCCAGCTTCAACGAGCGGTCCCCCACTTTCGCGTAAGTCACATCGCGATGAATCTCCACCGTATTGGATATCTCCTGCGCGGCCATCGCTGGAACCGCCAGCCACGTCGCCACCATCACGCAACTCAAGAGCGGTCGATTGATAAGCACGCTCTAACTAAGAGGATAAAACTGCCGCGTAAAGAGGAGATCGGGCTTGCTGGGAGTTTGCTGAAAAAGACTCGCTCCTAAAAATTCCGGTCATCCTGAGCTTGTCGAAGGATCAGTTCTGCCTCGGCAAAAGCAAAGAGGCATCCGAACTGATCCTTCGACAAGCTCAGGATGACTGCCTTTTTTGGCAAGCTCCTAGAGCAACGGCACGATCATGTTGGCGGCCAGTTCCTCGCGGCTCAAAAACGGCGCCATGTCTTCCAGGGAGGAGGTGACCATCCGCCCATCCGCCAGGGCGCGCGAGGTCAATTTCGGCTCGAATTCCTGCGCCGGATCAAGCATGACCTCGCATAAAGCGGGACCGTCCAGGGCCAGAAACTTCTCCAGTTGCGCCTCGAAGTCCGCCGCTTCGATCCGTACGGCGGGCAGTCCGTAAGCCGTCGCCACCCGGACGTAATCGGGGAAGGAAACGCCGCTGCGCCGCCCCTCGCCGACGAAGTTTCCCTTGAAGAAACCCGCCTGTGTCATCCGGATCGAAAGGTAACCGCCGTTGTTCAGCACGATGATCTTGATCGGCAACCGGTGGAACCGGATCGTCTCCAATTCCTGGAGATTGAAATGGGCGCTGCCATCGCCCGCGAAGCAAACCACCCGGCGACCGCCCGTCGCCACCGCCGCGCCCAGGGCCGCCGGAATGTCGTAGCCCATCGAGGCGTCGCCGGAGTTGGAAAACATCCGCATCCCACGCGGAATGAACCCGACCTGGAACGTGACCACGGCCGCCGTTCCATCGCCGCAAACCACCGTGTCCCTCGCATCCAGGCGGCGCACGACCCGGTCGATGAAATGGTACGGATTGATCCGCGCGCCCTCCCGATGCCGGGGCAGGACGGTGGGATATTTGTCCACACGCTCGCGGCACCACGCCAGCCAGCCCGCCGCTTTCTGCGCGTCGTAGGCGCGGACTTCGGCTTGGCGTTCGAGTTCTTCGAGAAAAAGTTTCAGGTCCGCGCAAATGCCCAAATCGGGTTTCACCGTCGGCTTATCCAGCTCCGCCGGGTCGATATCGACCTGCATTTTGTAGGCGGCTCGCGCGAAATTCTTCCAATTGTAGCTGACCTGCCGGATGTTCAGGCGCGACCCAAGCACCAGAAGCGCGTCGGCGTTCTGGACCGTGAAATTGCCCGCGCGATCACCCACCGTTCCGGGTCTTCCCGCGTAAAGCGGATGCCCGGTGGGCAGGACATCGGGCGCCGTCCAGGCCAGTGCGACCGGAATCCCCAACCGCGTCACCACGCGCTCAAAAAGTTCATACGCTCCGGCCAGATGCACACCGCTGCCGGCCAGGATGACGGGCCGTTCCGCCGCCTGCAACCGGTCGAGCACTTCCCGGCAGGCCGCAGCCAGTGGCTCGCGATTCAGTTGGGCCGCATCGACCTCCGGTTCATAAGGCGCGAGCGCGGTTTCATCGATCATCGTCGATTGCACATCAACCGGGATATCCAGCCAGCACGGGCCGGGGCGGCCATGCGTGGCGAGATAAATGGCCTTCTCGAGATGATGCCGGATGGTCGCTGGATCGCGCACGAGCACGGCATATTTCGTGATGCCCTTGACCATGGGCACGATTTCCACTTCCTGGTCGCCGAGTTGGCGCAGCCCTGGCAAGTCGTAGGAGGAAAGACAGGTCTCCCGCTTGGCCTGGCCGGAGATGATCAGCATCGGAATCGAGTCGGTGAACGCGCCGAACACGCCGTTGAGCGCATTGATTCCGCCCGGTCCACCCGTGACATGCACCACCGCCGGCCGCCCCGCGACCCGGGCGTAACCTTCCGCCGCAATGGCGCAGGCCTGCTCGTGATGACAGCAGACGTAGGAAAGCCCCTCGCACCGCCCCATCGCGTCGTTGAGATGCATGGCCATGCCACCCGTGACCATGAACACTTGGGAACACCCGTGCTTCACCAGCGTTTGGGCAACATAATCGGCAAGGCGAATCATAGGGCCAGTAAAGCGGACATCCTTCTCTTGTCGAGAATGAGCCCGCTTCCCGGAAGCGTCCAAACGCCCGAGGCTCCGCTCAGGTTTCCGCCCATGGGGGCGGACTTGCCCTTCCGTCTTTCGCAGCCCAAATTAGGGGACGGCTTGGCGATCGTCCGTCACCGCAACTTTAAACCAGCAAGGAATCCCCATGAGCGAAAATTACAAAATCAGCCGCGAAAAAATGATCGAAAACCTGAACGAGGATTTGGCCCGTGAGTACCAGGCCATTATCGCCTATACGGTTTACAGCCAGACCATCAAGGGAGCCGCCTATAACGATATCGCAGGCGAACTGGAGCTCCACGCCGCGGAGGAACTCAGCCACGCGATCCAGATCGCCAATCAGATCGATTACCTCAACGGCACCCCGACGACCAAGCCCAAGGAAGTGAAGATGTCGGACAAGGCCGAGGACATGCTCCGTTTCGATCTCGAGAACGAGCGGGTGACCATCATCGCTTACCGTGAGCGCATCCGGCAGGCCGATGCCATGGGCGAATACGCCATCGGCGAAGTCCTCCGCAAGATCATCGCGCAGGAGCAGGATCATCTGCAGGACCTGGCTGACGCCCTCGGCATCGATACCCCCAATATCAACGATTAGCGCCCTCCTCTCGGGCGGCGCGGAATCGAGAGGGAAAATGGAGGAGGGCGGAAAATATTTTCGCCCTCCCACGGAATCTGTCTTCGTCGGGAGCTTGTTCCCGGCGGAAGGTTCGCTATGATGATGTTGGTTTGAGCGACATGAATTCCACCGATCCGATTTTGGAGATTCATTCCGGTATTGTCCTGAAGGGCCAATTGAGCATGGTCAAGGACATCATTCTCACGGGGAAATTCGAGGGGGACCTGCAAACGCTGGGCCGGCTCACCGTTTCCGCCGGGGGTACGGCGGTCGGGTCGATCGAGGCCGGCGCGCTCGTGCTGGAGCCCGGCAACCTGGTGGAAGCGCGGGTCAAGATCACCAGCCCCAGCGCCGCGAAACCCTCCACTCCCTCCGATAAATCCGGCGCGCGCAAATGGCCGCTAAGCTTGAAGAAACTGAAGGACCTCGCCCTGGGGCGCAGCTGATGAAAAAGACGTCACAAGTCGAGGTCACCTGTCCGCACTGTCACTGCTCGCAAGAGGAGCCGGTGGGTGCGATCTCGACCAATTGCAAGGCGTGCGGCCGTTATTTCAAGGTCGGAGCTCCGCGTGAGCAACGCGTCAACCGCACAGTCAAGGCCACGCGCGAAGTCTTCTGCGTCAAATGCGGCGCTCCCAATCTCGTCGCGATCGCTGCGCTCTCCACCCAGTGCATCCGCTGCCTCCATTACCTCGAACTGGGCGACAAGGTCGTCCGCGGCGTGCAGACGGGTAAACTTTACGCCTACGATGACGTGGTCTTCGCGGAAGGCTGCTCCTTTAAAGGCATGGAAGCGACCGGACGGCGCATTGAGGTGCGCGGAAAAGTTTTCAGCAAGCTGCGCGCCACGGCGGAGATTGTGGCCTTCCCCGGCGCGCAGATTTCCGGCGAGCTGCACGCCCCGGTGATCGTGGTGGAACGTGGCGCGAAAGTGAAGGTGCAGACGATCGATTGCGCGCGGCTGATGGTTAGCGGCGAGGTGGAAGTGAGCGGAATGCTCGTGGCCACGGAGATCATTTTCAAGGATGGTGCCACCTTCATGGGCCAGCTCCATATGCCGGAGGGCAAATTGAATATCGAAAAGGGCGTGACCACCCAGATGGACTCCATCACTTGCCGCGAGTTGATGGTGGATGGGCGCATGACGCTCGGAAGCTCACTCTTCGCCGAGAGAGTGGTGGTGGGCGCCGGAGGCTTCCTGACCTCGGGCCGGATTTGCGCCGCGAACGTGGAAGTCAGTCCCGGCGGCTTTCTCCAGGGGCGGATCGAAAAGTATGTGCCGCGGATCGAGCCCATCGAGGCGACGCCCGAGGCCGAGGCGGCTTAGGGCAATTTCCAGTTAAATAGCCGCATTAAAATCTGTCATCCTGAGCTTGTCGCACACACGTGTGGCAGGATCAGTTTCGCCTCGGTAAAAGGCAACTGAACTGATCCTTCGACAAGCTCAGGATGACAAAGAAAAAAGAGCGACCATCCAAGTAAAAAACGGTCCGCTTTTTGGCATCCTCACCTGGAACGCGCCGGGTCTCGCGTTCCGCCCCAAAGCTTAAGGCGGCGTTCCGCCCGATGCATCCGGTTTGGCTGCTGTGTCTTTGGTGGCCGTCTTGTCTGCCGGAGGATTTTTACTCGTCGTGTCCTTGGTCGTGGCGTCAGTATCATCGTCGCCGCTATCGACAGAGGCGCTGGCGTCCTTGTCCACCGTGGCGTCGGCCTTGGCGGCTTGCTCTTTCGTGGTCTTCGAACCCTTGCCGCCATAGAGCGCATCGAGCGTATCCTTCACGATATCGCCCGCGTCGCGACCGCCGAGCAGACCGTCCTCGAGACCGCTACCGTGATTCTCCGCGAAAGTTCCCTCGACCATGACCGCAAAAGAGTACTTGGGATTGTCCGCCGGGAAATAGCCGCACAGCCAGGCGATCTGCCGGCGATGTTCCTTCGAACCGACCTGGGCAGTGCCAGTCTTCGCCGCGATCTTCATGTCCTCGCGATGCACGACCTTCGCCGTGCCCTGATCGATGACGTTGATCATCGCCTGCTTAAGCAGCGGCATGTACTTCTCGTCGAAAGTCACGGTCCGCAACGTCTCCACCGGGAAATCCTTGATCACCTTGCCGTCGCGACCCTCGACATCCTTGATCAAGCGCGGGCGGTAGACGGTGCCGTCATTGGCGAAAGTCGCCATTAAGTCCGCCATTTGCAGCGGGGTGACCAACACGTTGCCCTGACCGATGGAAGTGTTCGCCACGTCCCCGCCGCCGAACTCGCGGTTGAAGGTGCGCCGGACGAATTCCGAATCGGGAATCATGCCGGGCAATTCACCGGGCAGGTTGATGTTCGTCAGGCTACCCAGATTAAGGCTGCGGGCGGTATCGAGCAGGATATCGCGTCCGATCTTCAGGCCCAACGTCGCAAAGTAAGTGTTGTAGGAGTAAGTCAGTGCGTCGAGGTAGGTGATGTCGCCGTGCTCATCCTTCAGGTCCATGTGGACGTTGCCAATGTCGAAGTAGCCGGTGCAATGCACCACCCAGTTCGGATCGAAGACCCCGGCGTTCATCGCCGCGATGGAGGTCACCGTCTTGAAGCAGGAACCGGGAGGATATTGCGCATGGATGGCGCGGTTAAGCAGCGGATTCGTCGTGTCGCCATTGAGCACCTGCCACTCATCGGCGGAGATCGCGGGCACGAAGATGTTCGGATCGAACGTGGGGTGCGACGCCATGGCCATGACGTCGCCGGTGTGGACATCGAGGATGACGGCGGCGGTGGTTTTGTGAGAGCTGTTGGTTAGCGCCTGCTCGACCGCGGCCTGCATCTTGGCATCGATGCTGAGCCGGACATTGTTGCCATAAGTAGCCGCCTGCGCGACGGCGGCGGAGCGCGGATAGCCGTCCGGCGAGGTGGAAATCATGAACCGGCCGTCCTTCCCGATCAGTTCCTTGTTGAAGACCTGCTCGATTCCGGACGCGCCCTTGTAACGGTCGTAAATCACGTCACCGCTCAGGTATTTGCCGCGATTGCGCTGCTGATCGCGGGAGAGATAACCGAGCACGTGGGCGAGTTCCGTGCCGCGTGGATAGACCCGGCGCGGCGCGGTCTGGAAGCCGAAGCCTTTCGACTCCAGCCCGGCGGCCTGAATCTGTCCCACCTGCGCGGGGGTAATGTCCTCCTGGACGAGGAAAGGCTGGTAGCGTTGCGTGCGATATTGCGCGGCGATATCCGCATCGGAAACCTGGACCTTGACGCCGATGGCCTTCTCCACCTCGGCGAGCCGGGTCTGCATCCAGTTGACGATATCGGCATCGCTCGTCGCCTCGGCGGCGGCGGGCCAGCCCAGCACGAGATTGCGTTCCGTGCCCATCGTGGCGTAGACCGCGCTGTCGGAGGAAAGGATGTCGCCGCGCAGGGCGGGCAGCTTATACTCCGCCAGGGCGGGAATGATGTTGGAACGCTTGTCGTCGCCCATCATCTGATCGGGCGCGAGCCCGGTTTCATCAGCATCGTTGAACATCGTGGTCAGCCAGTCGGACCATTCGCGGGGGGCCTCGAGTCGCTGGGCGGCAACACCCTTTTCCGTCCCGGCCTCGTCGAGCTGGGACTTTTTCAGGTAAACGAAAATATCTCCCGGCGCGGGCGCGAGTCCGGCCATGCCGCGCAGGGCGCCATTATAACGATCGATTTCCACCTTGCTGAAGGCGGGCGGCACGGGGAAGGCGCCGCCGCCATTCACGCGGCTTTCCACCTGCTGCATCATGTCGCCCCACAGCGGTACGGCGGAGCGCACCGCGAGATCCTTGCTGCCGATGGGACGCGAATCGTCATAGCCGACCCAGATCCCGGCCACGAACTTCGGCGTGTAACCGACGAACCACGCATCGCGGTAGCCTTCCGAATAACCGGGCATGCCAGCGATGGCCGATTTCAGACCGTAATCACGCGTCAGGGTCCGCGCGGAACCGGAACGCAGCGCGTTCTGCAAGGTCAGCGTCACCTGCTGGTCATCGACCGTGTTCAGCAATTCATTTTGACCGGAGTCGTGATCGTCATGATAAAGCACCTGGCCGTTCCGCGACTCGATCGACTGGATGATCTTGAGCTTGCGATGGACGCCATCATTGCCGAGCACCTGATAAAGCGAGGCCACATCGCCCAGCGTCATCGGATCGGGGTTGAAGACGGCCGGTTTGTCCTCCGGCACCCGCGCCTGCTCGAGCCCGGCCTGCTTGAGCCAGTCGCCAAATGCCTTGGCCCCGAGTTGCAATCCGACGCGCGTGGCCGCCGGACGATTGCCCAGCGCGAGCGCATCCTGCACGGAGAGGAAGCGCCGGTTCAAATCGGTCATCGGGTTGCCGAGCGCGAGGTCGTCTGGTGTCGGATTCAGCGAGGGATCGATGAAGGAGGCATTGATCATCGAGGCGGGGTGCAGGTTCAGCCGGTCGAAGCCGAGCGCGTAAATCAACGGCTGGAGAAGTGCGCCGTTCTCGCGCCGTGCCATGGAGACATGGTCAAACTGGTTCTTGGAGAAATCGCGACCTCCGACCCAGGCCAGCACGCGACCGGTGGAGACATCCGCGACAATCGCCGCATCCTGCAGGGACGGCTTCGGCGCGGAGGAGGCAGCCGCCGGAGCGGGGTTCGGGTTCGCCGCGCCGGAGGTGTCGGATCCGGGAGCGGCGGCCGTATCGAGCTCGTTCAACTTGAGGTTCAGCTGATCCTCGATCGCGTGCTGCAGCCTTAGATTGATGTTCGTGCGGACGGTCAGGCCCTGCGGCATTTCTTCCGTGCCCTCGATGGAAAGAATCTGCTCCATTTCCTTCACGGCGGCGGCCATGACGAACGATTGCAGGCCGGACGGCTTGGCCGGCTGGATGTTGATCGGGGTGTTGAGATCGCGGGAATATTCCTCGTGGGATTTGATATACCCGGCCTCATACATTTGCCGCAGCGTGGTATCGCGGCGCCATTTCGCGCGGCCCAGATCGGTGCGCGGCGAGGAACTGGTCGGGGCGCGAATGATGCCCGCGAGCAGCGCGCATTCCGGCACGGTAAGATTAATGGCGTCCTTGCCGAAGTAACCGCGCGCCGCCGCGCCGACGCCGAAGTACCCCTTCCCGAAATAAATCCGGTTGAGGTAGTAATTCATGATCTGGTCCTTCGTCAGCGACTTCTCCAGGCGAATCGCGACGAAGGCCTCCAGGAACTTGCGGTCGAGCGTGCGTGAGAAATCGCCGATGAGATGCTTCGCCAACTGCTGCTCGATCGTGCTGCCGCCCTGGACGCCGTGGGCCTTCTTGCCCAGATTCTCCCGCAGGGCGCGCAGGATGCCGTAATAATCGATGGCGCCATGCTCGTAGAAACGGCGGTCCTCCGCCGCCATCACGGCGTGCCGCATCGCATCGGGAATCTGGTCGGGCTTGAGCTCAATACGGTCCTCCACAAAAATGCGGCCCAGCTCCTCACCGTTCACGTCGTAAAAGGTCGAGGTGACGTTGAGATCGTCCAGCTTCTTGAGGTCGATCGTTTCCGCCCGCGCGTAATAATAGAGCGCCTTCTCGTAAATGAAGTAACCGCCGATCGACCCGACAATGATCAAGAGCACGAGGCCGATTTGCGTGGCGAGCCAGAGCTTGCGCCAAAAAGAGCGCTTCTTTTTCGGCGCGGGAGCCGGCTTGGAGGATTTGGGCTTTTTCAACCGGCGGGAAGAAAGAGGAACGCGTGTGTCATCCCTGGGGGCGGGTATCTCTCTCGCGGGCGAGGGAAGGGCGGAGTCGAAGTACTGAGACACGCCCTCTTAATAGCATATTTCCCTCGATTTGGGGCGAAAAACATCCGTGAAACGGCCGCGCGCTATTCTGCGGGCAAGAGGACGGGATTTAAGAGCAGCGGCGCTGAATTGCGTTTCCCCCACCGGGTCAAAATGGCGCTCGCCTGGACTTCCAGCAAATAATAAGAGAGTCCTCCGACCAAAAACAAGGCGAGGCAGGTAAGAGGCAAATAGGCTAGAATCAAAAGCTCATTCGTCGGATGGTCGATCCCCAGAAGACGATTATACATGCTTCTGATCGGGAGAATCAGCGGATCGTGCCAAAGATAAAGCGAGTAACTGATGACTCCAATGGGGATCAGCCGCTTCTCCCTGAGGTTAAGCGGCTCTTTGCTCAGAATATATTCCTGGAGAAGAACCGCAAAGAAGGCCGAGGTAAAAAGGTAGGCTTGCGCGATGAGAGGTCGATAGTTCATGGCTGCAAGGGAAAGAACCAGAGTCAGATACAGAAATATTCTCGGAAAATCGAAACATCTCTTCCCCCCAACAAAACCTTCGGCAACGCACGCCCCGAGGACCCAGTCGCACCAGGTCATGAGGGGGAAGCTTCGATAAAAATCAGACTGGAACTTCGCATGGGGAGAAAGCCATGAAGTGATCAGAAAAGAGGCGAAATTAAGAACCAAGGATGCAACAAAACAAGACGAGAGCCCATATTTTTTCCTGCCCCAGAGCAAGAGTGGATAAAGAAGATAGAACTGAAATTCCACCCCCAAGCTCCAATAGACGCCATTGATCGTGTCGAAGTTAGCCTTGGCCAAGTTATTGACTAGGAAGAGATGGGAAAGAACGCCGGAAAGCGTGACCTTCCAAGGATTCTCCACCTCGTTCACGATGATGAACGTGAACAGGGCAATCAGATAGGCGGGATAAAGGCGGACAAACCGCCTCCAAAAGAAAGCTCCTGCCTGAAAAAGTTCAGCGCCCCGCTTGAGGCAGGCGTAATGAATGCAGAATCCGCTGAGTACGAAAAAGAGAGGAACTCCCATCCACCCATAGGTCAAGGGAACCATGCCGTAGTATTGAGACGCCCAGCTTCCGGTATAGTCGCGAAAATTCCCACGCCACTCAATGAGATGAAGGGACGATAGGCAAAAATGGATGCCGATCACCATGAGGATGGCATAAGCCCGCAGGACATCGATCCTCGGGAAGTGATCGGGAAGCTCCGCTGGTTTCATAAAATCCTCAAAATGAGCGATCCTGTATCTTCGCTCTTTTACCTTTCGATCCTCAACTACGCACCCCGTCCACGCGAAAGCCCGCCGTCTCCAGCGCAGCGCAGACATCGGCGCAACGATCACCTTGAAGCACGATCTCCTGACGGTCGAAGGAGCCGCCGCAGCCGAGCTTGCCCTTTAGTTCCCGGGCGAGGTCGGCGATCATGACCGCATTCGCGCCGGGCAACTCGTTGAATCCGTAGATGACGACCACGACTTTGCCGCCACGTTCCTTCGTTTCCCGGCGCAGGATAAGCCGGCCGCGGGAGTTCTTCGGGATGACTGGCTTGGGCGGTTTAGCCGGACGCGAGGAAGCCGGGGCGGCGACGGGCTGGATCTTGACCGGCTCCGGTGCAGGCGGCACGGGAAGATTTTTCAGCGCATCCAGCTCGCCGAGAACGGCGAAAGGATTGCTGAGCGGGGGTGTGGAACGGTTGACGTCCACTTTTTTGCGAGAATCGTTGGGGCGGCCCATCGACGTATTTTCGGTTAGACGATGTAGGTGCCGAAGGCCTGGCGGCGCTCGGCGATTTCGTGTTCGGCCAGCTTTTCCAGGCGGCGCAGGCTGAATTCCTCGACGCAGAAGGAGGCGACCAGTGTTCCCTGGATGATGGCTTCCTTCAAGTTGGCGAAGGAGATGTCATCCGTCCGCGCGAGATGCCCGATCAGGCCGCCCGCGAAGCAGTCGCCCGCGCCGGTCGGATCATTGATCGACTCAAGCGGGAAGGCGCCCGTGCTGAAAAACTCGCCCTTGCTGCCGAAGAGGAGACAGCCGTGCTCGCCCTTCTTCACCGCAACATAACGCGGACCGAGCGTGGCAATCTTCCGCCCGGCGCGGATGACGTTGTCTTCCTCGGTCAATTGGCGCGCCTCGCTGTCATTGAGGATGAGCATGTCGATTTCCTTCAGCAGTTCCATCAGATCGGGACGGGCGATGGAGATCCAGAGGTCCATGGTATCGGCCACGACGAATTTCGGCTTGCGGATCTGCTGGCAAACCAGGCGCTGGAGCGAGGGCGCGATATTACCGAGCAGGACGTAGGGCGTCTCGCGATAGGTCTCGGGGAGCTTCGGCTGGAAGGTTTCGAAGACATTCAACGCCACGGAGAGCGTACGCCGGTTGTTCATGTTCAGCTCGTATTCGCCGGACCAGCAGAAAGTCTGGCCCGCCGCCACTTCGAGGCCGGTCAGGTCGATCTTGCGGTCGAGGAAGAGCTGTTTGTGCTGCGGCGGGAAATCGTCGCCGACGACGCCGACCATGTGCACCGGGCCGAAGAAGCTCGCGGCGACCGCGGCATAGGAGGCGGAGCCGCCGAGGAGCTGGTGATGCTCCGCCGTGGGCGTCTTAATATGATCAAGGGCGATGGAACCAACAACGAGTACGGGCATCGGGGATGCTAGGGGGATCGGAGGCGAAGTGAGAAGTCTGAAATGAGGGGCCGGAAGCGTTTTCGACCGGAAGGGAAGCCCTTCGAAATCTTAGAACATTGTTCAATTAGATTGTCGCCCTTTTTTCTCTGTCATCCTGAGCTGGTCGAAGGATCAATTTCGCCTCGGTAAAAGGCAACTGACCGATCCTGCCACACGTGTGTGCGACGAGTTCAGGATGCCCCATTTTAATGCGACTCTTTAACTGGAAATCGCTCTAGGCGTATTGCCCCAATCGCTCCCGCACCCGTTGGCAATAGGCCGAGATATCGCCGCTCTTCAACAGGGCCGAAACGATCACGATCCGGCGGGCTCCCGCCGCGAGCACGTTGGGCAGCGTCTCTTCGTTCACGCCGCCAATGCAAAATTGCGGCACATGGACCCGCTCGCGCACCTGCCGGATCAAGGCGAGGCCGACCGGGACGTAATCGGGCTTGGTCGGCGTGGCGAAAAGAGGGCCGACGCCGATGTAATCCGCGCCTTCCCACTCCGCCGCGATGGCCTGGTCGAGAGCGTGGGTCGATTTCCCGACGAGAACCTCCTCGCCCGCCTGCGCGCGCGCCTCGGCAACCGGTAGATCGTCCTGGCCGACATGGATTCCGTCCGCGCCCATGTTACTAACGAGCTCAGGATGGTCGTTCAGGATGAAAAGCGGGCCGGACCACGGGATGACACTGCGCATCCGATGCCCTATATCGGCGATCCGGTCGAGCGGCAGATTCTTCGCGCGAAGCTGAATGAGATCGACCCCACTCTGTACGAGCTGCCTCGTGATCGCGGGCGCATCGTCTGGCGAAATGTAGCCGGTATCCACGATCGCGTAGAAGCGGGCGAAAGAGAGGCGGAGGCGGCGTTGTTCGAGAAGACTCATAGGACTCTTGGTCTGGCTCCGGTCAGGACGGCCAATTGAAAAATACCGCCGTCCGCAAGACCAGGACTATTCCTTGGGCGGAAGGATCGACTGGCGCTGCTTGAGGAAGCCTTCCACGAAATGGGTGCTGTAGCGACCGCGCCGGAAATCAGGGTCCTTCAGGATTAACTGGCCGAAGGGCACCGTGGTCTTGATCCCACGAATGACGAATTCATCCAGCGCACGGGACATCCGGTCCATGGCGGTCTTGCGGTCGCTGCCGAAGGCGATCAGCTTGCCTATCATCGAATCGTAATAGGGCGGCACAGTGTAGCCCGCATAAACGTGCGAGTCCCACCGGATGCCATGGCCGCCTGGCGCGTAGAAAAGATCGATTTTGCCGGGACTGGGCCGGAAATCGTTAAAGGGGTCTTCCGCGTTGATACGCATCTCGATGGCGTGGCGCTGCGGCTGGAGATCGTCGAATTCCTTGCTGAGCTTGTCGCCCCAGGCGATGCGAATTTGCTCCTTCACGAGGTCGACGCCGTAAACTTCCTCGGTCACGGGATGTTCCACCTGGATGCGGGTGTTCATCTCCATGAAGTAGAAGTTCATCTTGTCATCGACGAGGAACTCGATCGTCCCGGCGTTCTCGTAATTCACCGCATGCGCGAGCTTGATCGCGGCCTTGCCCATGGCGCGGCGGAGGGCCGGAGTGATGAGCGGCGACGGCGCTTCCTCGAGCAGCTTCTGGTTGCGCCGTTGGATGGAGCAATCGCGTTCGCCGAGATGGACGACTTTCCCGTGCTGGTCGGCCAGGATCTGAAATTCGATATGGTGCGGATTCTCGATCAGCTTCTCCATGTAGAGGGAGCCATTGCCGAACGCCTTCTCCGCTTCCATGCGGGCCGCGTTGAACCCTTGGACAAGACTGACATCGTTGTGTGCCTGCCGCATGCCCCGGCCGCCGCCGCCAGCCACGGCCTTGATCATGATGGGGTAGCCGATTTGCTTGGCGACCTTGAGCGCTTCCTGGTCCGTTTCAACGATGCCGTTGCTGCCCGGCGTCACCGGAACACCAGCCTTGCGGGCGGTTTCGCGGGCCACTGCCTTATCGCCCATGGCGCGAATCGAAGCAGGCTTCGGTCCGATGAACTTGATGTTACAGCTCTCGCAGACTTCGGCAAAATGGGCGTTCTCGGCCAGAAAACCATAACCGGGATGAATGGCATCCACGTCGCCGATCTCAGCCGCGCTGATAATCCGATCAATCTTTAAATAACTATCGGAACTGGCGGCTTTACCGATACAGATAGCTTCGTCTGCCAGTTGAACATGCAGGGAATCGACATCCGCCTCAGAATAGACCGCGAGAGTTTTAATCCCAAGTTCCTTGCAGGCGCGAATAATGCGCAACGCGATCTCGCCTCGGTTGGCGATCAAAATCTTATCGAACATGGAGCAGGCTAGGTGGGACGGACGGAGAAGAGTGGCTTGCCAAATTCCACCGGTTTACCATTTTGCGCGAGAACTTCAACGATAACGCCACGCGTCTCGGCCTTGATCTCGTTCATGACCTTCATGGCTTCGATAATGCAGACGACCGTTTCTTCGGTCACTTCCTGTCCTGGCTCCACATAGGAGGCGGAATCAGGGGAGGGCGAGCGATAGAACGTGCCCACCATCGGGGAAACGATCATCGCACCAGGCACGGGAGCGGCGGCAGGAGTAGACGCGGCGGGTGCGGAAACCGCAGTCGCTGGAGCAGCGGCGGAGGGAGCCGCCGGGGCGGCGATGGCCGGAAGTGGCGCCGGCGCGGAAGCGGAGGAAGCCCATTCTCCACCGGGCCCGCGCTTCATCTTCAATTTCACATCCCCTTTCTCCAATTCAAATTCGGAGAGGCCGTTCTTCGTCATCAGGTCGATGACGGCTTTAATTTCCTTGAGATCCATAAGCAGTGAGGGCCGGTTGCACCGGCGCGAAGGGTGTTATCTAAAGGCCGCAGGCCAATTAGGTCAAAGGATTTTGACTTTAACGGTATAGAAATTGCAGGTTTTCCTCTTGGTCGAACGAAAAAAGTTGCGAGTTGAGCGGCAACATCCCAAGGTGGCGGCAGATTTTTATGTCTTCATCCTCCCTCTCGGTTCAGGCGGCTCCCAAGGCGTTTCACTTCCTCGGAATCTGCGGCACGGCGATGGGAGCCGTCGCCGCCATGCTGCGCGACCAGGGCTATACAGTGACGGGCTCCGACGAGCATGTCTATCCGCCCATGTCGACCTTCCTTGAAGAAAAGGGCATCGCGATTCAATCCGGTTATCGTCCGGAAAACCTGCCGGCCGAAGACGTCATCCTGGTCGTGGGCAACACCATTAAGCGCGGCAACCCGGAACTCGAAGCGGCGCTCGAGGCCAAGCGCTTTTATCTCTCCTTGCCCGAGACCATGAAGACCTACTTCCTGCGCTCGACCCATAACCTGGTCGTCACCGGCACGCATGGCAAAACGACCACGACTTCACTCCTCGCCTGGATCTTCGAGTATGCCGGGAAGAAGCCATCCTATCTCATCGGCGGCTTGCCGAAGAACCTGCCCCAGGGTTGCACCCGGCAGGACGGCAGGCACTGGATCATCGAGGGCGACGAGTATGACACCGCGTTCTTCGACAAGCGGAGCAAGTTCCTCCATTACCTGCCCGAGCTGGTCATCATCAACAATCTCGAATTCGACCACGCCGACATTTTCGACAACCTCGCCGCCATCCAGAAGTCGTTCTCCCACCTGGTCCGCATCGTGCCCCGCAACGGCATGGTGCTGGTCAACGCCGACGATGCCAACGCGCTCGCCGTCGTGAAGGAAAGCCCCGCTCCCATTCTGGAAGTGGGCTTCTCGGAAAATGCGGCAGTCCGCATCCACGACGTCCGTCCCCATGGCCAAAGCCAGAGCTTCCGGCTGCTCGACACCGAATTCACCCTCAACATGTCGGGCCTGTTCAACGTCCGCAACGCCTCGATGGCGATCGCGGCGGCCCACTTTTACCAGATTCCGCTCGCGACCATCGCTGAAGCGGTCGCGAAGTTCCAGGGCGTGAAACGGCGGCAGGAAATCCGCGGCCAGGTGCGCGGGGTCACGGTGATCGACGACTTCGGCCATCACCCGACCGCCATGCGTGAGACCCTGCTCGGGCTGCGCCAGCAGTTCCCCAAGCAACGTCTCTGGGCCCTGTTCGAGCCCCGCAGCAACACCACGCGCCGGGCCGTTTTCCAGAAGGACCTGCCTTCCGCGCTCTCGGTGGCCGATGGGGTCTTCGTGGCGGAAGTTGCCGCGCTGGAACAGATTCCTGCCGCCGAGCGCCTGCATCCCGAACAGGTCGTGGCGGACATTCAGGCGGGCGGCGTTCCCGCTTTTTACGAACGTGATGCCGATGCCATCGTCGCCCGGCTCAATCCGCTCCTAAAAGAAGGCGATGTCATCGTTGTGTTCAGCAATGGCGGCTTTGGCGGGATCCACCAGAAGCTTCTGGCCCTAGCCTGAGGTTCGACCGGAATGCCTGCGGGCATTACAATTCCGCAATGGTCCGTTTTCCGGAAGCCTTTCCCCGCTGGAACGGGTCTAAAGAGTTATGCTACGAAATCGTTACGTAATTGGGGGCGGGATCCTGTTCGCGTTGATCCTCGCGAACATCATCAATTACCTGCTTTCTGGCTGGGGGCTAATCACGGTGAACGTGAAGGAGGCCCCCCTGGGCCAAGTCATCAAGAGCATCGAGCGGCAGGGCTGGGTCCGGATTTATTCCGATATCGATCCGACCAGCCCGGTTACCATGACCGTCATCAAGGTTCCCCTCGCCGAAGCGATGGCCAGCCTAAGCGTGAATATCGGCGGTAACGACCGTCAGCCGCGCGGCGGCGGTGGACCAGGCGGACCCGGTGGCGCCGGAGGTGCGGGCGCACCGGGCGGCGGTCCCGGTGGAGGTGGCCCTGGCGGAGGCGGTGGTGGTGGTGGCGGCGCGCAATGGAAACTCGGTTTTTTCGCCGCACCTACGTCTGCACAGGTGAAGCAGGAGATCCTCAATTTCGAGCAAGGTAATGTCAGCGACGACATGAGGGTTTACAGCTACGGCGCCGCCCTCGATATGCTCGGCACTTCCGATCCCGATACCGAAATTTCCGCGGCCGATCCGCGCCTGCAAAACTGGCCCGGATATAAGGCGCCACCGGTGGCGATCACCCCGGCGGCCGGAAACACCGCGGACGATCAAGCGGCCACTCCGCCTCCGGCACCGCCCGCGCCTCCGACCACGGTGCAGGACTATTTCAAGGCGCTCGCCGAGGAAGCAGACATCTGGATTATGGCGCCGGAGAGCTGGGCCCCCAATGTCCCGGCCCCGGCCCCCAGTTCCTCGATCATCAGCGCGGTCAAGCATCTGGTTGGCAGCGCGCACGGTTCGGTGCAGCAGGCCATCATCCTGACTTCCCGACGCCGTGGCGGCGGCCAGCGCGGCGGCGGCGGTGGCGAGTCCGGCTGGGTCTACACGGAAGACCGGATGCGCAACGCCATCAATGGCCTGCCTCCCGAGGAGCGCCCGGATGCGATCACCCAGCTCAATAACGAAGTGAAATTCATGCACGACGTCCAGTCCGCTCAACCCGACCAGCGCCGGGCCATGATGCGTGATCATTTCAAGGATCGCATGACCCAAAGCGATATGCGCCGTTCGCCCGAGAAACGGGCGCAACGTTACGCGCGCGCCGTCGCCAACCGTCAAACCGCCCGGGGCCAATAATGAAACGCCGTCGCTCTCTCCGCAGCCGTGTGCTCGCTTTCACCCTGGTCGAGATGCTTGTCGTCCTGGCCATCATCGGCCTGATGGGCGCACTTTTCCTACCAAGCATGAAATCGGCCATCATGCGGGCGCAAAGCGTCAAGTGCTCTGCCAACCTGCACGCCATCGGCGTGGCCGCCTCGCTCTCGGCCACCGACCATAACAACACCTACCCGGAGATCGATCAGGCGGGCGATCAGGCCGATCCGATTTATTCGGATGGCAACGCCACCAACCTGATCGGAGCTTTCGGCCCTTATGGCATTACTTCGAACTCCCTGCAGTGCCCGGTCGATATGACCTTGGCCCCCTCCTCTTTCAAATCCTACGGCTCCAGCTACGAGTGGGACCCGGTCTTCGATAACGAACCAGTGAACGAGCCCGTCATTTATATCAGTCCCACCACGGGAATTCCGGTCAACAGCGCCCGCGTCCGGCTCGCGATGGACTTCAATGGCATCCATCAGAGCCGGCACAACGTGCTCTATGGCGACGGCCATGTCAGGTATCATTGATCGCCGCCGCGCCTGTGCCTAGACTCGGGCCATGGCAGAAGAATCCGCGCGCTCGCCGCAGGTCCTGATCTCCGGCGGGGAAGGCGATCTCGCCCGCGCCCTGACGCAGGAATTCCTTCACCGGGGCGCCCACGTCGCCGCCCCCGGCCGCACGGCGATGGATGTCCGCGACGAGGCATCGGTGCGGGCATTTTTCTCCCGGCAGACGCAGCTCGATGTGCTGGTCGCCAATGCCGGGCTGACTCGCGACGGCGCGGTGACCGGGCTGACTTCTGCGGACTTCGACGCGGTGGTAGAGATCAACCTGCGCGGCGCGTTCCTCTGCGTCCGTGAGGCGCTCAAGCTGATGCTGGCACAGCGGAGCGGACATATCCTTCTCATCGGGTCACGCGCGGGTCGGTGCGGAACCCAGGGACAGAGTCTTTATGCCGCCGCCAAGGCGGGTCTGGTGGCCTTCGCGCAGAGCGTGGCGCGCGAGTATGGGGCGCGCAATATTCGCTGCAACGTCGTGCTTCCCGGCTTCCTCGAAACGCGCATGACCGCCGCGCTCCCAGCCGCGCGACGGGAAGCGGTGCGGGCGGAACACGCGCTCGGTCGTTTCAACACGGTCGAGAACGCGGCCCGTTTCATTGCCTTGCTGGCGGAGCTGGACCATGTCTCCGGGCAGGTCTTCACGCTCGATTCCAGGATCGATCGCTGGACCTGATCCAACGCTTTTTTGTTCGCGGTTTGGCTGCCGGGACGATAGGCTTTCCACCGGCTTCGATGAAATTTCTCCTGATCCTCCTCATCCTGGCGGCCGACGGCGCGGCCTATTACGAGTACCAATTGGGACAGCAGCATGCCACGGACTACCGGCAGCGCCTGCCTCAATTGATCGGACGTATCGGCGATCTGACCAAGGACCAGCAGAAGCTGACGGATGAAAACACCCGGCTAACCCAAAACCTCAGCGTCGCCTTGGGCAAGGCTTCCGATCTTTCCCAGCAGATTCATACCTTGCCTCCTTCATCTCCGGCGACCGGCTCCGTGGCTGCGCATTAGGGTGAATCTCGACCATCTTCTCGCCGGGCAATTGGCGACGCTGGAAGCCACCGATTTACGCCGCGTCCTCCGCGAAAAGGATGAGGCCCTGCTCAATTTCGCCGCCAACGATTATCTGGGCCTCGCGCGACATCCCGCCCTGATCGAGGCCTCCCGCCGGGCCGCCGCCGAACATGGCACCGGCGCGGGAGCTTCCCGTCTCGTCACCGGAACCGACGGCCCTGTCCTCGCGCTCGAAGCGGCCCTGGCCGGATGGAAACAAAAGGAGGCGGCGCTCGTTTTCAGCAGCGGTTACGCCGCCGCGCTCGGCACGATTCCCGCGCTGGCCGGCAAGGGCGACACCATCATCCTCGACAAGCTGGCGCATGC
>JAMFSY010000039.1 GCA_026225555.1 Methylacidiphilales bacterium
GAAGCAAAGCTTCAAAGTGGGTCATCCTGAGCTTGTCGAAGGATCAGCTTCCGGCACGCACCTGAATTAGCGGGAGAACCGCCCCTGCGGATCGTGGAAGTCAACGGAGGCTGATCCTTCGACAAGCTCAGGATGACAGAGGAAAAGAGCCTTCCCGTGCCCCAGGCCGCGCAACGGTCAAAAGGTAGCTGCCGACCGCCGGGCGGCAGTGCCTTCCGGATTGAGCCGTCGCCCGCCGTGCGACGGAGGAGAGAAGAAAAAGCTTCCACGCTTCGCTTCTTCTTCGAAAAGACACCACCGCACGGCGTGCGGCGGCTACCACCCGAGCCGAAGCGAGCTTCGAGGGATTAGACTCAAAGAGATTAAATATCCAGGTTGCGCACGTTGAGGGCGTTGTCCTCGATGAACTGGCGGCGCGGTTCGACCTCGTCGCCCATCAGGCGCGAGAACATTTCCTCCGCTTCCACCGCGTCGGAAACATCGACCCGCAACAGGCGTCGCTTCGTCGGATCCATGGTCGTGCTGAAGAGCTCCTTCGCGTCCATTTCACCCAGACCCTTGAATCGGGTGATGGTCACGCCACGTTTGCCGACATCCTTGACCGCTTCGAGAATCTCGGGAATGGAGAAAAGCGCGCGCTTCTTCTGCGCGTCGCCCTCGCCCTCGAGCAACTCGAACAGGGGCTTGTCCGCCGCCCGGTATTGATCGATGGAAAGACCCTTGCGTTCGAGCTTGTTCAGGAGCTCGGCCACGGCCTTGCTTTCGTGCAGCTCGACGTGCAGGCAGCGGCGACGATTGACGTGCCCGCTGGCTTTTGTCGTCGGTTTCTCCACGACGACCACCACGCCATCGACCGCTTCCTCCGCCGGTTCTTCGCCGAAGATACGCAGGTCGGCGTTTTCCTTCGCGAATTCGCCCAGCTGATGATCGGTCTGGAAGTAGTAAACGGTCTCCTGGTTGCCCTCACGGACCTTAACCAGATGCCGGGGCAGCTCATGCGTCTTCGCATCACGCCGGGCCAGGTACTCGCTGAAATCGCCGCCATGCCGCCCGATCGCCCGGGTGAATTTCTCCAACGACTCGAGCATCTCGAGGATCTCCACCAGCGAGTTGTCCGAAACGATCTTGTTGTCGCCGAGATTTTTCAACTGCACATCGTCGCTGCCGAACTTGATCAGCATCTTGTTCAGCTGCGGCTCGCCCTCGACATATTCCTCGCGCTTCTTGCGGCGCACCTGGAAGAGCGGCGGCTGCGCGATGTAGACGAAACCCTTTCGGATCAAATCGGGCATCTGCCGGAAAAAGAAGGTCAGGAGCAGCGTGCGAATGTGCGAGCCGTCCACGTCCGCATCGGTCATCACGATGATCTTGTGATATTTCAGCCGGTCGATATTGAATCCGACCCCGTCGCCGCCCTCGCCGATGCCGGTGCCGACCGCGGTGATGAGCGAACGAATTTCCGCGTTTTGCAAAACCTTGTCGAGGCGCGCCTTCTCGACGTTGAGGATCTTGCCTTTGATCGGCAGGATCGCCTGGTACTGACGATTGCGGCCCTGCTTGGCCGAGCCGCCCGCCGAATCACCCTCGACGATGAACAGCTCGGAATCCTCGGGATTGCGGCTGGAACAATCGGCCAGCTTGCCGGGAAGTCCGCCGCCGGAGAGCGCCGTCTTGCGCACCATTTCGCGCGCACGGCGCGCGGCCTCGCGGGCCCGGGCGGCGTTGAGCGACTTCTCGATGATCTTCTTGGCGATGCTGGGATTGCCGTCGAAGAAGCTCATCAAACTCTCGTAGGTCGCGGAGGAAACAATGCCCTCCACCTCGGGCGAGAGCAGCTTGACCTTGGTCTGGGACTCGAACTTGGGGTCCGGGTGCAGCAGCGAGATGACCGCCACGAGACCTTCGCGGACGTCGTCGCCGGAGATCGCCGGGTCCTTGTCCTTGAGCAGGTTATTCGACTTCGCGTGCTGGTTGATCGCGCGGGTCAACGCGGAGCGGAAACCGCCCAAATGCGAGCCGCCGTCCGGATTGTTGATCGTGTTGGTGAAGCAAAGAATCTGGTCGATGTAGGAATCGTTGTACTGGAGAACGATATCGACCTTCACGGCGCGGGGCGTGCCCTCGACGACAACAGCCGCTTCCTTGATGCGTGAAATGCGGATCGGCTTGGGATGCACCACCTGCTTGCTTTTCCCGAGCTGCTTGACGAATTCCTCGATGCCGTCCTTGTAAAAATAATGCTCGGTCTCGGGCGTTTCGGAGCGCTCGTCCGTCAGCGTGATCTCGAGACCGGGGTTGAGGAACGCGAGTTCCCGCAGGCGGCCCACGATGAGTTCCTTTTTGAACTCGACCGTTTCCTGGAAGATTTCTGAATCGGGCTTGAAGGTGATCAACGTGCCGGTCGATTTGCTCTTGCCGATGACGTCGAGCTTCTTGGTCGTCTTGCCGCGCTCGAACTCCATGCTGTAGACCTTGCCGTCGCGAGAAACCTCGACCTCGAACCACTCGGAGACCGCGTTGACGCATTTCGCGCCGACGCCGTGCGTGCCACCGGTGTAGGTGTAGCCGCCCTGGCCATATTTACCGCCCGAGTGAAGCCGGGTCAGCACCATTTCCACGGCAGGCATGGTCTCGCCCTTGCCGGTATCGACCGGGATACCGCGGCCTTCATCGCGAATGGAAATCGAGCCATCGACGTGGACGGTCACTTCGATCTTTTTGCCGTAACCGGCGAGATGTTCATCGATGGAGTTGTCCAGCACCTCGGAAATGCAATGGTGCAGCGCCCGCTCATCGGTTCCACCGATGTACATGCCCGGCTTTTTGCGGACCGCTTCGAGTCCTTCCAACTTGCCGATTTTCGACGCGTCATAGACGCTGTCCGTGCCGGAATTGAACTGAAGATTCTCGTCGCCACCTTCGCCGCTGACTGGTTTTTTCGGGTCTGCCATAAGCCATTCAGGATAGCCGAAATTTGGCGATATCCACAACAAGTAATCCGCTTATTTTGGAACTCTTTTTAGAGCGGAATCCGAGGGGAAAAGCGCCCCGCTACTTCAGTCGGTTCCACGCCTCGGTCTCATACCGTTCCAGCTCCAGCCGATCGGCCCGCGCCGACTCGGCCACAGTCAATTCGCCCGGCAGGAAATCGATTCCGAGCCGGGAGAAAAAAGCCCCGGCAAAAGCCTGCCGGACCTTCTCGTTCCGCGCCGGATCGGGCAGTAAGATGCTCCCCTGGTGCAACATCCCTTCGCGGGTACGGCGTTGGGCCGCGCCGCTGAGCTTCTGACCCGCCGCCACGATGTCGAACCGCACCGGCTTTTGAAAGCAGGCCTCGGATTCCAACGCCGAGGCTTCAGGCGTCAGGTCGCTCGCGATGCCGCAGGCCTGAAGCACCGCCTGAACGCCTTTATGCACCCGGCAATAGCTTTCCGGCGCGGAAAGCTCCATCCACGGATGCGCGCGCGGCAGGACAATGGTGTAGGTGATGTCCTGGGCGTGATCGACCAGGCCGCCGCCCGTGTAACGCCGGATGAAGGGACGGCCCGCCGGGGCCAGCGTGGCCGGCTGGAAATAACCGAGACTCACCGCCGGCACACTCCACTCGTAAAGACGCAGGACCGGTTCGCGCACCTCGCGCAATAGCGCCTCGTCCACCGCCATGTTGTAAGCAGGGGACGCCGCTCCGTGAATGAGAAATCGCCAGGGAGGCATGTCCTATAATCAAACCGTCATTCGACGTTTGTCGAGAGCACCAGCCCAGATTTCACCGGCTTAGTGGAACAAGCTTTTCCACTTGTCCTTCGCCTTATCGATGATCGAATCCTTCTTGGGCTTCACCGGCTCCGCGCCGATCCGGACGAGGAAGGGCATGGCCACTTTCCACGCCTCCTTGTCCTCCACCGCATTGTAATTTCGGCTCGCCGGGTTCGACCAGCCGGAGCCCGCCGCGATAAACCAGGCGGAGAAATCATTGCCGGCGTCCTTCATCATGTGCTCGAAGACCTGCACCGTTTCATGCGTCGTCACGGGATCGTTATCCGGGTAGACCGCGCAGATCGGCGCGGAAAACTTGCCGATCTTCTCCACGTTGGTCTCCACCGGTCCGTAAAACATGATCGCGCCATCGAGTCCCTTGTTTTCCCGCGCCGTCTGGAAGACGTAGCGCGCGCCATTGCCCCAACCCATTACCACCACGTGATCGACACGAAATTTCGGGCTTTCATGGAACACCCGGATGCCCGCATCGATGGTCTTCATCACGGAGGCGGTTTCCATGTTCGCCACGCGATTGGCGATCTCGCCGGGATCAGTCGTCTGGTGGCCGTTGTAAATATCGACCACCACCACCAGGTAACCCAGCGAGGCGAGGCGATCCGCTTCCAGCTTGGTAAAGTCGTCCATGCCATAGGCATCCGGCACCAGCACGATGCCCAAGGTCGGCGGCGTGGATGGAATGGAAAGATAAGCGAGGTCTTCCGCGCCGAAATCGCTCAGCGTGATCGTGCGGCCCACCGGCTTGGCATCGGCGGAGGCGTCGCCATGGAGGCCGCCCGCATCGGCGTCCTGCGCTCGCGCGACATTCGCGACGACGATCAAAAGAGAAAACAAAAGCCAGCTAAAGGCCCGAAACCCGGAACAGGTGTGCATAGGATCGCCCCATGATCACCTCATTTCGCCTTCATAAGCAAAATGAATTTCGGGCGGCGGGAGGCGTGGCGCTTCCGCTTCGCGGCATAAGTCGGACGGCAGGGGACTGCCGTCCCTACCTTGGGATCAGGGGAAGAGGCCGCGGATGGCCTTGCCGTTGACGACCTTCTGGATTCCCAAGGACAATGCGGCGGTGCGGTGATCGATATTATGCTTCCGCGATTCTTTCAATACCGTGTCCATTGTCCGGTCCAGGATCCGATAGAGTTTATCGAAGATCTCGGTCTCCGCCCAAAAAAAGCTTTGCAAGTCCTGCACCCACTCGAAATAGCTCACGATCACGCCGCCCGAATTGCAAAGAATGTCCGGGATCACAAAGATTTCGGGCCGTTGCCGCAGGATCGCGTCGGCTTCCACCGTTGTCGGTCCATTCGCCGCCTCAGCCAGGATGCGACACTGGATCTTGCCTGCATTCCTCGCCGTGATGACCTGATCCATCGCCGCCGGAATCAGCACCTCGCACGGCTGCACCAGCATCTCCTCGTTGGAGATCCGGTCACCGCCGTCAAAGCCGCTCACGCCACCGGTCCGTTCCACGTGGGCCTGAAGGGCATGCAAATCGAGTCCCTTCGGATTATAAACGCCGCCGCCGACATCGCTGATGCCGCAGACCCGCGCGCCATACTTCGCCAGGCCGAGAGCCGCATAGCTGCCGACGTTGCCGAAGCCCTGCACGATGACGCGGCTATCGTCCGGGAGCTTGAGCAAATCGATGGCGCGATCCGCCAAAAACGCCACGCCACGCCCCGTCGCCTCCTTGCGCCCGAGTGAGCCGCCGATGCTCACCGGCTTGCCGGTCACGATGCTCGGAACCGCGTGGCCGATCTGGTAGGAATAGGTATCCATCATCCAGGCCATGGTCTGCTCGTTCGTGCCCATGTCGGGCGCCATCACATCGGTTTGCGGCCCGATGAAGGGGATCATCTCGCTGGTGTACCGGCGGGTCAGGCGCTCCAGCTCCGCTTGGGAATGCTGCTTGGGATCGATGGCCACACCGCCCTTGGCCCCGCCGTAAGGGAGGTCTGCCAAGGCGCATTTCCAACTCATCCACATCGCCAGCGCCGCCACCTCGCCGAGTTCCACCGCCGGATGGTAGCGCAAGCCGCCCTTAGTCGGCCCAAGCGTGAGGTGATGCTGGACCCGATGCCCCGCGAACACTTTCACCTCGCCCGAGTCCAGGCGGATCGGCAGCGAGACGGTGACCATTCGCTTCGGCTGCTTTGTCCGCTCGCGCAAAGCCTCGGGGATATTTAGGAAATTCGCGACCGCGTCGAACTGGTCGCACGCCATTTTAAACGCGGGGTTGGAAAGAAGATGATTCATGAAAGAAAAAGAAGTTCCGTCGCCCTGACTGGTTAAGTCGCTTAGGCCGCCTGCTTCTGCGCATGAAACTCTTCGGTCATGCGGAGAAAATTCGCCAGCAACTCTTTCCCATGCCGGGTCAAAATCGACTCGGGATGGAACTGCACGCCGTGGATGGGATAATCGCGATGGTGCACGCCCATGATTTCGCCTTCGGCGGTGCGCGCGTTGACGATCAGCGAAGCGGGCACCGTGGGCGGATCGATGATCAGCGAGTGGTACCGCGTGGCCTCGAACGGATTGGGCAACTCGGCGAAGACGCCGGTTCCATCATGCAAAATCGGCGACGTCTTGCCATGCATCAGCCGTCCCGCGCGCACCACGTCGGCGCCGTAGACATAACCGATGCATTGGTGGCCCAGGCACACCCCGAGCACCGGCAACTTTGGGCCGATCCGCTTGATGGCTTCGTTGGAAATTCCCGCCTCTTTCGGCGTGCATGGCCCCGGCGAAATCACCACGGCATCGGGCTTCAACGCCTCGATCTCCTCGACCGTGATCTCGTCATTGCGCTTCACCAAAATCTCCGCGCCCAATTCGCCCAGATATTGGACGAGGTTGTAGGTGAAGGAATCGTAGTTATCGATGATGAGGATCATACTCTAATTAAGCCGTCATCTTGAGCTTGTCGAGGAAGCTACAAATCGGGCCCAACACATTGCGCGGCGTCTTCACGCCGCCAAAACTTCATCACGAACAAAATGAAGCCGAATAATCTTGGGCATGGGGCCAGGAATGCCATCACCAAAATAGCAATGAACCGCTTCTTTCACCATGGTGCGTATTTCTTCCAAGGTCTCCCCTTGAGTCGCAATTCCATATCCTAGTGCTGTGGCTACGTAGCCACCTTCGATATCATCCTCCCGCACCTCAAAAATAATCTCGCTCACAAACGAAGGTTATCGGTGTGCAGTAAATCGGCAAGGCGATTGCTCAAAACTGCTTCGCCATCGCCAGGGCCTTCAGTCCCGCCTTGGCCTTGTTGATCGATTCCTGGTATTCGCCCAGCGGCGTCGAATCGGCCACCAACCCACCGCCGGCCTGGAGATAGGCCTTCCCGTCTTTCAGGAGCACGGTGCGGATGGCGATGCACGAGTCGAGATTGCCGGAGAAGCCGAAGTAGCCCACCGCGCCCGCGTAAGTCCCGCGACAGGTCGGCTCCTGGTCCGCGATGATCTGCATCGCGCGAATCTTCGGCGAACCGCTCACCGTGCCCGCCGGGAAGGTTGCGCGCATAACATCATAAGCACTGTGGCCGGGATTCAGTTCACCCTCCACGTTCGAGACGATATGCATGACGTGCGAGTAGCGCTCCGTGATCATGAAATCGGTCAGCTTCACCGAATTGAATTTGCACACCCGGCCCACGTCGTTCCGGGCGAGATCCACGAGCATCACGTGCTCGGCACGTTCCTTGGGATCGGCCAGCAACTCCGCCGTCAAACGGTCGTCTTCCTCCGGCGTATGGCCGCGCGGACGCGTTCCGGCGATGGGGCGGATTTGCACGCGGCCCTCCTCGCAACGCACGTGGAGTTCCGGGGATGAGCCGACGAGCGCCATGCCGCCGAGTTTCAGGATGAACATGTAGGGCGACGGATTGACCAGCCGCAGCGCACGGTAAAGATCGATGGCCGAACCTTCGAACGGCACTTCGAAACGCTGCGACGGGACGACCTGGAAAATATCGCCCGCGCGGATGTATTCCTGCATCGCCTCGGTCATCGCGACGTACTGCGCCTGCGTCATGTTGATCGCCGGTTCCAGCGGCTGCACCTCGTCGAAAATCGGCAGCAGGCTCGAGCGCATGGGCCGTTCCAGTCGCGCTTCGAGTTCCTCGATTTTCGCCACGGCTTCGTCGTAGGCGCGGTCGGGCTGCGCGGGATCGGTCACGTGTGCGTTGGCGACAATCTTGATCCTTCGCTCGAGGTGATCGAAGATCAGGAGGGTGTCGGTAATGAAGAAGTAGGCGTCGGGAACGTTGAGGTCATCCTTCCGGGCCCGCGGCACGCTCGGCTCGAAAAGGGTCACCGCTTCAAACCCGAGATAGCCCACCGCGCCGCCATAAAAGAGCGGCAGTCCCTCGACCGCGACCGGCTTGTATCCGGCCATGAGACGTTCCAGTTCGTGCAGCGGATCGCCCTGGATCTCGTAGTCGCGTTGTTGCGCGCCTTCCTTCAGCGTAATCTTTTTTCCACGCGCCTGAAAGGTCAGGTAGGGGCTCGCACCGAGAAACGAATAGCGGGCAAACTTGCCACCCTTTTCCACCGATTCGAAAAGGAAGGAGTGATCGCCCGTATCGATCTTGGCGAAGGCGGAGACCGGCGTCTCCATGTCCGCGATGATCTCGCGATAGACCGGAATCAGGTTTCCCTGACGGGCCAGTTCGCGAAAAGTTTCGCGGGAAGGTAAAAGGCGGGCGTGCATAAAAGGGTCGTCGGTTTGGTAACGGAGCAGCCTACGCCCGCTCGTAAAAGGGGACAATCAAAATGGATGTGCGAGTTCATGCCCACGCCGGCGAAACTTAAGCAAAGTCGCGAAGCTCGTTTCCCAGCTAATAGTTAGAGTCCGGCCGGAATCGATGTAGCGAGAAGGAACAGAACCGTCTATTTTCAGCCCGAGGCGGGGTCAACCGGGAAGCAGCCGGAAATGGGCTCGCGTCATCTCCGATGACATCGAACATTTCATTTCGGCCCAGGCTGCTCGATTGCCTGAAAGGGTATAACGCCCCGAAATTCTTTGCCGACCTGGCGGCCGGAATCACCGTCGGGATCGTCGCGCTGCCGCTGGCCATGGCGTTCGGGATTGCTTCGGGCGCGACGCCGCAGGCCGGCATTTTCACCGCGGTCGTCGCGGGTTTTATCATTTCCGCCCTGGGCGGCTCGCGCGTCCAGATCGGCGGGCCCACAGGCGCATTCATCGTCATTATCTACGGTATCATCGCCCGGTACGGCCTCGAAAACCTGTTCATTTGCACGATCATGGCCGGGGTGATTCTCCTCGTCATGGGTCTCTGCCGCCTCGGAACGGTGATCAGGTTCATCCCGCGTCCGGTCACGATCGGCTTCACCAACGGCATTGCGATCCTGATCTTTACCACGCAGATCAAGGATTTTTTCGGGCTCAGGATTGATCACATCCCTTCCGATTTCATGGCGAAGATGGAGGCGATTTTCCTCAGCATGCCGAGCCTGCAACCTGTCACGGTCGCGGTGGCCGCCGGATCGCTGTTGCTTATCCTCATGTGGCCCGCCGCCTGGCGCAAGGTCGTGCCGGGTTCCATTGTCGCGGTGATCGCGGGCACGCTGATCGCGACCTTTTTCCATCTGCCGGTCGAGACGATCGGCAGCCGCTTCGGGGAGATTCCCCGGGGCCTGCCGCCTTTTCACGTTCCCGACGTCGCCTGGAGCAACATCCAGAACCTGGTCCGCCCGGCGGTCACCATTGCGCTTCTCGCCGCCATCGAATCGCTCCTCTCCGCCGTGGTGGCCGATGGCATGATCGACGACCGGCACGACTCCAATCAGGAGTTGATGGCCCAGGGCATCGCCAACATGGCCTGCCCGTTCTTTGGCGGGATCCCCGCCACCGGCGCGATCGCCCGGACCGCCACGAACATCCGCAGCGGGGCCGTCTCACCGGTGGCCGGCATCATCCACGCCGTGACCCTGCTCTTCATCCTGCTCGTCGCGGCGCCACTGGCGAAGTACATCCCGCTGGCCACCCTGAGCGCCGTGCTGATCACCGTCGCCTATAACATGGGCGAATGGAGCGAATTCGGGATGCTAGGCAAATACCCGAGGGGCGATGCGGCCGTGTTTCTCGCCACCTTCGGGCTCACCGTCGTCTTCGACCTGACCGTGGCCGTGGAAATCGGAATGGTGCTCGCGTCGTTCCTCTTTATCCAGCGCATCTCCGAAACCACCAAAGTCTCCCTGGTGGATGAAGGCACCGACATGGAAGGCGATCATCATTCCCTGCGCGGCAAAGACGTTCCCCCCGAAGTGCTCGTTTTCAGCGTCTTCGGGGCGCTGATGTTCGGCGCGGCCGAAAAGCTCGAAAACATCCTCCAGCACAGCCGCGCGGAGCCGAAGATCCTGATTCTCCGCATGCAAAAGGTGCTCGCGATGGATTCGACCGCGCTCAACACCCTCGAGCATCTGCACGAAAAATTGCGCCACCGCGGCATCTCGCTCCTGCTCAGCGGCCCGCACACGCAGCCCTACGTTCTCATGGAAAACTCGGGCTTCCTCGATCGGCTCGGCCGGGAAAATATCGCCGGGGACATCGATGACGCCCTGCTCAAATCTCGGGCGATCCTCGATCGCGCGGCTCAGGCCTCGTCGCAATAATTCTCCATCAGCTCGATGACGTTGCCCTCGGGATCGCGAAAGAATGCGATCCGAAATCCCGGCGCGATCTGCGGCAATTCGACAATCGGGTCCGGCTCGATGCCTTCGGCCTTAAGCGCGTCGAGGATCGGTTCCAGCTTGGGCACCTCGAAGGCGAGATGGCGAAAACCGATGGGCTGCTCGCCGCCTTTGTCTTCGTCCGTCGGCGGCTTGGCGGGATCGAGCGGGAAAAGTTCCAGCCTCATCGAGCCGAGCTTGAGCAGGAAAAATTCACCCGGCTCGCCACGACGAAAGGTGCGCGAACGTTGGAAGCCGAAATGCCGGGTATAAAACACTTCCTGCGCCGTGAGGTCGCGGCAACGGAAAGCAATGTGGGTGATGATGGATGAGGGAATCGACATAAAGAAATCGCGAGCCGTGACCGCAGCTAAAGGACCGTGCCTTCCACGTTTCCGAAGCGTACGCGCAATCCCGGAATCAGCGAAACCGAGCGGCCCGACGTGACCGCGACGGAAGCGCCGGTCGGCGAAAAACTGTTCCAGGTTTGCGCCGAGACATTCTTCAATCCCCACACGCCCTCGCGGCTGGGATGCGGCGACACCTCGGCCATGATTTGGGAAAAATCGTTGCGCCGGTTCCCATCGACATGATGCGCGAAAAGCACCGTGTCCTGGTTCAGCACCACGGCATGATGCACCAGCCGCATGCGCAGAGGCGGCGGCTGTGGCTGGTGGCAGAACCAGCACTCGTGCTCGGCGAGCGCTCCGGGCGAGTTGCCGGTATCGGAGAGGAAACTTTCGGTGCCGCAATTGTCGCAGTAATAAATCTGGTCGCGCATCCGGGTGAACATCGATCGCCAGTCGTTCTCATTCACCCGGGCCGAGGGCTCGTGCAGCGCGACCGCGAAGGCGCGCAGGAAGATATCGCGCACATAGCCGGGATAAAAATTCCAGAAGATCAGCGCGTTGTCCTGGATGCCAGGCACCGGAAGGTTGGCCAGGTTCTTGGGATCGAAGATGAAAAGCGCGTTGGTGCCATAGAGCTTTTTCATCGCCTCCAAATCGAGGCAGGCGATTTCCGTTTCATGTCGGCCTTCGAGCGGATGGTGGCCCATCAGGAGGCAAAAAAGCAGCACGGCCAGCGTGTGCAGATCGGTCTCCACGCTCGGCGACGCGTTGCCCGCAATCAGCTCCGGGGCCAGAAAACGGGGCGTGCCCAGTCCGCCCACCCAATCCTCGCCATCCACCGCCAGATCATCGTTTTCGCTGAGTGAAACCGCGCCGGTCTCGGGATCGAAAAAAACATTCCCGAGCGAGAAATGGCTATAGGAAAGTCCCTCGATATGCAGCCGGAGAAAGGCATCGGCCAGCTCCAGTCCGGCCGTGGCCACCGAGCGGAACGAGGCCTCGATCTTCCGGCTCAAAAGCTCTCCCAGATTGCGAAACCGGGCGGGCCGCAACGGCGTGACGTACCCAAAGCTCGGCACGTCCTGGCACAGGGCGAGATCGCACGGCCAAAGGAAGCTATCGCTCGGCGCGCCCTTCACCAACAGTCGCTCGATCCCGGCCCGCCGCTCTGGCGTGGCCTGGGAAGGGAAGTACCACTTCAAGGCGCAATCCCGGCCCTGGAAGGAGGCGCGATACACTTCGCCCTGGATCCCCGAGCCGATCAGTTCCTTGATCTCGCAACGGTCCTCCGCCATTTTCAACCAGACCGCGTGTCCGGGACGAAAGGAATTTTTCATGGTGAGCTTGTTTCGAAGAGCAGGCCGTCCGCCGTCTCGGGCGCGCCCCGCAGGGCGGTCCAGCGCACGGCCAGCCCGACCGTAATATCATCTCCGCTGCCGTCGCGCGAGGAATCGCGCAGCCACGGCTCCAATTTTTCCCCAACGAAGGTGGGCCCGCCCGCCCGCAGATAACCGAGCAGATCGGCCCCCACACGGAAAAAGCCGCGATCATTCTCGAAGCAATTCGCGTAACCGTCCGTCGCGAGGAGGATCAATGCCGGGGCCTCGGCCCGCCGTGGTTCCACTTTCACCTTGAAGTGATGTTCCACGTTATGGCTGCATAGCGAAAGCGTCTGGTTGGCGTAGTAGGCGTGATCGCTCGGCCAGGGCCGCGAGACTCGCCCATCCTTCCGTACCGTCAGGATGTCCCCATCCCCCAATTGCAGGTAGAGGATGTAGCGCCGGGTCACCGCCGCGACGATCAGCGTGGCCCCGTAAGCCAGGTTGGCGGCGAAAGGCAAGGGCTCTCCCGGTTTGATCACCGGCGGTTTCTCGGGAAAGGCGGCAAAATCGAGCGGCGAAAAAGGTTCCCGCTCCACATCATCGCGCACGGCCTGAAGCCACGCGGCCAGCAGCGCCCGCGGCCATTTCGTGCGCATCTGCCGCCGAATGCTGCTCAGCGGCACGTCCGGCCCATTGCGCAGGTCGAACTCCCGAAGGAGACGCAAGGCGCATTCCGTGGCCATCGCGGAACCGCGATCGCTGCGGAAACTCCGGGAGTTACCGTGCCCATCCGCCAAGGCGAGAAACAGCGAATCCGATGCGCCCGAGGGACAGGAAAGGCGGACCGCGTCCTGGTTTTTACGGCCGTCCCTTTCGTGCGTGCTTCCCCGCACGCTGGCGCTCAAGGCTGTCCAAATCGCAGGCATAACGAAGTCTTACCAGATATCGGATTCCGCCAGCGAGGGCAGAGCGGGTGCGACCATGCGCGATTCGGGAGTCCCTTTTTCGACCGACGGTCCCTGCGACAAAAGCGGCGAACAGACCAGCTTTAGCGCAGCCGTGGATGCCCACCGGATATGGAACGCCAAAGCCTCCGGATTATTGGCCTGGAAGGGCCGCGGCGCATCCTCGGAAACGAAAGCGCGCAGGTATTCCTGAACCTCCGTCCCGGCGGCATCTTCGCCCATGGCCACGACCATCCGCACCGCCCGGCGTCCCCACGGCTTGCCGAGCAAATAGTTCAACCCGGCCTGAAAATCGTCCGTCGGCAAGCCGTCGGTGACCAGAACCAAAACGGGCGGCAATGCGCGGTCCCGGATCAGCGGCGCCTGCAGCGCTTCGCCAACCATGACCAAGGCCTCGCCCATGGCCGTCATGCCGCCCGCTTCCACCTCCGGCCAGATAAACTCGGAGACCGGGGTCAATCGCTCCACCATCCAACGGGCGTCATCACCGAAACGGATCGCGTTGACATAGATGGCTGCCTGCGGATTTTCCCGCGCGATGGACTGCATAGAGGGAATCGCCTCCTGAATCGCCGCGTTCAGCGCCTCGATCTTGCCCTGCACGCGCATGGAACCGGAACCATCCACCAGCCAGATGAAGTGGAGCGGACGCGACGTCATCTGCCCGCCCGGCCGACGCGGCCCCGTCGGTAAATCGCTCATCGGGAATCCTCCCGGAGAAAATCGGACATGCCCGGAAGCTACCCGAAGTGGTATCAGGCGTAAAGAGAGGTGTAAATTTCCCCTTTCCCCATCTGTCATCCTGAGCTTGTCGAAGGATCAGTTCGGTTTCAGCAACGGGAAAAGAAGAAGAAACTAACTCGAGCCGCCCATCCGACATGGCGAAATCTTTTCGAGGATTTTAGGGGAGACTGAACTGATCCTTCGACAAGCTCAGGATGACAGGCTTTGTTTTATAAGGCATTTCTCATCTCCCTAAGCTTGTCGAAGGATTGGTTCAGCACGGCCTAAACAATCCATTGACGCATCCAGATGCATGGATATGTTCACTAGACACCATGCATCCTCTCGAAGCCCTTCTCCAGCAACGCATCGTCATCATCGACGGAGCGATGGGCACTACTTTGCAGCAGTTCAAGCTCACCGAGGCCGATTTTCGCGGCGAGCGCTTTAAGGACCATCACAAGGACCTCAAAGGGAATGGCGATCTTCTCGTCCTCACCCGGCCCGATGTCATTGCGGATGTACACCGCCGCTTTCTTGAAGCGGGAGCGGACATTATCGAAACCGATACGTTCAACGCCCAGACCATCTCCCAGGCCGACTACGATCTCGAGCACATCGTCACCGAACTCAACGTCGAAGCTGCGCGGCTGGCCTGCCGCGTTCGCGATGAATTTGTCGCCGCCAATCCGGGCCGCCAATGTTTTGTAGCCGGGTCGATGGGCCCGACGAATCGCTCCGCCTCCATTTCCCGCGATGCCAACGATCCCGGCGCACGCGGCGTGACCTATGTCGAACTGGTCGATGCCTATCGCCAACAGGCCCTCGGCCTGATGGAAGGCGGCGCGGACACGTTGCTGGTTGAAACGATCTTCGACACGCTGAACGCCAAGGCTGCGCTCTTCGCCGTCGAGGAGGCATTCGAGCAGATCGGCCGCCGCGTGCCGGTGCAAATCTCGGTTACTATTTTCGATTCCGGCCGCACGCTGAACGCGCAGACCCTGGAAGCCTTCTGGATTTCCGTCGCCCACGCGCGGCCGCTCAGTGTCGGCATCAACTGCGCACTCGGGCCCGACCAGATGCGTCCTTATATCGAGGAGTTTTCGCGCATCGCGACCTGCTATTTCAGCTGCTATCCGAACGCCGGGCTGCCCGACCCGCTTTCGCCCACCGGCTTTCCTCTTTTGCCCGAAGATATGGGCCCGCTCATGCGCGACTTTGCGGAACAGGGCTGGCTGAATATCGCGGGCGGTTGTTGTGGAAATACGCCGGAGCACATTCGTTGCATCGCGGAAGCTCTGCGGGACGTTCCGCCGCGCAAGGTAGCCGCCGACCGCCGGGCGGTGGATTCGGCTGGGGCAGCGGAAGGCACCACCGCCCGGCGGTCGGCGGCTACCCAATACGCTGGCCTCGAGCCGCTCACGCTCCGCCCGGAAATTCCGTTCACCCTCATTGGCGAACGCACCAACGTCACCGGTTCGCCCAAGTTCGCGAAGCTCATCCTTGAGGGCAAACTCGACGAGGGCATCACCATCGCCCGCCAGCAGGTGGAGGGCGGAGCGGCCATCATCGACGTCAACTTCGACGAAGGCATGCTCGACGGCGAGAAGTCGATGACCCGCTTTCTCAATCTCATCGCCGCCGAACTTGAAATCGCCCGCGTGCCGATCATGGTGGATAGCTCCAAGTGGAGCGTCATCGAGGCGGGCCTGCGCTGCATTCCCGGCAAGCCGATCGTCAATTCGCTCAGCTTGAAGGAAGGCGAGCAGGCGTTCCGCGAACGGGCCAAACTGGTCCGCCGTTACGGCGCCGCCGCGGTCATCATGGCCTTCGACGAAAAGGGCCAGGCCGATTCACTTCCGCGCCGGATCGAGATCTGCACGCGGGCCTATAATATCCTGACGAAGGACGTCGGCTTCCCCGCCGAAGACATCATCTTTGATCCCAACGTGCTCACCGTCGCCACGGGCATCGAGGAGCATAATAACTACGCGGTCGACTTCATCGAGGCCACGCGCTGGATCAAGGCGAACCTGCCGGGCGCGCGCGTCTCCGGCGGCATCAGCAACATTTCGTTTTCGTTCCGAGGCAATAATCCGGTGCGCGAGGCGATGCACGCCGTGTTTCTCTATCACGCCATCCGGGCGGGACTCGACATGGGCATCGTCAACGCGGGCATGCTCGCCGTTTACGAGGAGATCGAGCCGCAGCTCAAGGAGCTGGTCGAGGACGTGATTCTCAACCGCCGTCCCGAGGACGGAACCGAGCGGCTCGTGACGTTTGCGGAAAGTTACAAGAAGGTCGGCAAGGTCGAGGCGAAGGAGGAAGCGCAGTGGCGTTCGCTCCCCGTCGAGGAACGGCTCAGCCATGCGCTGGTCAAGGGCATCGTCGATTTCATCGATGCCGATACGGAGGAGGCGCGCCAGAAATATGCCACGCCGCTGGAGGTCATCGAGGGCCCGCTGATGAGCGGCATGAGCATCGTCGGGGATCTTTTCGGCGCGGGAAAAATGTTTCTGCCCCAAGTGGTGAAGAGCGCCCGCGTGATGAAGAAATCGGTCGCCTATCTCCTGCCCTACATGGAGGAGGAAAAGAAGCGCACCGGCAACAAGCAGGCGCAAGGCAAGGTGCTGCTCGCGACAGTCAAGGGCGATGTCCACGACATCGGCAAGAACATCGTGGGCGTGGTGCTCGCCTGCAATAATTACGAGGTGATCGATCTCGGCGTGATGATTTCCAGCGAGAAAATCCTGGCCGCCGCGAAGGAACGCAATGTCGATGTCATCGGCCTCAGCGGTTTGATCACGCCTTCGCTCGACGAGATGGTACACGTCGCGCGCGAGATGGAACGCGAGGGGTTCAAGCTGCCCCTGCTCATCGGCGGCGCCACGACGAGCAAGGCGCATACGGCGGTGAAGATCGCTCACCATTATTCAAACGCCATTGTGCATGTGCTCGATGCCTCGCGCGCCGTCGGCGTCGTGAGCGCGCTGCTTAGCGACACGCAACGCGATGAGTTCGTGGCCAACAATAAGCTCGAGCATGAACGCGCCCGGCTCGCCCATGAAAAGAAGCGGCCCTCGAAGCCGATTCTCTCCCTAGAAGAAAGCCGCAAGCGCCATTTCATCACCGATTGGAACACCATCGATATTCCGACGCCCACCTTCACCGGCACGAAGACCATCGATGAGCTTCCCCTGCGCGAGATCGTGGATTACATCGACTGGTCGCCGTTCTTCCATGCGTGGGAAATTCGTGGGCGTTATCCCGCGCTGCTCGATGATCCCGAGATCGGTTCGCGTTGCCGCGAACTTTTCAACGATGCGCAAAAGATCCTGAATCATCTCTTGGACAAGAAGCTGATCCATGGGAAGGCGGTCTACGGCTTCTTCCCCGCCAACTCGGTCGGCGATGACATCGAGATTTATACCGACGACTCCCGCACCTCGGTATTGACCACGATCCACACCCTGCGTCAGCAGATGGACAAGCCCGAGGGCCAGCTCAATTATGCTCTCGCCGATTTCATCGCGCCGAAGGCAAGCGGACGTAACGATTACTTCGGCGCCTTCGCCCTGACCTCGGGTCTCGGCGTCGATGAAATTGCCCGCGCGTATGAAGCCGACCACGACGATTACAACGCCATCCTGACCAAGGCGCTGGCCGACCGGTTGGCTGAAGCGAGCGCGGAATGGTTGCATCGCCAGGTGCGCCTCGCCTGGGGATTTGGCCAGGATGAGAACCTCTCCAACGAGGATCTCATCAAGGAAAAGTATCGTGGCATCCGTCCCGCGCCCGGCTATCCCGCGTGCCCCGATCACACCGAGAAACGGCTGCTCTTCGATCTGCTCCAGGCGGAGAAAAAGGCCCATGTCGTCCTCACGGAAAACTTCGCGATGCATCCCGCCAGCTCGGTTAGCGGCTTTTATTTCGCGCATCCCGAGGCGAAGTATTTCGGCGTCGGCACCATCGGCCGCGATCAAGTGGAAGATTACGCCCGGCGCAAAGGGATGGATATTCCGACGGTGGAAAAGTGGAACTCCCCCAGCCTGAACTACGATCCCGACAAGATCGCGCCTCAACCTGCGCCGGCTCCCGCCGCGTGCGGGTGCGGTGTTGGGCATCCGTAGGAGCTCGCTGAAAAGGCTCACGCTGAAAGATTTCCGTCATCCTGAGCTAGTCGAAGGATCAGGTCGGCTGCCTTTTGCTTTTTACCGAGGCAGAACTGATCCTTCGACAAGTTCAGAATGACGGAATGGGAAATCAAATCTATTGAGAAATAAACGAATGGCTCTTTAACTGGAGCTCAGCCATGGACACAGCCACCCATCCCCGATGGAAGCCTCCCGTGGCGCTCGTGGTCGCCGTGATCGCTGTTTGCCTTGCGGTGGTCATCGAAAGGATTTCCCACATCATTCCGCTATTCGTGGCGGGGCAGGCCTATCTTCTGATCATCATTTTTTTCGGCTTCCGTTACTGGCCTCCCCTGGGGCGTTGGATGGGGCGGATGCCGGTTCCCCATCGGGTGATTTTTGGTGTGTTGCTCGCGGGGATGGTCATTGGTCATTTCACCCTCGATGGCCGCAAGTATTTCCCTTACGTCTCGTGGGCCATCTTCTCCTCCCTGCGCGAGGAAGATCCGATCACCTGCCGCGAGTTCATGGCGACGACCGCCAGCGGTAAAACCGTCCGTCTGCTCGCCGAGCAGTTGTTGCCTTCGATCGTCCAATTCAATCCGCCCGGGGATAATGACGGCCGGCCGATGACCCACCTGGTGGAATCGCTGGCGCGGATCTACAACCGCCTTCATCCGGGCGACCCGGTGCAATCGGTTGACCTCGTGCAGCTCGCGGTCAAGCTGCATCCCGCCGCCAGCGAATCGCGCCATCTCCCTTCATGCGAGCTCCTCAAGCATTACGATATCTCATCGGCCCCTTCGAACTGATCCACGATCAGGCCGGGCCGGGACTTCTGCGCCTCACGCGGCTCGGGCTCGTGGGCCTGTGGATCGTCAAGCTGGTGCTTGATCCGCTGGGGCGGCTCGCCGAGCTTCCTCGCGAGCTTTTCATTCCCACCGGAATCCTCGCGTTATTTCCGCCTCATTTGCTGGACCTCCTGCTGACGGAACCCGGTCTGCTCACTCTCTGGACGATCAGTCTCCTGGCGCTGATCGCCTGCCTGATGCCACGCGGCTTCCCTCTCACCTCAACGATCGCCGCAATTCTGCTGACCATTTATTCGAGCCTGATCCGCAGCTTCGGGCCGGCGGTTCATACCGATATCGTGCTGCTCCTCGCCATGTATGTCCTGGCGCTTTTTTCGTGGGCCGACGTGCTGACGGCCCGGGGAAACCGGCGAACCGCCGCCGAGAGGCGCACCTGGAGTTCCTTTCCCCTCGTCACCATCGTGGCGTTGCTTTGCCTCTCCTACTTTCTCGTCGGGATCAATCGCACGGTGGTCGGCGGGGCCCGCATATTCACCGGCGACACGATGGAGGGGTGGACCGTCGATGCCAGCATGCGTGCCTATTACTTCAACACCAACATTGGCTGGCACATTCCCGAATGGCCTGTGGTCGTCCTTTTGCTGCGCCTGGGGCTGCCTGTGATTACCATCTTCGAGATCACGGCGCCGCTCTGTCTGGCCTCATCCCATTATCGCTGGATTTTCATTCCCACGATGCTCTCGTTTCATCTGCTCAGCCTGGTGCTGATGAACATCTTTTTCTTCGATGACATGTTCCTCTATCTGCTGCTGATCGACTGGTCGCGGAAATATCCCGTCCTGGCCGCCCGAACGTCCCGTGCCGTTCAGCGCGCGCCGCTGGAGGCGTCCTCGGCCACTCCGGCTCCATGAGCCAGGGTGAGCAGGACATCGGTCTTTGCCAAGGCGCCGATGAGCCGCCGGTCGTGAAGATTATCGATCACCGGCAGGCGTTCGCCGTCGTGACGGCTGAAGATATCGAGCGACTCCTTGAGCGAGGCATCGCCGGTCAACACCGGAATATCGTCATGCATGATATCCAACGCGATGACGACCTCCGGCAGATCCTTGTCCTGCAAAAAGGGCTTTAAGTCCTGCAAGGCGATCGCGCCCAGGAAACGCCGCCCGGCATCGACCACATAAAGATGTTTGAAGGTATGCGAAGCAAGCGCCGCCGCGATCTCCTCGAAGCCGGTCGTCTCACTGACGCAAAGCGGCTCCATCTTCATCAAGTCGCGCACATGGAGGAGAAAGAGCGGTGTTTCGCCGTGCGCATGTCCCCGCAACTGGCGGCTGTAAACCGATTCCGGGCTGAGATTGACCGAGACGTAAAAGGCGGAGACGCAGGCCAGCATCAACGGCATCACGGTGGCGTAATCGAGCGTCATTTCGAAGATGATCAGGATCGACATGATGGGCGCGCGGGTCATCGCGGCGAGGAAACAGCCCATGCCGACCACGGCGAAACTGCCCACGGCAATGTGGGCATGCGGCAGCAAGCCCTGCAACGCCACTCCAAAAATCGCGCCGATGACCGCACCACAAAACAGCGTGGGCGTGAAGACGCCGCCGACCGCGCCACTGCCCGTGGTCGCCACAGTGGCCAGCACTTTCAGGACTAAAATGGAAATCAACGCCTGCCAGGTCCACGGATTATTGAGGATCAACTCGACCACGCCGTAACCGTTGCCCCAGACATAAGGCGTCCAGACGGAAATCACGCCGACGGCCAGTCCACCGATGGCGAGACGGAGAAAAATCGGCACCGGCATCCGCTGGAAAAGCTGCTCACCGCCCCGCAACAAAAGCAGAAATCCCGGCGCGCCCACGCCCGCCACCACCCCGAGCAGCGCATCCGCGATCAGTTGCCAATTCGGCACCGCCCCGAAATTCGGCATGTGATAAACCGGGCTGGAACCGAGGAACTGGCGTGAAACCACCGTGGCAATGACCGAGGCGACAACCAGCGGCAGGAAGCTCTCCATCGCGATGGAGCCCAAGACGATTTCCGCGACGAAAAAGGCGCCGGTCAGCGGGGCATTGTAAGCGCAGGCGATACCCGCCGCCGCGCCGCAGGCGACGAAGAGACGCAGGCGCGCCGGGGAGATCTTCGCCGTGCGGCCCATTAGCGAGGCGAGCATGGAGGCGAGTTGCACCATGGGCCCCTCGCGACCGATCGAGCCACCGCTGGAAATCGTGACCAGGGAGGAAACGCTCTTCACCAGCGTATCGCGCACCCGCATGATGCCGTTGCCGAGCACGATGACTTCCATGAAGTCGAGGGAACGCTTCGCATGCGACCAGCGCTGCCCGTAAAACAGGATCAGCCCCGCCACGAATCCGCCCGCTGTGGGCATTAGCAATCGTCCCCACCAGGGCAGCGTCGTCGCCGCGCCTTCCAGCGGACCATCGTAGCGCAGCAGGAAAACTTGGAGATGATGCAGCGCCTCCCGAAAAGCGACGGAGGTGAGAGCCCCGCCGAGACCGACGAGGGCGGCCCAAAAATAATTGGAGTCCCACAAATCCCCCGGCCCGCGTTCCGTGAACCAGACCCGCAGGCGCAGCAACCGGACCAGGAGACGGCGAAAAAAATGGCGGATCGAACGGGAGTCGCCGCCGACTTTGCTGACGGTCGGCGAAGGATTGCTCATTACGGTTGGTTTCACCCTAGCAACTCCGCTTCTCCCGACGATGCAAAAGTGCTCCGCCTCCGGGAGGTCTCAGCGAAACACTTCCCGATTTAATTCTTTGCTGGTAGCCTCGGCCCCGTGCCATATCTCGAATCCAGCCGGCGTGTGGGCCGATCGCAAGCCGCCAGCATTTTCTGGGGATTGGTGTCGGTCTTCTTCGCCGCCGCCGCCTGTTATTATTTTTGGAAAGACCACGAAAACGAAACCAGCGCGAATGTGTTTCGGGACCAAGTGCTGACTTTGCAGGAACAGCGCGAGACGCTGAATTCCCAAAAGGACAAACTGCAATCGAGCATCATCGAGACCGAGAACCAGTTGAAGACGCGTGAGGAATTCCTCCAGGAAAAGGAAACGAAACTGGCCGATGAAGAGAGCCAGATCGAGGCGGCGGGCCAGCAAAACCAGAACCAGTCGCAACAAAGCCAGGCCCAGGCCGCCCTGGTCAAAAAATTCAACGACACCGTGCGCAAGCTGGTGAAGGACGACGACACGGATGTCGTCCTGCGCGGCGGCCGCCCGGTCCTCCGTGTCCCCGATTCGGTTTTCTTTGCCTTCGGCGACGCGACGCTCAAGCCCGAGGGCAAGACACTGCTGAACCAGATCAGCCAATCGCTCAACGGCCAGCTCGACACCTTTGAACTCCGTATTGAAACCTTCACCGATAGCGATGGCGAGGGAGCCCGGTCGGGCGATGCCGATAAAACGGTGACTCCCGTGAAACTGGACGCTACCGACACCAAGCCGGACGCCGCCGCGAAAACCGCCCCGCCATCTCCGGCCAAGACCGCGCATTTCGCCACCGGCTGGGATCTCACCGGCGCGCGCGCCGCAGCCCTGGCGAAGTTCCTGCATGACCAGGGCTCGCTGCCTTTCCAGAATATTGTCGTGGTGCCGCGGGGCGATTTCCAGCCCATCGTTTCCAGCGGCAAGGAGGGCCATGCCCGCAACCGCCGGGTGGAGATCACCATCGCGCCGGCGGCTCCGTCATTTCATCCCGCCGATCCAGGCAAAAGTGGAGGGGTCGCAACTGGCAGTACGTCGCCATCCACCCCGGCCTCGGCCAAAAATTCCGACAAACCGAAAGCCGCGAAAAAGGGAGACTAGCCTCCATGGACGAAATCAAGGATGCCGCCCCGGTGCTTGAAGCGGAGCCTCCGCTTTCGTACCCGACCGAGAAGCAGCGCCGCGTGTTGTGGCGGGCGGTGACGGCGCTGGCCTTGGTGACACTCTTCGCGATTGCCGGGCTGATCTTTTTCGGGTTCATCACTTTTCTCAGCTGGGCCTATCCCGTCTTGCTGCCGATCGGGCTGGCGGTGATCATCGCGCTGGTGCTGGAGCCGATCGTTAACTTTGCGCAGAAACGGGGCCTGCACCGACAAGCGGCCACGCTGGGTGTTTCGATTCTCTCGGTGGTGGCCTTCCTGCTTTTCTGGGCCTTTTTGCTTCCGCCTTTGGTCACTCAGGCGGGGACCTTCTTTTACAGCCTGCCCGTCTGGATCAATGAGGGCATCGACAAATTGCAGAACCTCGAGACCAAGCCGGAGGAAATAACTCCGCAGGGTACCGTTCCCCTCGCCGTTCCGCCTGCCACCAATTCCATCCAGCCCGGTTCGCCCCCGCCCAATCCGACGGCGACGAACCAAGCCCCAGCCGTGGTGACACCGCCGCCCCCTCCCGCACCCGCGAGGCATGGCCAGAAAGCGCCACCCTCGCGCCGCATCGTCATCGACACCCAGATGCGGGATTGGATCAAGACGAACATTCCGGCCTTTGAACAGCAGATCCAGAACAACGTCGCCCATCTCATCTACTCGATCGTCGGCCCGGTCGGGCAGGCGCTCGGCTTCGCGCTCGGGTTCAGCTTCGTGCCCATTTACGTCTATTACTTCCTTGCGGATCAGGATCACATCACGCGGCATTGGCACGACTACGTTCCGCTGAGGAATTCACCTTTGCGGAACGAGGTCGTCACGGTCCTGACCGAGATCAACGAGGTCCTCGTCCGCTACTTCCGGGGGCAGATCATCGTGGCCGCGTGCAACGGCATCCTGACCTTCATCGGGCTGTATGCCATCGGGGTGCCCCAAAGTCTCGTGCTCGGCATCATGGCGGGGGCGCTGAGCATCGTGCCGTTCCTGGGCATCATCGTCAGCATCCTGCCCGCACTTTTGCTCGGCTTTCTGTCGAGCCAGGGCTGGTTGAGGCCGTTGGGCGTGCTGATCGTTTTCACGCTGGTGCAGATGACCGAATCGATGCTGATCACCCCGCGCGTGCAAAGCCACAGCACCGGCCTGCATCCGCTGGCCATCATTATCGGCATCCTGTTCTGGAGCATGCTCCTGCCCGGCTTGCTCGGCCCGGTGGTCGCGGTGCCGTTGACCTGCGCGGTGGTCGTACTGATGCGGCGCTATGTCTGGCAGTTGCCCGCCGCGAAGATCGCCTGAAAAAAAGCGAGGGGCGCCCCGGTTTCCCGAAGCGCCCCTCTTTTTTCTGGGCGTAAGCCGAATTCTGTTCCGCTGCGCTTGCTCAAGACGCATCGGCGATGGTCATTCATCTTCCGTGGGAATCGCTCCCCGCGGACGGCGCCTTTCAGCGCGCGTGCGACCGATACCCGAGACGGGTCCCGGACTTGCGTCCGCGACCGGGCAGGCGGCCCGGCGTCTCTGTTTGGCCTTGCACCGCATGGGGTTTATCGTGCCCCGGCGGTTGCCCGCCGGGCGGTGGGCTTTTACCCCGCCTTTTCACCCTTACCGCCCTGCCTGCACGAGCGCCGGGCGGCGGTTTATTTTCTGTGACACTTTCCATCGGCCCGCGCTTTCGCGCCGACCCTCCGCGTGTTTTCCGCGGCATGCTGCCTTGTGGTGTTCGGACTTTCCTCTCCCGCCGAGGCGGGAGCGACCATCTACCCAAAACAACTTTAGCCCTTTTGACCAGGCGGCCCAAGTTTAAAACAACGCGGGATTACAACTGCTTTCACCGGCGACTCCGGATTTGACCCATCCAACGCGGATTCGTACCTTCTCCTCGTGCTCATTCGTTCCGGCCTGCTCCTCATCCCGCTCACGTTTCTCCTTCCCCTTCACGGCCAGGACGACGGTCCGATCAAGATGACGCCCGACCTCGCGCTCGCGGTTCCCCTGCTGCAAAAGGGGAAAGAGGTGACCCTCAAATTTCCGATCCTGATGAACCCGACGACGGTGCTGACGCCGGGGACGACCCTGCGCGTGATGTACATTCCTCCCATCCAGAACGATTCTGAAGACTTGGCACTGGCCCATAAGGGCGACATGTCGCAATCCTTTTCCCGAAGCACGCTCAACGGCGACGAGCAATCGAAGATGCCGCCGGAGCTCGCCCACGAACTCGAACGGCAGCGGCGCATCATCTGGACCGTGCCGATCAATTTCCAACTGGCCATGGCGCAGCTTCCCACGGACAACCTCCATCTCATTTATTGCGCTCCAGGGGATAACCGCCATTTACTGGACCAGCGTTTCAGCTTCTTTGACGGCCTTTTTCTAGGTTCGCCCTCGGGCGGCGTCACGGTGCTCGGCGTCGAGACCGGCAGTGCGGCGGACAAGGCCGGATTCAAGGCGGGAGATCAAATCCTCGCCGTCAGCGGCACGCCGATCTCCAACGACCTGAGCGCCTTTCCAGCGGTTTATGGGGAGGCCAAAAAGAACGCCAAGGAATCCCACGCGGCCAGTTACGCCATTGTCGTGAAATCGACCGGCGAAGCGGGAAGCCACACGCTGAATGTGCCCACGCCCCCGTCGATCAAGAGCATGTTGATGCAGGGATTTTAGGTTCGCTTAAAGCGGGCCGTCGGGCGGTAGCTGCGTGAATTTATGACCGGCGGGATTGAAATCTTCGGGGACGAAGTTAGGGATTTCGCCGTGGTGGGAAGGGTCGGCACGAATAAAACGCGCGCTGTTGCTTTTGTACGTGACGGCGCCTCCTTCCAAACGGCCATCCATCGATTTGAA
>JAMFSY010000040.1 GCA_026225555.1 Methylacidiphilales bacterium
GTGACGGGCGGCAACGGTTCCTGCCGCCAGCGCTTCTTTCCCGTCGCGGCCCATACCGCCCCGCAACTTCTGGAGGAGATCCGGCTGTGCTAGGCTGCTACGATTTTTGCGGTCATTACGAATGGACCTTCGAATGGCTGCGCCAGCAGGGCGGCGAACCGCTCGTGGTTCGCTACTGGGAAGACGCGATCTGCCGCGATAGTCAGAAACATGCCGCCGATCTGATCCGGGCCGAAGGTTTTGCGGGGATGAAAAAATATTGGGACCATACTCTCGTCGAGGAAGGGGCGGGCTTCTCCGTCCAGGCGGCCCCGGACCATTTCCGCATCGACATGCATGACTGCCCCTCCAAGGGCTTCTTGATCCGGAACGGCCTCGCCCAGTACAACGACTACTGCGACCATTGCATGGGCTGGGTCGAGCCGATGATGAAGGAGGCGGGCTTCAAGATCGACCACGAGCACAACCACTGCGGCCAGTGCTGGTGGGAGTTTCGCCGAACTGCGGATGCCTCACCGCCTTCGACCCCGGGTGAGGTGAAGGAGGACGTCCGCCTCCGGCCCGGCTGGAATTCGGAAAAGATGGATCGCTTCCCCAAGGATTGAATTTCGGCGCCGCCGGAAGGCACCTACGGCGCGGGGCCGCGCCGGGTCAGCTGCGTCTCGCGCGCTTGATGAAGGGCGAGCTTCCGGGCCGCCTCCGGGGGAAGGGCCACGGCTGTGGCGGGCGGTGGTAAAAAGGTATAAGTTTCGTTCCGGTCCGGGGTCGATTCCTGAACCGGCAGGCCGGTTTCGTGATCGATCCACACCGTCGTCTCGACCAGGTCTTTGAACGCCGCGGCCCGGTCTTCCGCCGACAGTTCCTGTATCTCGACATCGCTCGCGCGCGGGCGCAGTTTCTCAAAGACGTAGCAGGACATGCCTCGAACGACCTCCATCCGGGAGTAGCAATCGGGACCGATCCAGATCAGATCGGGGAAATCGGAATTTTGATAACTGAAGGGCCCCGTATCGGGGTGGTCGGAAACGAGGTAGGAGCCATCCTCCATCGCGCCTACCACGATTCCCGCCACCCACCACCGGGCGATCTTAGTGCCGTTATCGAAGCTCTCCAGCCGCTGGTAAATCTTGCCTGACTTGGTCACGGATCTCTCCTTAATCAGGACCGGGCGCACCTCCGTGGCGGGCGGCTTGGTCGCGGACGGCGGGGGCGCGCTGTAGGTGAAAGATATTTTCCAGCTCGCCCGATCGGGAGCGCGCACCGGCAGACGGCCCACCGGCCCGGACGCATTGTCCGAGGCGTCGGCGTCCGGCGGCGAGAGGGAAAGAAAGAGGAGGAGAACGACGGAAAGCGAAATGTTTTTCATTCGTTGACCTGCTCGATTTGTTCGTCGAGGACCTTGCCCGTGAAGCGATCGATGGCCACGTGCAGCCAGTAGCGCCGTTCGCCATCGACGAGGAATTTATCGAGCGATGTCTCGGCGGGGCGATATTTTCCAGTCTGCGCCACAAGGTCGATCATGAGATTCCAGACCCGCGTCTGGCCGCCGGCGGAGAGCGCGCGAATGGCCGAATCGCGCAGCCGCTGGATGTAGAGCGTGTTGGGATCGGTAAACGCCTGGTCGAGAGAGTTGCTCTTATTCACGAGATCGCTGGTAAATCCGACATAGGATTGGGTGCCGTCGATGTTAAAAGGGGCTGGGCCCGAGGTGTTGACCGTGGCGTTATATTTGCCGATCAATTCGGCGAGGTTTTCCAGCGCTCCCTGGCCCGGCAGCGTGCTGGTCGTCCGAGCGACAAGCTTTTGGGCGATGGCCGTGATTTCGGTGGAGGAAAGTTCTGTCGCTGTTCCCGCGCTGCCCGGGTTCGCCTCATCCTTGTAAGCCGAGCCGGCTCCCGCGCTGCCGGAAAGAAGCGCCTGGAGCACGGGCGCCTGCCGGGTGTTGAGATTCACTTTTCCGGCGACGAGCCCATTAGGGTCCGGCGTTTCGCTGATGCAGAAGGTATCGAGCAGGGCCGCCGCACCACTTTCCGGACTGGACATGTCCAGGTTGCGCCACGGCGTTCCGGAGAAGACATATCCCAGTTCCGCCACGGAGCGGAACGGGCGATTAAGCATATAAGGGCGGCTGGTCGATTGAGTGGCGGAACTGGCCAGCGCGGCCAGGGGCAGGCCCACTGTGCTCGTATTCGTCGGCGACTCCGTGGGGCCGACATAACCGCCCATGCCGCGGCGTACGACCCCATCCGGATCGGCGAAATAATTGGGGCCGGTGTAATGCGATATGATGGCGGCGTTGTCTGCGACTCGGCTCAGGGTGACATTATCCGCATAAAAGCCGGGCACAAAAGCGCTTTCGGTTCCTGCGGCGCCATAATCCCAGCCTCCTGAATATCCATACCAGCCGATGCTATTGGCAGACGCCGCCGAAACGGCAGAGTAAGTCGATAGCGGAAGACCGGTGCCGGGAGTGAACAAGTTGCAACCACAGCCGAAGTGGTAGTCGGGCCGGTCCGATACGCCATAGTAGCCCTTGTTGGTGACATAGGTCTCCTCATCGGCGGTGCCGATTCCTTCAAAAGAATTGCCCGGAGTGCCGAAACGCGACGTGCGCGGGTCCATCCAGGTCGTCCATTGCCCGGTTTGCAGGCTTGTCCCCACAACGGTGGCAGGAATCGTGATGTCTTGAGAGATTGGAAGTGGCGTCGATTTATAAGCCACGGCGGGTTCTTTGACGTTGCTCAAACTGGCGTTTCCCGGGAGCTCGCCGAGATTGTCTTGATAGATGACCCAGTTCCCGGTCGCATCCTGATATTGAAGGACGTATTCGGCCGGATTGTTGGACGCCGAGGGCGAGGGGGAGGTGGTCAGCGGATTGATCGTAATGCATCCGGTTGCCGAAGAGGGGTTGAGGGCATTCCATTGAGTCTGAGACGGATCCGCTTGAGTATAAGGCAAAGGTATGGTGTTACCCAAGGTAGGACCCGGCGTAACGCTCACCCATTGATTTTGGAACGTGCCCAGGACCACGCCGCAGAACGCCTTTTTCGGTATATTAGAAAGAGATGCCCCCTCCACGAGATAACCATTGGAATCGAATTGCGCCCCATGGCTCAGCGTTTTGAGGAGATTGTTGGTTCCCGGATGCATGGAGGAGTTAAATTGCGAGCCACTATCCTCGCCTCCGACAAAAAAGGGCTCGCGGGCTGTGTTGGAATTGGTCGGAAGGCCGAAATCAATCTCCGTCAATCCTGAGGGTGACCAAAGCTCGGTCTGTCCCGGCGTCGGCGGCGTATCGAGGCTTACCGCTGGTCCGGAGCTTGCGGGAGGCTCGAACATGGTGCTGTTGCTGAGCGAGTTGGCTTTAGGTGGACTAGCCGCTGGATTCCCATCCGAATTCCAAGTGGGAGTGCTGCCAATGGCCCGTGACGAGCCCCCAGTGGTCAGTAAACGAAAGTTGGTTGGTGCGAGATTGCCGGTTGGGCTGTTGGCATAGGGATTCCAGACTTCGGGCAGCAGAAGCATCGCCGCCCATGACGGAAGGGAACTGGTAAAATTCACGCCGATGGAGCGCGTCCGATAGAGATACGGAAGACTCTCGCTACCATAAATATCATGAGAGACCGTGCCCGAGGTGCCGGTGGTGGTATATAGAATATGTGTAGGATAGGAATCGGCGTCGAACTGATCGATCATGTTCGCGCCAATTTGCAGCACTTGATAAGCGGTCGTGGTATCGGCGTTATATTGTCCGATATCATTTGCGGCGAGATATGTGACATCGTTCACAATGCCGCTTAAGGAACCGGATGTCTTTCCCAACGCCCCGACGGTGAGCGCGGCTTTCAGCAACTCGAAGAAATCGGGCTCGCGGCCTGGAGCCAGGGCCTGCACGTCGGAAAGCTTGCCGATATTATTCCCGGCGATGCCGTGGTCATAAACCCAATAACCCGCACTGCTATTCCAGGTTAACCCAAAATATTGTTGGATTTTGGGCCCCGTTCCGAGCGCCACGAATTGATAGATCGGATCGGTCGGGACGGGCTTGCCCCCTAGTCCCGTTATCGTCTGCAACACTTCAGGGTCGCTCATGTTGTCGGCACTCGGACCTTTGTAAGTGACCCACGCCAGGCGGTTGAGCGCGAACCGCTTTTTCACCAGCGGCTCCCCCACGATTGCCTGTGTGTTGTCGTTGCGGAGAAAAGAGGAGGTGACCGTCACGCCCAGGAAAAAGGGATTCACCAGATCGTCCAGGCCCAAGGCGTCATTGCCTCCGGCTGCCGGGGCAGTGTATCGGCTGCCCACGGTGGGGCTTCCGGCATTCGCCTTCACCAAAGGCCGGTTCGGGTCGGGCCGGAAGGAGGGCTGGTCCAACGCGCGGTTGAAGGTGCCCATGTATTGCAGCACGTCCGGGCTGGCGCTGACGGGAGCCTGGGTCAAAAAACTGATGAGTTGCTGGCGGCTGACGAATTTCTGGTCCGTTTGGCCTTGATAAAGCGTGGTGGGGGTGGCCGCCGTCATGCCGGAAGCGACAGCCATGAATCCCCACGGGTGGGAAAGAACGCTGTTAAAATAGTTCAAGCCGGAGGTTGTCGCCTCGAAGACATAGGAAGGGAAAGATCCCGTCGGCTGCGCCGAAGCGTAATTTCGCCAGCCGAGCAGAGTATCGATTTGCGGCGTGGTCAGGCCGACCTGGGTCAGGTCGGCGAAAGAAGAGCCGATCTTGTGGGAGGCCTGGGCGGGATCCATTTCCGCCGGGTATCCCGCCACGTTCATGTCGAGAAGGCCGCCCTCGTCGTAGATGCAATAGGCATAGCGCCCCACCGTATCCGTGGTCACCGCCTGGGGATTATTCCCGCTTCGATCAACATAGATCCAGTTGGGCGCGGTGAAACCGGTGGTCCCGGTGATCGGAGTGAAATCCGTGCTGGAATGTCCTGTTGGCATCGGCAGCAGGGCCGGCGCATTCCAGCGTGCCGTGGAAATAGGATGAGTGGAGGACGTGCCGGTACTCAGTAAGCTGGCGCGGCCGGTCGGCCCGCCCGTATAGAAGGACTGGCCCGATACGCTGGTCTTAACCAGGTTAGGCAAGGCGTCGATGGTGCCGACACGGGTCGGCATCATATTTGCGGGGGTAAGCGGCCAATAAATGCCTGTGGTGCCGGCTGGAATGCTGGAACCGGCAATGATTTCCTGCTTGAGGTCGCCGATCGTGGTGTCGAGCGCGCCTTGCGCGAAGAGATCGACCTTTCCCTGGTTGGCGCTGCTGGTCGAGATCTGCCGTTGCAGAACGGAATTGGAGAAGAAGGCCAGGGCCACGGTGAGGACGAGGAGGATAAAAGCCAGGACGAGGACCAGGGCAAAGCCGCCATCGTTTTTGGATCGGTATGGAATCATCGCCGTTAATTCAGGAAAGGGCCCAGATAGAAGGTCCGCTGATAAATGTGAACGTTGGAGGCGGCGTGCTTCATCGCGGCGGGCAGCGTGGCGCTTGCGAGTGCGGCATCCCAAGTCTGGGCCATGAGTTTTGGTGGCGAGGAGGCGAGATCGGCGTCGGTTGGATCGAGCAGGTCGCCCGCCAGCGTCTGCAGCGTCGAAGAGGAGACGATCTTCCGGCTGTTCACATCGAGAATGGCCATCGTGACGACGATCGCCTGGATGTTGGCGGCCCCGAGGCCGTAAAGGCTGGAGGGGACGGGGTTGATCAACTGGTTGGGGCGCGTGTCATAGGGAAGATTGGAATAAACGGCGGGCAGGACGCTGCCGTCGGTTTGCTTGAGGGGCTTGAGGAGAAAACAGAACTCCAAGCGGAAAACCGCGTCGCCGAGCAGGTGGTAATAGGTCAGGCTCGCGCCGTTGTTATAAGCCGGAGCGCTGCCTACCAGCGGCGCCCATGCCGCATTCGCAAACGTGCTATTGGTATCGGGCGAGAGAGGGCTCGTGGTGGTCGAAGCGTAGGTGAGAAAGCTGGGTCCGTCCGGAGGCGGCGAGCCCCAGGTCAATCCCTTGCCGAGCCGTTCGAGCTGGTTCACGCTGTTGATGCGATACCCGATCAGGGCGCACGTGTTGGGGTAGGCGGACGAGGCGTCGGCCAGCGCCGGCGCTTCGCTATAGAAAAAGAGGGCGTCGTTGCCAATCGCCCGGGCGAAGATGTAATCGACGTCGGGCCGCTTGACCATTCCCGCAAAATCGGCCCGCATCCGGTCGAAGATCATGCGCGCCTCGCTGTCGGCGTCGATTTGCTTGCGGCTCTGGGTCGTGAGGAGGGTCGTGCTCGATAAAACGCCGATCATGGTCACCATCAGGATCGCGACCACCGCGAGGGCCACGAGCAACTCGACGAGGGTAAAACCCTTGCGATTCGCGAGACCGGTAGGGATCGACGTCGGGGTCGGCGGGCGCATGGAAATCAATTACGACTCAGGCCGACGACGGCCTCAAAGGAGCCCTTATAGTGGGTCGGTGGCTGATTATTGGCTTGGTTGGGCTGGGCCGGCCATGTGATCAGGATGCGCGCGGTGGAGGCATTGAGGGTGCCCGCCGCGGCCGGCGTAAGCACCACCGTGGCGAGATAGGTCGCCTGCGTCATCGAGGGCGAGGTCAGCTTCGTTCCGCTGCCATCGGTATTGCTGCCGTCCTGGGTAAGATAAATCGTCGTGGTGGTCACGCTCCCGCCGGTGGCGGGCACGCCGAGACCGTAACTGGGCGAGGTCAGGGCGGAAGGCGGCGTGGCGCGGAGATCATCGGCAACCGCTTCGGCCAGGCTGGTGGCCGTTGTTGCCCGGACGGTGTCCTGGTTGGTGGTCAATCCGATCGGGATGAGACCGAGAATGGGCAGCAGGCAGAAGGTCGCCACGGCCAGGGCAAGAACCACCTCCACTAGCGAAAACCCTTCCATGCCAGTTGTGCGACGTTTTTTCATGGCCGGTAAGTTTGCACCTCGCCCGTCATGCCATCGATCTGGAGCGCCGCCTCATTCGCTTTCGCGAAGTCCGTCCCGGTCGGGAGGGTGGTCCCATGCGTGGGCAACAAGGGAAGCTCGATGTAGGAAGGCACCATGCTGGAGAAAGTGGTCTGGTCCTGGAACCGGGCGGTGCCCTGCGGGCTGAATTCAATCACGACTTGGTCGAAGGTGTACTTGGCCGCTCCGCTGAGAGGCCATTGGAAAGTCACCGTGCTCTTGCCCGCGCCGGTGCTCATCACATTACCTAGGTCGATAAATCCCGTCGTCCCGCTTGCGGGGCGGCTTGCCAGGTTTCCGTTGGTCAGGTCGGTGGCGGTGGCGATGTGGAGGTTGTCAAAAACCTCGGGCCGGGCCAAGGAGACGACCGGGGTCAGCCCGGTATCGGAAAGCGGTCCGGGCGTGTTGCCATAGGGACGCGTCCCGCCCGTGGCGCCCACGACGGCGACGGCCACCCGTCCGATTCCCGCCGTGTTCGACGAGGCAGAATCCAGTTCCTCCAGGCCGACGTAAACGTAGGTATTGTTGCTCATCGCGTAAGCCCGGGCCCGAGCAAAGATATCGCCCAAGTCGGAGGCGCTCTTGTTTAAGGTGTTCGCCGAGTCGATCCCCGCGATGGAAGCCGAGGTGAGGCCCGCCAACACGGCGATTATAGCCATGACGACGAGAAGTTCAACAAGACTAAACGCGCGCGACGGGTGGCGTGAGACGTGGTGCATGGGGCTCATGGGTGGAATCTCCTCCTTTTGATTGAATAGCGTTTGCGCAGGCGGCGAAATAATCACGCGCGGTGACCAGCTCGAATTCGCGCACGACTTCATCTTCGGAAAGCTCCGGATCGAGCGTATCGAGGAAGAAGAGGCAGTTTTCCTGATTGAAGGTCACGCGGACGCGGTCGCCGTACTTTTGGGAAATGTCCTTGATCTTGTTTTGGTTATCGTTGGCGAAAAGCGCGAGGCGATCGAAGTTAAGCGTGGCCGTGTAGACCGGCGCGCCAAAACCGAAACGCAGGGTTTCCTGCCGATAACCGCCTTCCACCGCCTCTTTTCCGTCGATATCGATGATCCGGCTCCACGCCGGATAGGCCACAGCGAATCGGGTCGCGTACTGAAGGGCAAAATAGTTGAGCTGACGTCCCCCGGGCCACAACGAAGGAACCAGGATCAGTTGCGCTCCGGCGGCAATCTGACGTTCGATCACTTGAGGAAAACAGGTATCGAAGCAAATCGCGCCCCCCACCGCGACGCCGTTCCATTGGAGAAGCGATTGATCAGAACAGGGGACCATGCCCGCTTCGAGCTCCGGGGGCGTGGGGCAGGCCTTGTTGTACCTCCCCAGACATGAGCCATCCGCGGCGATGAGGAAAAAGGTATTAAAGAGAACGTCTCCTTCAAGATGTACCACGGGCAGCGCAAGGGCGACCCGGGCGGCTTTCGCGGCCTCGAGCACTATCTCGGTTTCGCGCCGCCAATCGCGCAAGGCGCATTGGCGGATCGGCAGCGCCCGCGGGTTTCCGTCGCCATCGCCACAAAAGCGATTTATCATCTCGGGTAGGACGACAAGCTCGGCTCCCTGTCTGGCCGCGAGATCAATCCAAGTGGCCGCCTCTCGAAATTTCTCCTCGAGCGAAATAAAATCGCGATTGCTTAAAGCCACCACGGAAATTGTTTTTGCATTCATTGAATGAACCGCGAAGTGTAAGTTATAATTATAAGGCGACAGGTATGGTTTTACGCAACAAGTATTATAGCGGTGCCGCTCAATTTCTAAAAGCAGGCTGCGTGCCACGTTGATGGTCTCTCTTGCGAGGAACCGGAAAAAGCCTGGTCTTCGCGCCGATCTTTAGCAGCTTCCACACCCGATACGTCCCAAGCATTACCGGGAAAAAAATTGACCCCAACCATAACGGCGTGCCCCATTTTCTCAAAATACGCCTTTGGTGGCGATCCTGTGGCTCCAGGGCGCCAATCCTTCTTCCAGCTTTCCGACGGTGCAGGATCCTCAAGGAAACAAGTGCCTGTCCTAGCCTACGTCCAAAGCGACGATCCGAATTTTGACTTAGACCGTTCAAGTCATCGGGAATCTGATGCAGCAAACGGACCAATGGGGTTCGGGCCCCCAGGACACCATGGTGGTTTCCGACCTGATCTGGACGCGGATGAAACGCTTGGTGGTCATTTGACCGGAGCCGGTTCCCATCTGGTCTGTCACCCTGGGCAAACCACCTCATGCCCGTCGCTCGATACCTTATCTCTTTGGGCTCACTTTACCGGCGAGCTGCTGGCGCCCGTTTTAGACGCCACCTTGCTTTTGACGATGGGTTCAAGCGTGTCGGTGGTCAGGGTGTGGCCGCGTGTGTTCGGGTGCATGCCGTCGCCGAGCAGTTTCAGGCAGGACTCACCATTTGTTTTCTCCCACGTGTCGTAGAGGGCGTAGACGTCCACGAGAGGAACATTCAGATCATGGGCGATCGCGCGCATTGCCTGCGCATATTTCTCCAGAATGGAAGTGAGGCCTTTTTCGTCGCTTGGATCGTAAGGCGGTTTGTCATAGTTATGGTGCAGGAGAGGAGTCCACCGCAGCGGGTTGGGCGTCATGAGAATGACATCGCCGCCATTCCTGCGGATTTCCGCCACGAAGAAGCGGAGATTTTTTTCATAGTCCTCCAGGGAAACCCGGGACGCTTGGGCGGGAGGGGTTTTCCATACATCCACCATCGAATCGTTAATTCCAAACTGGATGATCACCAAGTCGGGTTTTTCGTCGAGGACATCGGTTTTAAATCTTTTCATGGCCATGGCGGTGGTGTTTCCGCCCACGCCCTTATTCACCAGGCGAACCGGTATCGGCGAGGATTTCAGGCGTGTTTCCAATTGGCTCGTATAGACATCAACCCCTTTGCGCGGCGCCGTCGTGGAGTCGCCAAACGTGACAATAAGAAAGGAAGGGGCGGCGGAAGCCGGGGAGCTTTCCTGCGCATGCACCGGCATGAGGAAAAGAAATAAAAACCAAAATCGGTTCATGAACGCTGGCCGTTGGCGGGAGGCGTGGCGAGCGTGTTCCGGGTCAAAAATTCGCCGGGTGGAAAAAGCCGGCTTTGCGGGCGGCGGCCTTCAATCCAGTCGAGCATCGCGCGGGCGGAAGCGGCGGCCATTTCCGCCAAAGGCATTTCGATCACGGCCAGTTCACTGGAGGCAAGCAGCTTGGGGCCGATCACGCTTATTTGCCCCGGGACATTGAAGCCGAGACGCCGAAGTTGGCGAACCGCTTCGAGCCCCATCACTTCGTCCGAGCAGATGAGAGCGGTGGGAGGTTGGGGGCCGCGCAACGCTTCCTCGAGTACCTGGGGAAGATGTTCGTCGGCCGCATAGGGAATAGTGAAAATCTGGGGCTCGGCGACCATGCGGGGAAATTCCATCCGCACCTTTTCCCAAGCCACGGGGATGAAGGCGGCCGAATTGAGCACCCCCACCGCGCCCATGGATGGTTCCTGAGTCAGATAGGCGATGCGTTGATGGCCGAACCGCGCGACGGAACGTAGCGTTTCGATAATCATGAGTTCGAAATCCAGCGCGATATGGGGGATGCGGTCGTCCTGATAGCGGGTGTTGACCCCCAGGCAATGAACTCCCGCGTCGACCAGTGATTGGATGACGGGCAGCGAGACATTGCTGAGCACGAGCGCAAAGTCGGTGCGGTTATGGCGCAAGGCGGAGAGGAGGGTGCGGCCCGTGGCCTCGGGATCGTGGCCTGAGGGCATCCGTTGCACATTCAGATGGACCTTGGAATTTTCCGTGATCTTCTCGATCGAATGCAGTGCCTGCACGATGAAGGGATGCGACAAGCTGATCAGGTCCCGGACCAGCACGGCAACCTGGATATGCTGAAGCACGCTGGCCAAATCGCTGACGAAGGTGCCTTTGCCCCGAACGCGACGCAACATGCCTTCCTGTTCCAGTTCGTCCAGGCAGCGGCGCGCCGTCGTGCTGCTGACATTGTAAAAGGCGATCAATTCACTTTCACTGGGAACGCGGCTGCCGGGCGCGAATTCACCAGTCGAGATGGCCTTTTCCAAGTCCTTTTTCATGACTTGATAGAGCGGTATTTCCTGCTGCCGATTTTGGGGCGCCCGCCGCCCGGCGGAGAAATCGGAGAAGCTTTCGGAAGAGGAAGATTTAGTCCCGGCGATCATAGTTATCACTCCAACGTTAAATGGCCAAATTCAAGCGGCTGCAAGCGGCGCCCCTTGCTGTTGAACCAAGAGGATACCTCACGGGGCTGATTTTGCACACGAACCGCCTGAAAGCCGAGGATTTTTCCCGTCGGTTCGTCGATTTTTAACGAGGCCAGCGGGATGGTCAACTCGGCTACCCATCGATCCGCACCGACTTGGGCCGTATGCTGCCAGGGATGGTCCCACCCCTCCTCGAGCCATTGGCCCGCCCGGGCGTCGTCCGCCGGGTCCACCATGAAAAGGACGAAGTCTTCGTGCTGGTGACGATAATCGAGAGCGACATGAATACTTTCGTACGGATCCCAGTACATGCGGTAGCTCAGTTGTTTGACGTTATAATTATTCGGGTCAAACCGCGGAACCGGTACAATGGTCTGCGGAGTCCGCTCCTCGCAAATGAAGCGTAGGTAGAGCGACTGCCCATCGTGGGCCGCTTGGAAAGAGGTTTTCTGACTGGTTTGTGCCTCGTCGGTGGCGAAGGCGCGCAGGAATCCGGTCTGGATCGGTACCCGGGTCCAGTCCGGCTTTCCTTCGGTGCGAACCGCGCGTACCGCACGGCTGTGGTGAGACCGGTTCAGACTGATGGCCCGAAACCGTTCGACCAGAGGACTTCTGATCAGCGTGTCGGATTCGAAGATGACCATTCGGTCGCATCCCTGTCGCTCCGCTTCGGCGACGAACCTGTCCACGGCTTCCCCCGGCAGCTCGTAATAGGCGGGCAGGCCGGGAACCGCGATAGCCGGGGTTCCATCCAACTGGGGACGGATGGCTTCGAGTTGCCGGCGGACCTCCGCCGCGGAAAACGCGTAAGTGTGAGAGCCGATGAGCACCTCTTCCACCGCGCCGGCGCGGGCCATGGCGGGAAGATCGAAAGCCATCCAGTCCAATTGGTCGACTGGCCAGAGGAGAAGATCGATCGGCCGGCCGGCCTGGTGCGCGAGTTGGGCGATTTCCAGTACAAAGTCGGTCATGGGCTTGGCGTTAAATTGAAGCCACTGTTTCCATTCGGGGTCGGAAGGATGCAACTTCAGGGCGTCGAGACCCGTTTCCTTCCGGAACGCCTCGAGCTTCTCGGGATTGTAGCCGTAACGGTAATGACCCTCGCCGTCGGCGCTGGGCGTGCCGTTGCGGCGCAGAAAATCGAGCAAAAGACGGTCGGCTGGCTTGGCCAGCAATTCTTTCACAATGGCCAGCTTATAGGCGCGCACTTCGGGAAACCAAAAATCGAGACAGCCGGGAATCGCCCGGCCATCCCGAGTGCGGCATTGAAATTCGGGATGATCCTCGAGAAAAGCCGAGCTGACATGAATGCCATGATTGTCTTCATGGATCGTATACCAATGAGCGTACTCGAGGCCGGTGGCGGCGGAGATCTCGGCCATGTCGGTCAATTGGTCCCAATTGCTGTAGTCCACATACTTCATGTAGTTGAAGTAGGACTTAGGCAGGGTGCCCATCCCCTCCTTGAAGGCGGGCGAGCGGTGGTAGGCCGAATCGTTAATACTGCAAACTTGGGAGGGATACATGGCCTTGCCCCCATTGTGTGTCCGCCAATAAATCCGTTTAACTCCGGCTTCGACACAAAGATCGGCCACCCGTTGCAGTCCTGGCTTACCCCAGCAGCCCGATTGATAAAACCAGTCGGATTGAGTTCCTAAAGCATAAATCTTCATCTAAAAGTTATAACCTTAACTTTGGAAAGATGACAAGCTCTTCTTGATCCTTCGTATCATTCCCGAACTTTGACGGAAATAAATTAATATAACTTAAATAAAATGAGGCTTCTCCCACGTGCAAAAGAGCGATTGGGAACCAAATTGTTGCATCTGAATAACGCACTCGTTAGAAGGTGTCTCCGCGCCCGATGGCTGCCGTTTCCAAGGGACGCGGTTGGAGCGGTTTTTCAGTTAAAATGGTCGCACCCAAAAAGTCAGTCATCCTGAGCTTGTCGAAGGATCAGTTCCGTTCTTTCGTCCCGGATCGAAGTGGAACCGATCCCGCCACACACACGGGCGACAAGCTCAGGAGGACGGGAATTCTTTAAAAGGGGATTTTTTCAGCAAGCTCCTGGAAAAAAAATGGCGCAGGCTAAACTGATCCTTCGACACGTTCAGGATCAAAGACTCCTAAAGGGGAGGGCCAGCTTCTATGCGACCCTCCATAGGCCGAGCCAGGTTGAAAGGAAACCTGCTCGGAATGAATTCAAGCCTGCAGCTTCTGCCTACGAAACGCCATGACGGCCAGAAGGCCCAAGCCGAGGGTACCCAGCATGACGGTGCTCGGCTCGGGTACGGCTGCCGTCGTATA
>JAMFSY010000001.1 GCA_026225555.1 Methylacidiphilales bacterium
ACGCCGGAAAAGCACGTCGTCAAACCCAAGCACGTCAAGAAGACGCCCCCGCCCGCCACGCACGAAGACAAGCCGGATGAGGACGCAGCCGCGCCCGAGACCATGGGCCTGAGCAAGGCGCAAGTCGCCAAAAAACTGGGCGCAAAACTCGAGGCCGAGGGCACCGAAAAGGGCGTCTATAGCGGCCCCAGCGGTTCCCGCAGTGGCCACGAGAATAATTTCTCCGACTTCTACGCCTCGATCTACGATCAGGTCATGAACAAGTGGAACGAGCCCAATCTCGACGATGCCCAGGCGGTCAATCCGGTCGTCCAGATCCATGTCGATAAGGACGGCCATGTCGCGCCCGACCGGGTCACGCTACTCACGTCTTCCGGCAATCAGGCCATCGACGATTCAGCTCTTTCCGCCGCGCGCAGCCTCGGCTATCTACTTCAACCCTTGCCGGATCGCTGCCCGCCTGATATCTCCATCACTTTCAAACTAACGCACTAACGTGAATTCCCTTTCCCCTCGCTTTTTTCTTTTTACTCTCCTTATTTCGGGCCTTTTCGCATCGACGGCCAGGGCGCAGGTCGAGGTTCCCGTGTCCACCCTGCCTAGTGTCGGGGTGACCCTTGGCGGCCCGAGCGGCCCGGGCGCGACGCAAATCGTCAGCGCCGATCTGCGGCGCACCAACATGATTACGCCCGTCGGCGGCGGCACCGGCGGTTTTCTCGCCAGCGGCGAGGCCAATGGCGTCAGCATCACCGGCAGCCTGGTGAACAAGCGGACCGGCGCCACGGTTTTCACGCAGACTTTTTCCGGCAGCGGCCGTCTCGCGGCGCACGAGTTTGCCGATGCCATCAGCCAGGCGGTGACCGGCCTGCCCGGCTTCGCCTCCAGCAAGCTGGCTTTCGTCGGCAGCGCCCGCGGCAATCGCGAGCTTTACCTCGCCGACATGGACGGCGCAAACACGCGCGCGATCACCCATGACAACACGATCAGCTCCAGCCCCGCCCTGAGCCGCGATGGCTCCAAGCTGGCCTACACGTCTTACAAAAGCGGCTACCCCGATGTCTACCTGATCGACCTCGCCAGCGGCTCGCGCAACCGGATCGCGTTCTTCCCCGGCATCAACTCGGGCCCGGCGTTCTCTCCGGATGGCTCCCAAATTGCCCTCACGCTGAGCAAGGACGGTAATCCCGAGATCTACACCCTTTCCACCAGCGGCGGCTCGCCGAACCGGATCACCCGCACGCGCGGCTCGGAGACTTCCCCCTCCTGGTCGCCGACCGGTGACCGGCTCGTTTTCTCCTCCGATGATCGCGGCAGCCCTCAGCTCTTCATCAACACGGCGGCGGGCGTGGGCGAGATGGATCACCTCGTGACGGGCAACTCCTATTGCACGAAGCCGGACTGGTCGCCCGATGGCCGCTCCATTGCCTTCACCACCCGCATCGGCGGCCAATTCCAGATCGGTGTCTACGACGTGGCCAGCCGCACGGCCAAGCTGATCACGACCGCCGGTGGCCAGGACCCGGCCTGGACCCGCGATTCGCGCCATCTGGTTTACGCCAATAATGGCCGCATTCTGCTGCTCGATACCGCCTCCGGACAGTCCCAGACCATTGCGACCAGCGCGGGTGGTTCCGAGCCGACCGTCTCGCGATAGTGCGCCTTGCCAATTCCCTGCCCATTTGTATCATCCGCCTCTTACCCCTCCGAAGCTCTCCATGAATAAAAAATGCCTCGCTCCCCTGCTCGTCGCTCTCACCCTGTCCCTCGTCGCCTGTAGCGATACGGATAAGGGACACTACTCCGACCTCGGGGAAAACGGCGCAGGCGGCGGCAATCTGCCCGGCGATCAATTGAGCACCGGCGGCGGCGACAGCTCGGGCATCCAGGAAAATCAGCGCCCTCCCGGCAACTTCAATCCCGACACCGATGTCGATCACGCCACCCTGGCGGCCGATACGGTCTATTTCGCTTTCGACAGCTCGAACATCCCGGGACAGGAACGGGGCAAGCTCGGCGCGGTGGCTGATTGGCTGAAGGCCAACCCGGGCCGCTCGCTCTTCCTCGCCGGTCACGCCGACAAGCGCGGCACGCCGGAATATAACCGCGCCTTGGGCGAACGCCGCGCGCTGGCCGTCCGTGAATATCTCGTTGGCCTGGGCCTGCCCGCCGCCTCTCTTTACACGAATAGCTACGGCGCGGATCGTCCCGCCGTGGATGGCGACACCGAAGACGCCTACGCGAAGAATCGCCGCGTCGAAATCGGCGTGATCACCAAGCAGTAATGCGACTATGGCGGTGGTCCACGATCACCGCCTTGATTCAGCGACGGGCCGGCCCGCCGCTACCGGGATGACATCCGACTCGCCCCTCTCCTGCTCCGCGCTGAACAAGACCTTCCGCCTCGGTCGCACGGAACTTGAAATCCTGCGCGGGGTCGATATCGCGTTTCCCCGGCAAGGCCTGAATACGATCCAGGGCGCATCCGGCTCCGGCAAGAGCACGCTGCTCCAGATTCTCGGCGGACTTGAACGTCCCGACGCAGGCACCGTCCAATGGGAAGGCCAGTCGATCTACGATTGGTCGCGCGGGAAACTGGCTGCGTGGCGCAACCTGACCGTCGGTTTCGTCTTCCAGTCCTACCATCTTTTTCCCGAACTCTCCGCGCTGGAGAACGTCGAGTTTCCCGCCCGGCTGGCCGGACGCAACGAGCCCGAGAAGGGCGCCCATCTGCTCGACCAGGTGGGACTCGGCTCGCGGCTCGACCATCGCCCCTCGGAGCTCTCCGGCGGCGAGCAGCAACGCGTGGCCATCGCGCGCGCGTTGCGCAACAACCCGGCGCTCCTCCTCGCGGACGAGCCGACCGGCAATCTCGATGTCAAAACCGGACGCGAGATCATCGACCTGCTCCTGCGCCTTCACTCCGACCGGGGCAACTGCCTGATCATCGTGACGCACGACAACTCCATCGCCGCGCTCGGCGAGCAACGTTATCAGCTCGAGTTGGGCCAGTTGACGCGAGGGTAGGAAAGCCGGTCTTAAATAACCGCCCCTTCCGCAGGAGCTTGCGAAAATCGGCTAAATGCGGGAAGCTAGCCGCTCACATGCAGCACCTGAAAATTTACATCGACGGTCAGTTTGTCGACGAGCCTGACGCCAAAGTCTCGGTATTCGATCACGGCCTCCTCTACGGCGACGGCATTTTCGAAGGCATCCGCTTCTACAACGGCCGTGTCTTTCTCTTCGAGGAACATCTCGACCGCCTCTTTGATTCGGCCAAGGCGATCCTGCTGACCATCCCGATGGAACGGGCCGCCCTGCATGAAGCGGTGCTGGAAACCTGCCGCCAAAACAACCTGCGCGACGGCTACATCCGGCTCGTGGTCACGCGCGGCAAGGGCGATCTGGGACTCAACCCGAACAAGTGCAAGCAGCCCACCGTCTTCATCATCGCCACGACGATCGAGCTCTATCCGGAAAAATGTTACACCGAGGGCCTGCGCGTGAATACGGTGCCGACCCAGCGCGTCTCCGCCGCCGCGGTCAGCCCGGCCATCAAGTCGCTCAACTACCTCAACAACATCCTGGCCAAGATCGAGGGCAACCTCTACGGCGCGCAGGAGTCGATCCTGCTCAATCAGCAGGGCTTCGTAGCCGAGTGTACCGCCGACAATATTTTCGTGGTCAAGCAGGACAAGATTTTCACGCCCCACGTGTCCGATGGCGCGCTGGGTGGAATCACCCGCCGGCTGATGTTCGACCTGGCCCGCGAGATGAATCGCGAGATTCGCGAGGTGAACCTGACCCGCTACGACCTTTTCGTTGCCGACGAGCTCTTCCTCACCGGCACCGGCGCGGAGGTGGTTCCCATCAACGAGGTGGACGGACGCAAGATCGGTTCGGGTCTCGCAGGGCCGGTGACGCAGCAGTTCATCAAGCATTTCCGCCAGCGCACGCAAAACAGCGGCGTGGCCATTTACTGATTTTGTACTATATTGGATGACGCGCCCCACCCGGCGCCGACCACCTTTATGATTTGCGAAGTTTGCCAAACGGAAAACGCCACGGTGCATCTGACCCAGATCATCAGCGGCAAGATGCAGAAGATCGATCTGTGCGAGAAGTGCGCCAAGGAAAAAGGCGTGGCTGATCCCGCCGGTTTCTCGCTCGCCGATATGCTGCTGGGCTTGGGCGCCGCCGACGAGATCAAGTCGAACGGCTCCGAGGAACTCGTGTGCCCGCAGTGCGGTTTCACCCAGCCCGATTTCAAGAAGACCGGGCGGCTCGGCTGTCCGCAGTGCTACGTCACTTTCTCGGAAGGGCTGGGCGTGATCCTCAAGGACATGCACAAAGGCGTGAATCACAAGGGCAAGATCCCCAGCCGCGCGGCCCGCGCGGAGGCTTTCCACACGCGGCTCAAGAGCCTGCACGCCGAGCTTCAAGCCGCGGTGCAGTCGGAGAATTACGAGCAGGCAGCTTCGTTGCGCGACCAGATTTCGCATCTGGAAGTGCAGTTGAAGAGCTGAGAAGCAAAGCTTCAAAGTGGGTCATCCTGAGCTTGTCGAAGGATCAGCTTCCGGCACGCACCTGAATTAGCGGGAGAACCGCCCCTGCGGATCGTGGAAGTCAACGGAGGCTGATCCTTCGACAAGC
>JAMFSY010000041.1 GCA_026225555.1 Methylacidiphilales bacterium
TTGATGATCAGCGCGGAGATGGAGGCGGTGAGCGGGTTGTTCGTCGCCCGCAAGGCCGTGCCCAGGCCGAGGGGAAGCTGACGGTTCTCCGCGAGCAAATATTCGCGGGCGTGCCGCGCGATCTGCGCGTAGTTTTGCAAGGCGGGCAGCGTATCGATCAGGCGAAAGAGATCGGTTTTCAACGCCGGGTCTTTCATCGCCCAGTCGAGCATCAGCCCCTGCCAGTAAGCCGCCTCGAAAAGGGTCGGCTCGTGCCCGCGCAACTGTTGGTAAAGCGAACGCCCTCGCGTCTGGATATCGTGCTCCAGAAGAATATCCGTGGGATCGAGGGAAAAACGCGCCATGGCTGTTCCCCTCAACCTAAGGCCAACCCACGATGGGGTAAACTCCCGCGGAGAGCTGACGTTTATTCGAGCCACCGACCTTTATAGACCGTCACGGGTGAACCCTCGGCCAAAAAGGCGGAAGAAGGAGCCCTATCCAGATATCGGGCGAACGCTTGTCCATATAACGATGCGGTATCGCCCTCAAGTCTTGCTTCCCCCGCCGACCACACCCGCCAAGGCTCATGCTCGACCTTGTACTCGACCGTCCCTCCATTTCGCTGGCGGGCATAACCCCAATAATGCTCGGTAATGAATTCCTCTTCCGACCCCGGCGCGACCAGCACGGCTGGTCCCTTCGGAACCACCGAAAGAGAATGGCCGCGATGCTTGTTCCCCCATGCATAGCGGACCTTGCGTGGAGAGCCCGCCGCATCCAGTTTCATTTCGTGCCGCATGGGAAGGGCGACATAATTCTCGTTATAGAAAACGCGCGCGGTCCACGCGATGGCGCGCCGGGGAACGATTTCCTTGATGAAGACCACGCCACGCCGCGAGCCCTCCGACGTTTCGCGCCGGACATAAAACCGCAGGTTGACCTCCTCGAAATGGGAATGGAAAGGAATGGGCACGCCGAGAAGCCGGGTATTCAAAAAGAGAAAGCCGACCACACTGACAAAAGTCTTGCCGTTCCATTGATCAAGCTCGGTTCCTCGGGGAACAAAGGAGGCCAGTTCGTGCGGATCGATTTCATAGTTCAGCATCGCCAGGTACCGCCAGTCGGCGGTGAGAAATCGAGAGAGCGCCTGATCCATGAGACTTTATCCTAGGGCTTGCCCAAAAAAGGCTCACTTACAAAAATTCGGTCATCCTGAGCCTGTCGAAGGATCAGTTCTGCTTCGGTAAAAAAGGAGACGACCGAACTGATCCTTCGACAAGCTCAGGATGACAGTCTTTAGTCGTACGAAATCTATCAGCCGATGCGCTTCACGACCTACGCGCCGAAAAAATAAAGGGTGAGTCGGCTGAATAGTTGTCACCCGGCCCAGAATGCGCATGCTAGGGGCCATGGTCTCCATTCGCAGTCTGGGTCTCCTTTTCGGTCTGCCGCTGCTCGCCCATGCGACCAAGCCGCAGCATGCTATCTGGCAAAACTATTCCGATCTGGCCGCGGGCAAATGCCGCAGCGTCAGCCTGACGGAGGACGGCGTGCTCGCCGCCGCGCCCGCCACGGCGAGTCTCGCCGACCTCGGCGTGGAGGAAGCGTGGTCGGTTCTCGCCCAGCCCAACGGTAACATTTTGGTCGGCTCGGCGCCCGAAGGCGAACTGCTCCAGGTCACGCCGGATGGTGCGGTCAAGACGCTGGCCAAATTCACCGAGTCGCATCTTTACGCGATGGCGCTCGGGGCGCAGGGCGAGATTTATGTCGGCACCTCGCCCGACGGCAAGGTTTACGTGGTCGGGGCCGATGGCAAGCCAGTGGTCTATTTCGAGCCGAAGGAGAAATACATCTGGGCGCTCGCGGTCGGGCCGGATGGCGCGCTCTACGTCGGCACGGGCACCAAGGGAAAGATCTATCGCGTCACGGCGAAAGGGCAGGGCGAGCTCTGGTATGCCAGTAATGAGACCCACATCCGCTCGCTCGCGCTGGACAAGAACGGCGCTTTGCTCGCGGGCAGCGCGGAGTCCGGTTATCTCTACCGCATTTCGGCCAAGGACCAGGCCATCGTCCTCGCGGCGACCGGCCGCGAAGAGGTGAACCAGATTCGCGTGCGCGCCGATGGCACGATTTACTTCACCGGCACTGGCACGGCCAAGGAAACCTCCGGCGTCGATACCGCCAAGAAAGCGGCGACTTCCGATAGCGCCACGCCGCCGCCCAAGCCGGACACGGGAGTCTCCGGCCTTTACCGGCTCGATGCGACGCTCTACCCAGAACTCATCTGGCCGTCGAAGGACACGATTCTTTCCTTCGTCTGGAATGAACAGGACAACAGCGCCCTGGCGGGCACCGGCACGGATGGCTACACCTACGAAATCACGCCCCACGGCGAGGCAACCCGGCTTTGCAAGATCGATTCCGACAGCGTCACCGCGATGGCAAGCGCGGGCGGCGATACCATCCTGGCCACCAGCAA
>JAMFSY010000042.1 GCA_026225555.1 Methylacidiphilales bacterium
GCCTCGGTCGGCTCGGCGGCGATCTGCTTCCTGGTCGCGCTCGGCGTCGCCTTCGACAAGGTGCCCGCGCCTGCCTCGTGGAACTGGATCTCTTTTCCCGCCTACGGCACCTTCCCCGGCTTCGTCGTCGAGATCGGGATGCTCTTCGATTCGCTTTCCAAAGGCATGCTGCTGGTCGTGACCGGCGTCGGGCTGCTCGTCCACATTTTTTCCATCGGCTACATGAAGGACGATCCGGGCCGCGCGCGCTTCTTTGGCGGGCTCTCGATTTTCATGTTCTCGATGACCGGCATCGTCCTCGCGACCAACCTGATCATGCTCTTCTTTTTCTGGGAAGGGGTGGGACTCAGCTCTTACCTTCTGATCGGATTCTGGTTCACGAAGGAAAGCGCCGCGCAGGCCGCGAACAAGGCTTTCGTCTGCAATCGCCTCGCCGATTTCGGCTTCATGATCGGCATCCTGACGTTCTGGACCATGATGGGCACCGTCTCCGTCAAGCCTGCCGATCTCGCCGAGGCCCATTACCAGGGCGCGCAAAGCGTGCTGATGAACGGCACGCCCGTCGGCCCGGGTGAGATGCCCAAGCCCGGCGCGCCCACGCTGCTCAACCATCGCGGCGGCGGTCTGGTCTCCCCCTCGCCGCTCCTGCTTACGGCAATGGTGCTGGGCCTTTTCTGCGGCTGCGTCGGCAAGTCGGCCATGGTCCCGTTCCACGTGTGGCTGCCCGATGCGATGGAAGGTCCCACGCCCGTCTCCGCGCTCATCCATGCCGCCACCATGGTCGCCGCCGGCGTCTACATGCTCTGTCGCGTCTACCCGCTGCTGATTCTTTCCGGCTTTGGCATGGGCGTGATCGCGTGCGTCGGTTGCTTCACCGCCATTTTCGCCGCGCTCATCGCGGTGCAGCAAAACGACATCAAGCGCATCCTGGCCTATTCGACCCTTTCCCAGCTTGGCTACATGGTGATGGCGGTCGGCTGTGGTGGCCCGGCCGCGGCGATGTTCCACCTGACCACCCACGCCTTCTTCAAGGCGCTGCTCTTCCTCGCCGCCGGTTCCGTCATCCACGCGTTACATGAGGAACAGGACATCTGGCGGATGGGCGGACTGGCCAAAAAGATCCCGCTCACGTTCTGGATGTTCGCCATCGGCACGCTCGCGCTGATCGGCTGCCCGGGGTTCGCCGGTTCCTTCAGCAAGGATTTCGTTCTCGCCGTCGCCTATCAATATCATCCCGCGTTCTACTGGGTCGGCGTCTTCACCGCCTTCCTGACCGCCTTCTATATGACGCGGCTCGTTTTCGTCGCCTTCTTTGGATCACCCCGCACGCCCGCCGCCGAGCACCCGCACGAATCGCCCAAGGTGATGACCATCCCGCTCATCCTCCTCGCGATTCCCTCGGTGCTCGTGGGCTACTGGTTCTTTGGCATCAAGGATTTCTATCACACGTGGACGGTCGAACTCCTACGCAGCACCGGCCAGATTCCCAATGATGGCAGCACCATTGCCGCGCCCGAGATCAGCTTCTTCCTCGGCGAAGTTCTTCCCGCCGTCTTCGTCCTCATCGGTGTCGGACTGGCCTGCCTGATCTATCGGGGTCGGGATAAAGATCCGCTGCACATCCGCGTTCTCGCCCACAAGTTCTACGTCGATGAGTTCTACGATCACGGCCTCGTCGGCGGCCAGCAGGTCGTCGCCAATGCCCTGGCCTGGATCGATAGCTGGATTCTCGATGGCGTGATCATTCGCGGGGCGGCCTATCTCAGCGTCGGCGTGGGTGAGCTGCTCAAGCTTTTCCAGACCGGGAGCCTGCAAACCTACGCCTTTCTCTTCAGCCTGGGTGGCGGCTTGCTCATCTACTTCACTCTCTTCGTCCACTAGCCCGCCATGAACTCCACCCTCTCTCCGCTTCTTGGCCTGCTCTTCGCTCCGCTCGCGGCCATTATCCTGATCATTTTCAAGGCTCCGGCCCGCCGGACTGCCGGAATTGCGACGGCGTTCAACCTCGTTTTCTCGGTGGCGCTCATCGCTTTCTATCCCGCCGCACAGGGCGGTTATTACTATGTGATGGACCTCGCCTGGACGACCTTGCCCGGCCTGCCTCCGATCCGCTTTCACCTCGGCGCCGACGGCATCAGCCTGCCCCTGCTCTTCCTGACCGCGATCGTCTCGTTCGCCGCCATCGCCATCTCGCCCGCGACCATCCGGCGCTCTTCGGAATATTACTGTTACCTCCTCCTCATGTCGCTCGGCGCGATGGGCGCTTTCATGTCGCTCGATCTTTTCTTCTTCTACATCTTCCACGAATTCGCGCTCATCCCCACCTTTCTGCTCATCGGCATCTGGGGCTCGCAGAACCGGCAATTCGCCTCCTTTCAGGTCACGATTTATCTCATGGCGGGCAGCCTGATCCTCCTCGCGGGACTGGTCGCGCTGGTCATGGCGGTCCCGGCTGAGGCGCGGACCTTCGATATCGTCGCGCTGCAGGGCTACATCACCAACCACCCCCTCTCGCCCACGGTGCAGAATGAGATCTTTCCCATCGTGCTGATCGGGTTCGGCATTTTGGTGGGACTCTTTCCCTTCCACTCTTGGGCCCCTCCAGGTTACGCCTCGGCCCCGCCCGCCGCGGCGATGCTCCACGCCGGGATCCTGAAAAAGTTCGCACTCTACGGCATGATCCGCATCGCCATTCCAATGCTCCACCAGGGTTTCGAGACGTTCCTGCCGATCCTCACCCTTTTGCTGCTCGGTAATTTCCTCTACGCCGGATTCATCACCGTCGCCCAAAAGGAACTGCCCACCATGATCGGCTTTTCCAGCATCATGCACATGGGTTATCTCTTTCTCGGCATCGCCTGCTGGAACGTGCTCGGGGTCAGCGGCGCAGTCGTGCTCATGGTCGGACATGGCCTCTCCGCCGCGCTGCTCTTCGGTTTGAGCGGCGAGATCACCCAGCGCTCAGGCGAAAACCGTTTCAACGAGCTCGGCGGCCTCGCCCAGCGCGCCCCCGTGCTCGCCATCCTTTTCACCTTTGCCTCGATGGCCTCCATGGGCGTGCCCGGCCTCGCGAACTTTGCCGGGGAAGTCATGGTGTTCTTCGGTTCCTATTCCTCCTTCCTGATCATTTACGCGGTCGCCGCTGTTTTCGGAACCGTCATTACCGCCATCTTCCAGCTTCGCGCGATCAAGGCGATTTTCTACGGCCCGATGGAGGCCCGCTACGAACCTCACCGCGTCACCACCCCCTCGACAGCGGGCGAGGAAGTCATCGAGCTGCCCGGCATGACCGATGTCGCCACCCTGGCGGAAAACGCGCCTTATGTGCTGCTCATCGTCGCCTCGCTGATCATCGGCTTCATGCCCTTTCTCCTCATCCATATCGTGCAGCCCAGCGTCTCTCTTTTGCCTTTCATGAAGTAATTTCGTCCCGGCTTTCACCATGCTTTCCCCCACCTACCTCACCTATCTGGCGCCGGAAATTCTGCTCACGGTCTGGGCCATGATTCTTTTGCTCCTGGAAGCGTTCCTCTCGCTTTCGGCGCGGGAAATCACCCGGCTCGCGCTGGCGGGAATTCTGGTCACGGCGATCGAGACGCTGTTCTTCGGCACGGACACGACGTTGTTTTGGGGCTCGCTTTGCAAGTGGGACGGCGCGGCCAAATTCTTCCACCTCTTTTTCCTCGCGGTCGCCGCGCTGGCCATTTGGATGGCTGACGAAGTCCAGGAACCAGTCACGCATGGCGGCGGGGAATTTGTTGTCCTGCCACTCTTCACCACGACCGGGCTCATGCTCCTGGCCAGCGCGAACGACTTCATGCTCCTCTTCGTCGCGTTGGAACTGGTCACGATCTCGCTCTACATCCTCGTCGCTTACCGTCGGCGGAGCCTGGTCGCGCTGGAAGCGGGCGTGAAATATCTCATTCTCGGCGGACTCTCCTCCGCCTTTTTGGTCATGGGCGTCGCCTATATCTTCGGCATCACCGGCACGACCCGATTCGACGCCATCTTCCCTCTCTTTATTTACGGCATGCCGACCGCGGTCGGATTCGGGCTGCTGCTGGTGCTCATCGGGGTTGGCTTCAAGATCGCCATGGTGCCCTTCCACATCTGGGCGCCGGACGTCTATGAAGGCGCGCCCAATTCGATTACCGCCTTTCTCTCCGTCGGCTCCAAGGCCGGGGGCATCATCATTCTGCTGCGCATCGTCCTCGGCGTCTTTGGAGCGGGACCGGGTTGCGACATCTGGGTTCCGGTCCTCTATGTCGGGGCGATTCTTTCGCTGCTTCTGGGCAACCTCGCCGCCATTCCCCAGCGCAATCTCAAGCGCCTGATGGGTTACTCGAGCGTCGGGCATACGGGCTTCATTTTGGTCGCGGTCATTGGAGCGGCCGCCTCGCTGCCCGGGGGCGCCCGCGCCTCGATCGCCGAATTGGCCAACGGCCAGACGACCGTCATGGTTTACCTGGTCACTTATCTCCTCGCGACCTTCACCATCTTCATCGTGCTGGCCGTGCTGGAACGGCGATTGCCCGGCCTGGAGATTCATCATCTCGCCGGGCTTTCCCAACGTTCACCCCTCCTCGCCGCCGCCTTTGCGCTCTCGCTGGTATCGCTCGCGGGTGTGCCTCCGCTGAGCGGCTTTATCGCCAAGGCGCTCGTCATCCTGGTCGCCTGGAACCGGCATCTTTATCCGCTGTTGATCGTCACCATCTTCGCCGCAGTCGCCGCGCTCTACTACTACCTAGGCCCGATCAAGGCGATGTATTGGTCGGAGCCGCTGGATGAAACGCCGATCAAGGTCAATCGCACCACCAGTGCCGTCCTGATCGGTCTCATCGTTCTGCTCATCGTGACTGGCTTTTACGCGCAATCCATTTCCGTCCTGGTCGGCGGCGCAACGCTCGCGCAGGCCACGCCGGATCCTGTGCATCTGGTCAGCAAATAAGCGGCCCCTCCTTCGCGCGAAAGTCTGTCGCGCCATCGGCATGAGATTCGCCGCTAGCGAAGTGGCCGACTTGGTTTAGAGTGCAGGGTCACCCGCTATTTTTATGGATTTCGATATCTCCAAGATCAACCCTCACCATACCTACAACCTGCTGATCGGACTCGTCGCGCCCCGCCCCATCGCGTGGATTACCAGTCTCGATCTCGATGGAAAGCTGAACGCCGCCCCCTTCAGCGCCTATAATTATGTCGCGACCGATCCGCCCGTCGTGGCCATCGGCGTGGCCAATCGGCCCGACCGCGAGATCGTGGGAAAAGACACGGCCAAGAACATCCGCAACACGCATGAGTTCGTGGTCAACGTGGTGAACGAGGAGATGGCCCAGGCGATGAACACCTGCGCCATTGATTTCCCTCCCGGAATAAATGAGCTCGAAATCGCGGGCGTGGCCACCGAGCCTTCGCTGCTGGTCGCGCCACCCCGCATCGCGAAAGCGCCCGCCGCCTTGGAATGCCGCGAAATCACGACGATGGAAATCGGACGCTCACGCATCATCCTGGGGCAGGTCATCGCCATGCACGTGAAGGATGAATTCATTGATCCGGCCGGTCCCTACATCCGGGCCGAGGAGATGCATGCCATCGGGCGCATGAACGGCAGGGGAGCCTATGTCAAAACCCGCGACGCGTTTTTTCAGATACCCCGCATGACCTATCAGGAATGGCTGGAAAAGAATCCCCAGCCGTAGCTTCCGCAACGCGAGGCGTCGCCCCGTCTCTATTTACCCCAGTGATGGTAGAGCTCCTGAAGCATGTTCATCAGGATATCTTCCACGACCAGGTTTTCCATCTGCGCCTTGGGCGTGAGCGTGACGCGATGCCGCAGGACCGCGATGGCGAAGGCGAGAATGTCCTCGGTGATGATGTAAAAACGGCCGGCTCGCACCGCCCGGATTTTCGCCGCCATGATCAGCGCCTGTCCGGCCCGCGGACTGGCGCCGCAGCGGACATACTTTTTCACTCCCACCGAGCGGCCCATGTCGGCATGCGGATGCGTGGCCATGATCACTTCGGCCACCTGCCGCCGCACCGCAGGTTCCACCACGACGCCCCGGGCGAAGTCGCGCATCAGGAGAAGATCCTCGCCGGGAAAAATTGGCTCCATCGCGGGAGGCGGAACGTCGATGGTCCGCTCCAGGATGAGGTCGAGTTCTTCGACGGTCGGCTGGGACATGGGCAGGCTGAAGAAAAACCGGTCGAGCTGGGTGGGCGGCAGCGCAAAGGCGCCTTCCTCCAGCGGATTTTGCGTGGCGAGAACGAAGAATGGCTCGGCGAGCAGGCGGGTCTGTCCGGCGATGGTCACGCTCTTCTCGTCCATGGCCTCAAGCAGGACGGCCTGGGTCTTAGGCGGAGCGCGATTGATCTGGTCGCCCAAAAGCACATTGCAAAAAATCGGCCCCGGAGAAAATTCGAAATGCGGATTAGCGTGACCGGAGCCGCTACCAATCAGCAAATTGGTGCCAATGAGATCCGGCGCGGCAAGATCGGGCGTGAACTGCACGTGCTGGAGTTGGAGCGAGAGCGCGTTCGCGAGGGAACGGACCAGCGTGGTCTTGCCCAGTCCGGGGGCGCCTTCCAGGAGCACATGGCCACCGGCGACGACCGCTGTGATGACGTGTTCCAGGACCTCATCCTGCCCGACGATATATTTCTGAAGCTCTTCCTTCAGCAGATCAAAACGGGAACGGAAATGCTCCGCGCTTTCATCGATATTGTCGATCGCCTGCGGCTGCTCCTCCACCGCCGGTGGCCATGTCGGGTCGCTCTGCATGGCGAAGGCGGCCAGATTGGGATCGAAGGGATCTGGAAGTTCGGGAGGCCAGGCGGTCATAAAAAGGGAACTTGGCAAAGGCTATCTCAGGCGCGACCTACTGGACTATTTCGAAGGTTAAAGGTACTGAAAGCAACTTGTTCAAGGCTCTGCATGTTTACATGCTACTTGCTTTTGGTTGACTGGCGAGAGTTAAGTTGCGCTAGTTTTTACGAGATTTTAATTAACTTAGATCCTCTTTAAGACGCCTGAAGTCAATATCTTAGCACGTAGACCACCCCTACCTTTCAGCTTTTCTTCCGCTCCCGGACCGAAAGCCTGATCCATCCAATAGCATGGCGCGCACTCACCTGTTCCTAAAAAGCGTACTCCTTGAAGATCGAATTCCGCACCGATAAATTCGTTCAAATCAGCTCCCTTCGTGATGACATTTCGCCTCAGCACTTCTGGCCCCCGATCGTGAACGTGGAGACTGGCGCACAAATCCTGGTAGACCTCCTCGGAAAAGAAGGTGATCTGCCCCTTGTAGTTCGGTTTGAAATTGAAGAAGCGATCTCCTTCGATACCGGCTCCCGCCACACAGTGAAGCTCTTCCCTTTCGACGATGGGGAAGCTCTCGGCGGATTGCCCATGTCTTCCAAAAAAATTATGACCGGGGGAGAGGAAGAGGTGCTTAATCACGAGGGAATTCATAGAAACGAACTCTCAGACTGTTATCCATACAGGACATTAATAAATGATGAGCCTGATCAACTCCAAACCGTCATTTCCAAGTTGGAGAGAGAATCAGCCGCCAGAGTTAAACTATCCCGGAACGGAGAAAAAAATAGCGCGAAATTTCCAGGCGATTCCGCCGAGCAGCGGACCGGCCTTTCTAAAAACGAAAAACCGCCGGGCGGCCTTGCGGCCACACCGGCGGTGATTTTCGTTGGAACGAGGTTTAGTACCGGTTGCGATTTCCGCCACCCGAACGTCCGCCGCCGCCACCGCCGAAATCACGACGTCCACCGCCACCGCCGCCGCCGCCGCCCGAACGGGCTTCCATCGGCTTGGCTTCGTTGACCGTGAGGTCACGTCCATCATGGTTTTGACCATGGAACTTTTCGATAGCGGCCTGGCCTTCGGCAGCGCTGCTCATGGTCACAAAACCGAAGCCGCGGGGGCGTTTGGTTTCACGGTCCATGATGAGGTTGGTTTCAACGACCGTTCCGCACTGGGCGAAAAGTTCGTTAAGGTCTTGTTCTGTGGTTTGGAAGGAAAGATTTCCCACGTATAATTTCATAGTAATGACTGTTTCTGTTTTTAGGTTGCGACCTGGCGCCGACAATTGAAGAGCGTGCTTTGGCACGCATGAGTTACCGTTGGGAGCGAACAGGAGACAACCTGAGACACTACTACTTGGCTTCAGCGGGAAGCGATGGATCGAAGTTGCTAGTTTGCCCGGCGGCCCTGCCTTGTAAAGCTATTTATGTAAATATGTTTGAACAGCCCTTTAGGGATTGGGCGAACCGGGTCCGTTATTCGTCGCCGTGGACGGCACGGAGGATGGGCGGGTCGTTCCCTGTCCACCGGTTCCAGGGCCCGGCCCCAAGGTGGTGCTGGAGCTGACGCCGGTGGCGCCGGTTGAGGGAGAAGTGGAGGTGCCTCCACCGCCGGAAGGGCCGCTATTTCCACCGCTGGCCTGACTATAAGCAGGCAAATGTCCCGCCCACAGAAGCAGGGTAATCGAGCCGAGCGCGATCCATCGAGGTGTTGATGTTTTCATGCAGGAATATCCGTCCCTCACGACGGTCTGCCATGCGGCAGATGGCTGGCGCGGATCTCAGGCCTGCCTGGTTATTTTCCGGTGCCGGGAGGATTGGCTGAGGAACCTGAGCCGGGATAAGTGCCGGTCGTCGGTGTGGCTGCGGCGCCCGAACTTGCCTGCGCGGGGGTCGTGCCGGGAGGCGGGGTTGAACGGGGTGTGGTGGGGGAAGATCCCGAACCGGGATAATTGCCGGTGGGGCCGCCGGTCGTCGTTCCGCCGCTGTCAGCGGCAGGAGTCACCGGGCCCGCAGGCCGAGGATGATAATGAACCGGGTTCGCTCCGGAAGGATTGTTGCCGGAATCGCCGCCCGAGGTGCCGGGGCTGGACGCAGCGGAAGGAGCACTGTCCCGGCTCGGTTCGCTGGAAGCTGGAGGTTGGCTGGAGGGCGAGGGAGCGCTGTCGCGCGATGGCTCGCTCGAGCTGGAAGGTTCACTGTCCCGCGAGGGCTGGCTGCCGGGGGAAGGCTGACTGCTGCTGCTGGGAGCGGAAGTCACCTGCGCCACTCCCGTCGTCCGCCCTATCCACAGAAGAAGTGCCAAAAACAAGGGGACGAACGAAAAGTGGGATGAAAGTTTCATAGGCAACTATCGCTCAGGAGGCTCGGTTCGCCATCAGGAATATACACGAAACCGGCATCGGGTGAATGGGTAGAGCCCGGTTTCGGCTCTAGGATTTTACTGAAAAAGGCAGTCATCCTGAGCTTGTCGAAGGATCAGGTCGGCTACCTCTTGCTTTTACCGAGGCGGAACTGATCCTTCGACAAGCTCAGGACGACCGAATTTTTGAGAGTGAGCCATTTTCAGCAAATTCCTACGCCAGATGCTCCACCCGCACGTTTTGCTCCGCAAAGGCTTTCCCTAGCTTTTGCAGGTATTCGATGGCCCGCAGATTGTCGACGGAGAAGAAATTGGGAATGCCCGAGGCCTCCGAAATTTCGTCGGCACTTAAATTGCGGTTGTAGCGGCAATAGACGAATCGGGGAGGATGCGTGGCGTTGACCTCGGCGGAAATCTCGTCGGCCATGAGCGTGCCGATTTCGGAATCGAGCGGCTCGCCGAAAAGACAATGGCCAAAGGCGCGGCAGATCAAATCCTGGTGCTGATTATTGGAATCGATCAGCGCATTCACCGCGTGGGCCGCCTGATCGATGACATTGATCTGATCGACGCGTTGCTTGGTGAATCGCACCCGCATCCTCCCCGTGCCGACGGAGATGATCCGCATCTTGTCCTCCCCATCCTCCCAGCGATTGCCAAAGCACGGCAGCGTTGCGGTCAGGTACATGATGAACGCCGGATTATTGTAGGGCGTCACCGCGCCATCCAGAAACATCCACGATTGCAGGCCCTGGGTGATTTCCTCCGGCTGAAAGAAAATCGGCGCCGCCGTGCTCGCCCGGATAAGTTGGTAAAGCGGGATCTTCAGGTTGCTCTCGGGCAGGGTCTCGTCGTTGTATTTGGCGAAACGGCTGTTGGTCATGATCCACGGGGCGCCGGTGGTGGCGTTGCGCATGACGCAAAGATAAAGCGTGCGCAACCGGCCCGAGCCCAGCAGCGCAGGCGTACCGTCTTCCTCTGAGAAAAACTCACGCAGCAAGCGGGTGAGATCCGCCGCGTGGTATTTCGAGCGAAGACGGCTGACCCACGTCTTGCGGCCAAAGACCTGGTAGGATTGCTCGAGATAAAATTTCTCAATCGTGGCCACGCTCGCGCCCCAGGACAAGGCGGCGGCGATGATGGCGCCCGTACTCGTGCCGCCGATATATTGAAAGTGGTCCGCGAGGACGAGATCGGGCTTCTGGTATTTCTCCCGCAGCAGCGCCTCCATTCGCGCAAGAATCTGCAGGGAAAAAATTCCGCGGGTGCCACCTCCATCCAGGGAAAGAATGTTACGCATGGCGGGAATCCTTTTTTGGGAGACGTTTACCTCACTTGTACTTGACGAAAGAGTACCACTCCAAGACCTCGTTCAGGAGCAGTTTCTCGGCCCTTTTCACGACATCATGCACGGCGTCCCAAGAGTGGCTGTGTACCAGGTCCACCATCGCGCCGCGCATCAGGCGTTCCATTTCCGCAAAGCGGAATTTCTTGCGGCTGACCGCCTCAATGGCCTCCCAGGCGAGAATCCACGAGGCCAGGGCCGGGGCGACGATGGGAATGAAGTTGAAGATGAAATTCGTCCAGGTGCCGAACGTATTGTGCTGATGATAAATCGACTGGAAAACCAGGGAAGCGCCGGACGTCAGTAACGCGGAAGCGCTGAGAAACCAATAGAACGGCGTCAGCTTCGCCGAGATCCGCGAGGCAGATTCGGCCTGGCGATGAAAATAATGGTACTGGTCGGCCAGACGCCGTATCCCGTAATCGGCCTTGAACGCCTCGAGCGAAATCTCGACGCGGCCGGGTTGCGTGGCCCTGTAATAATGGAGGGCCTGGATCAATTCGCGCAGTTCCGGCATCTCGTCGATGGAAAGCGGCTCGATGATCTGGCGGGAATTCCAGGTCGCAATGGCCGAGCGGCAGACCTCCGCCTTAAGCCGAAGCTTGAGCCACAGGTTCTGGGATTGCCGATGCCGCAGCATGGCGAAAATTCCCAGACCGAGAAAGATGCAGCCGAACTTCATCACCGTCAGAAAAGTTCCAATCTCGGCGGAGTGCGTGAAAGAAGAACTGACTGCGCCGGCCATCGAAGCAACCGCGTTGGCGAGGACGATATTGACCACATAGCGGCGCACCTGCGGCGCCGTCCCGGTGGCCTGCGCGTCGCATTGCTCGAAATAACGGACCAAATCACCCGGGATCTGGGGAGCAGGCGGAGGTTCACCCAACGCTTTCTGCAATTCGTCCAGACCGACGACCGGTCTCGCGCCGCCTTCCCCCGGTTGATAAGCGCGCCGTTCCACGCCCTGCGCGGTTTCCTGAAGACAGATGACCGCACGCCCGCGATTCGTGGCATAGGAGATGATCTCACCCGTCTCGCCACTTTCCGCTGCGTCCCCCAGTGCCAGCAGCATATCGGCCTTGTCGACCAGCTTTTGCCCCAGATGAAGCGCGGTTCCGAGAGGAGTGGGCGACAACATTTCAACCCGGGTCGCCTGGACCAGAACGCGGCTAAATTCAATCCCGGCCGCGCCGGGGAAATTCGCGGCCAGTTGATCGACAGGTTGTGGCAGCAAAATAACGAGCGGAATCCCCTGCCCGATCACCTCGTCGGCGAAAACCAGATCGGTCTCATTGACCAGGGGTGAAATGGCGAGAAGCTGGACGCCGGGCGACTTCATTTTCTCCAGCTCCCCGCGCAAAGCCTTCGCGATGGCGCCGGAATCGGCCACGACCGGCCGGCCGCTAAAGCCGATGATATAAATCTGGGGAAGATCGAAGGCGGGACTCATGAACACGGCTTCCTATCCAAGTTTCAGTTCCATCGGGCGTTCGCGATGCAGCACGACCCAGTCGCCATTTTCGCGCAACGCCTCATGCCCCAGCCGGCGGATGATCGCCCGGACGTGATCGGACTCGCCTCGTTCCAGGCAAGCCCGACTCTCCATCAGGGCCAGGGTAAAGAGGCGGCGCATGTGTCCGTACTGTTTGGAGGTCTGGGCCACGGCCATTTTCTCCGCATAGGCGGTGATCGCCCCGCCCGTCGCGAGCAGGGTCACGATAACCACGCTGAGATTATGGAGGACCCGGCCCCACTCCTCGGAGAGTGCGAGGTGTTCGTAAAAAATATAAGTATGCGTCGCCAGCATCAGGGCCGCGACCGCGATGCCGGACTTCACCGCCACGCGCGCCGACAACTCGCAGCGCTCGGCGAAACGGCCGTTATGGACACCACTCTTTTCGAAATAGTGAAGCTGATCTCCCATCCAGTGCGTCTCGATCCACTCGTAGGGCGGACTGGCGCTGGCCTGCAATGAAGTCCGCAAATCCGCCGCTCGTACCGCGAGGCGAATCCAGTCGATCTCGGATCGTTGCTTGCGCAGATATTGCGCGCCGACATCGTCGTGAATTCCCGCCAGCCGCCAGAAATAAAGGACCCTCATCCCTTCCGCGAGCGCGCGGTAATCGAGATGCCGGGTCTCGTACCCGTGCGTCTTGGCCTTCAGGTAAACATAAAATGCCCAGCCCAGCGCGAGAAAGAAGAGCGCGAGGCAAATGAGACCCTGTGTGGGATGTTGGACATCGGCCGTGTGATAGGCCGCCAGGCAGACCGGCGCCTCCAGGGCAAGAAAGCAAACTTGCGCGAGCGAGAAGCGCCGCTTTTTCTGAAAAAAGGTGGCAAGCACATCGGCCGCGGCAAAAGGCCCCAGCAGGGCCATCAGATTTTCGTCCTGTTTGCCGAGATAATGATCGGGTTCCAGCGTGGCGCGGCTTTTTTGGAACTCACCGGCCAGGTCCTTCTCGTGCCGGATGACATCGCGATTGAATCCATCAGTCCGCTGCAACAGCGAGGTGAAGATTTTCTCCGCATTCTCCAGAGCGGTTGCACCCTCCTCGCCCTCGCCGTGAAATTGGGGATTGAGGTAATATTTCTTCAGGCGGAAGGGCTCGTAAGGATTCGGATTGGACTCCCGCGGCGTCACGACCTGGTAAACGATGCCGGAATCGGGCGGAGTTAGGACCGACCACTCGGGCGTCTCTGTTGCTAAAAATCCCGTGAGCTTCTGCCGCACCACCTGGGACGTACCGCCGGTCTTCTCCGTCTTGTCCCCATCCCACAGCGCCAAAAGAATGTGGCAATGACGCAGGGTGTAATGCCCCACCTTGGCATATTGCCCGGCACGACGATCCTCGTCGGAAATGTTCTCCGAAGTTGTCCCCAATTCATAAGGCAGCACAAAGGAAGCGGCGGCCCGGCCCAACAAGTCTGAGAATTCGCGCAGCACATTTTCGGAGACGAAGTCCTTCCGGTATTCATCCACCGGCATCGGCAGAGGCGCCATCAATTGGGCGCCGCAATCGAGGGCCACCCGGGCTACAAGTTGATCGGAACCCTCCGCCAGGGAACTCAGCACGACGAGCGGCGAATTCGCGTAACTCGTCCTCAGTTCGGTCAGGATTTCCCGAACCTTCTCCTCAAGGACGGGGCGGTCCCCCTCCCGCAGATCACGATGCCCCGTGACGCCCACGACAATAGGAATACGGTTGGTGTTCATGGCATTGGGCACAGGAAGCAGGTCGTTCAGGAGTGAGACATAGTTTCCGTGGAAAGGGAAGCCCGAGACAAAAGCCCTTCCCAGGGCATCTTATCGATACGGTTTGACGGCAACAAGAAAACCATCCTTAATATTCGCCGCCGGTGACGAACCCAAAGTTTGCAAGTAATGCGCCATCATCAAGGAGACGAATATGAAATTACCGGTCTTCGCTTTTGCTCGGTCATATCGTCTGTTTTTTTTCGGCGTTGTCTGCCTCGCGCTTTTGCCCGGATGCGGGGGCATGCGCTACGAATCCGATTACAAGGGCTTCAACGCGGCCTACGCTGATAGTTCCAACCGCCAGATGCTGCTCAATCTCGCGCGGCTGGATCAGCATGACCCGACTTACTTTCTCCAATTCGGCCAGATCAGCGTCCAATATAATTTCTCCGGCTCCATCAACGGCGGCGTCAACAACACCGTCCCGCAAAGCACGCTCCACGTTCCCGTCCTGACCGAAACGGGCACGCTCGCGGCGGGCGGAAGCACGACCCCCTCTTTCACTTTCATTCCGGTTTCGGATGATAAAGTCGCCCAGGAACTTTTGCAGCCGGTGCCCGCCAATGTCGTCTACACGCTCTTTCAGCAAGGCTGGCCAGTGGACCAGTTGCTCCGGTTGATGGTCGAGCGTTTTGAAATTCAGTTGCCGGGCCAGACCCAGGTCACGACCTATTCCAACAACCCGGCCCGCGATTCCCGTTCCTATGCCACCTTCCTGAAAATCTGCGCCATTGCGCGCGAGTTCCAGCGGGATGGCGATCTCAAACTGGTGGCCGATCAAAAGTTCGTCCCGCTCGCCAATGGCTGGACTTCCGAGACCGCCCCGGCCGCCAAGGACCTGCTCGACGCCCAGGACAAACATCTCATCTACCAAAAAGATGCCGATGGAAAATGGGAGCTCGGAAGCACCGAGTTGATGCCCCGCTTCATCCTGGGCCAGGACGGCAGCACCACGGTCAAGCGCCTGCGCGGAACGGCGGTCTACGAGGAAGGCAGTTCCCTCGAAAATATGCGCGCCCTGCTGGCCCAGGGCTTTTCCGTCGAGGGAGACTTCACGGACAAGCAGGATTCCAGCCCCCGGCTCGTCCTGAGATCATTCCTCAGCATCCTGGCCGCCGCCGCCCAGGAACAAACCGCCTTTGCCGCCGCGCTCGAGCATACCCAGTTGATCCAGCATATTCCCAAATCGGAATGCCGGCCCATTCTGCAATTGCGCTGGCCGGTCGGTTCGACCCCGCTCATGGATCCGCTCATAGCCCTGGATTATCATGGGCAATCCTACCAGATCACCGACCCGGTCAGCGGAAAGATCGATGAGGCGGCCTCGTGGAACCGCGATGTTTTCCGGCTGCTGACTCAGCTCGCCTCGCAAGTCTCGGTCGATATCTCGAAGTTCCCGCTGCCAACCATCATCCAATAATCGGCGGTCGCAGACTGGCCATCGAGCGGAGGCGGGATAGAGTGGCGACATGGTTCTTGAACCACGCGATCCCCTGCCGACATGAGTTCCCCCGGCCTGAAGACGCGCGCCTTTTTTTATGGCGTGGCGCTTCTCTTTCTTCCCTTCGGCGGCCGGGGCCAGACACCCGTCGCCGCCTCCGCGTCCGTCATTGGAGTTTCGGTGCATTACCAACTGCCCACCGATGGCCCGCTGCCCCGGACTTATCGGGTGACGCTGGCCGCCACCGATCCGAAAGATCCCGCCTGGATCATCGGCACTTTTGCCGCCGGAGTCGTCCGCACTGTGACCGCCGAAAACCAGGGAAAGTTCACCGAGACATGGGATGGCCTCGACGATAATTATATGCCGGTTCCTCCCGGGACCTATGCGCTGAAGGGCATCTACATGGCGGTGGATATGTGGCCCATCGACGGTCAATATCACTCCATCGTACCGAAGCTCGCCTCTTCCGGCGGTTCCTGGGGCCAGTCACCCGCCGAGGACACACTGCCGGGCAAAATCGAAGGCGATCCCGTGGGAGCTCCCCTGGACGATGTTGATATCGCTGCGGACGGCAAGGGCTCGGTCTGTTTTCAATACCTCGAGAACGGCACGAACTATTTTCTCACCGACTTCACCAAGCCGATCAACTACGACCAGATCATCACCGGCTATTCTTCCGGCGTCTTCGCGGGAGGGAGCTCGACCTGCACCGATGGCAAGGCGACCTGGAGTTTCAGCGTCGATGGCGGCGTGAAATTTATCGGCCGCGCCGACGGCCAGCCCTTCGGCCATCAGCACGCCAATCGCGATCATGTCTACTTGCCCGACGGCTGGGTGACCGCGCTCGCCGCATGGCCCGACGCGACTCAGGGAAGAACGGTCGTCTTCGAGGCTGAGCGCGGAAAAATCCTCCATGATTCCGATGAGAGCACCACGAAGCCTGTCGATCGCATCCGAGCCCTCGATGGCCGCGATGCCTCGATCCTGGCCGAGTGGAAAGTCGAGCGCCCGCTGGGACTCGCCGCGCGCGGGAACCGACTCTATATCCTCCACGGCACCGGTTCTCGATACGAAATTCTTTCCCTCCGCCTCCAACCGGGTTGGGAGAAGTCGACACCCTCTCGGCTCTTCGCCGTTCCCCCGGAAATTCATCCCTTCGACATTGAGGTCGACAGCCATGGCCGCATTTACCTCAGCGATTCCAACGCCAATCACGTTTACCAATTCGATTCCCAAGGCCGACGGCTGCGAACCTATGGCCGCTTGGCCGCACAGAAGGATGGCGCCTACGATCCGCTGACCTTCATGGCGCCGGAGAAGCTTGCCTGCTGGACAGATGCGCAGGGTCAGGATCGGCTGATGGTCGTCGAGCAGGCCGGTCCCAACCGGCTCAGCGAATGGAGCGGTGACAGCGGCGAATTGCTTCGCCAGTGGGTCATTCCGCAAACCAAGGCGAACGACGGGTATACCATCGATCCAGTTCATCCGGACGTTGCCTACGTCCCGGGACAGCGCGACACGCTCATTCGTTGGAAAATCGATTACACCACCGGGCAATGGACTCCGACGGCCGTGTGGACTCAAGGCGCTTTTGGCGGAAAGCTCGCGCAAAAGATGGCGCTACCCCGCATCATTTATCGGGGCGACGATGTCTATCTGGCCTACGGGCGCGGCTATATGCTTTATCATCTGGAGGGCGATCGTTGGCGGGCCTGCGCCGGGCTTCTTTCCCAACACGTCGGCGAGGAAAATCGATACTACCTCTGGCGCGATCTCAACGCCGACGGGCAGGTCGAGAGCGATGAGTATATCCCCTTCCCCACCACGCCGCCGCCAGGCACGTTGCGCTATTTCGGCGAGACCTGGTTCGACGATCTTTCCCTAGTCTGCATGGGCCAAGGGACGAACGACATCTGGCGACTGACGCCCCCGCGCTTTGATCGACAAGGCACGCCCATCTTCGATCCCCGGGGTTGGAAGAAACTGCTAACCGATGAGATTTTTGTCGCGCGGCAAAAGGGCCGCGCGATCGCCTTGCGCGGCGGAAATGAAGTGGGAAATACCTTCAACAGCGATTGGGCTTCCGTCACCAAGGCGGCTAACGGCGATCTCTATGTCTCCGCGCGAAGCGGGCCCGATTTCAGCGCCAATCAAGGCTCTCAATTCAAACTTTCCCGCTACGTGTCCGATGGTCATGGTGGTTATCGGCAACGCTGGCGGGTGGGGCGCACCGCCATCGAAGGCAATGCCACGCCGGGTCAAGTGTATGGCCCGATCTATGTCAGCCCGCCGCTAAACGGGCTCGTGGGTGTGATCGACAATTCCCGGGCCGGCATCCTCCTTTATACGGAGGACGGTCTTTACGTGGACACGCTTTTCCCCGACGACCATCTCGTCCCGCACGATCAGATGGGCGCTTACTGGCAGCCCGGTGAATTCTTTGCCGGTTATGCCTACGCCAATCGCGACAATGGCAAAATCTATCTGGCCATGGGCAAGACGATGCCGCAAATCTACGAAGCCCGGCACTGGACGGTGACGGAAAATCCGGTCCATCCTTTGGCCTCCCTGGACGCATCGGTCGCTTTGACCGCGGACAAAATCGCCTCGCCTCCCGCAGCGGCCCTCCGGGTGCGCGGCGGAGCAGCCGAGGCCCGCGTGGCGCAATTCTATCCATCGCCCGGCGGCGGCCCCGCTCTTGACGGATCGATGCGTGGCTGGGAAGCCTGCAATGCGGTGCAATTCCACAGCGGGCCCTCCCAAACGGTCGAGGTGCGTTGCCTGTACGATCCAGACCATCTTTACCTTCGCTGGAAGGTGCGCCTCGGACACCCGTTTGATATCAAACCGCTTCTCCTGCCGCAGCATATCTTCGCCCATGGTCGCGGCGACGATACTTTCGGGCTCTATCTTCAGGGCGATCCGAAGGCCCCGCCGGGCGGTTCCGCGCCGGGAGGTCGTCCGGGGGACGTCCGCTTTGTCTTCGGCATCTTCAAAGATAACGGCGCCCCCCACGCCGTCGTCCTCGGCATGTACCCGGCGTGGCCCCGTCCCGACGCGACACCCCAGACTTATACCACTCCCGTCGGCAGCGTCACCTTCGCCCACGTCGCGCTCATTCCTCACGCGACCACCGGTTACCAAATCGATGCCGATGGACAGGGATTCGTCCTGGCGGCTGCGATTCCGCGCGTCGCCATCCCGGGCTCTCCCCATTTGGATGGCTGGCGCACGGAGGGAAACTTCGACGCCAATCTCGGTGGCCTGAATCGCTTTTGGTGGAGCAATACCGATGGCTCCGCCAGTCGTGACACCTACGACGAACCGACCGAAGCCCGGCTTTATCCGGGCAGTTGGTCGACCGTGGAAAATGTGCCGATTGCCCCTCTTCCCCTTCGTTCGTGGATGGCCATCGGGCCGTTTGGTTCACCGTCCATCAACCGGCTCGATGTCCAAAGCGACCGCGACCAGATCGTAAAAATTCTTTTCCACTCTATCTTTCCTCCCGATACAACGCGGGACCTCTCGGCCATTTATGACGGCGAGCAAACCCACACCCGCGCCGCCCAGCGCAAGCTCGCCTGGCGTGAAGTGGAGCTCGACACCGATCAGGTAGACTTGGAAAAAACGCTTCACTGGGTTCTCAACGACGATGAGGGAACCGCCTATCTTCTCACTCACATTTACTCGCCCGAAGCGGCCCAAGTCACTCTTCATGTCTCCAACTTCGATGGACAAGGCGCGACCGGAGGTCAGCTCAATGGCAAGCCGCTGCCGACCATAACCGACCAGGAACAACCTTGGATCAAGCTCGATGCTTCCCAACCGCTTTCGCTCCAGCCCGGTTGGAATGAGCTGCTTATCCGGCGTGATTTCATCTGGGGTGATCCCACGCTGGAGGCAAGTCTCGATGCCGATCCCGCCATCCTGTGGAAACTGCGGATCAGCGGCCCGGTTGCCTCGGGAAAATAGTCATGGCACAAAATTTCTTCGATTACTTTCCTGTGGCGCCCAAGATGCGTTCCTGGGGCATTTACGCGACCTCGTTTGGCACCGTTCGCGTGCCGCCTCACGCGGCCTATCCTCCCGTCCGCCATCCCGACAGCCACCATCTTGCCTGGGACCAGGGCCGCACTTTATCCGAGTATCAGATTCTCTATATCCACAGCGGCCAAGGCTCGTTCGAATCCGCGAATACCAAGCCGAAAAGAGTCAGCGCGAAAACGACTTTCCTTTTATTTCCCGGCGTCTGGCATCGCTATCGTCCCGACCCAGCCACGGGCTGGACGGAGTCGTGGATTGAGTTGAAAGGCTCTTATATTGATGGGCTGAAACGCTCGGGAATCATCGATCCCCAGCATCCGCTTTATCGCACCCATTCCGCCCTGGAAGTGGAAGATATCCTGGAAGCCGCGCTCGGGCTGGCCCGGTTGAAGCCACCCGGATTCACCGTGCGGCTCGGTTTAATGGCGGCGGAAATTCTCGCTCTGCTGCGTTGGAGTTCCCAACCGCGCCACGCCGCGCGCCCGAGGGCGAACCAACTGATTTCGGACGCTCAAGCCCTGCTCGCGCGAGATGTTGAAGGAGGGTTGTCCCTGGAGCAGCTCGCCCGAAAGCTGGGCATCGGCTACTCCTATTTCCGCCGAAAATTCAAAAGCCAGACCGGCCTATCCCCAAATCAATACCGGCTCCAGATTCGCCATCGCCGGGTGAAAAATCTCCTGCTCAACACCAGCCTGACGATCAAGGAGATTTCCCAGAAGCTGGGCTACAGTTCGCCCTTTCATCTTTCGCAGGATTTCTCCCGGATTACGGGCCTTCCGCCGGACCAGTGGCGCCAGCGACAGCTTTAACCACCGGCTTGGCCGCGGTCGCGAGCTTGCACCAAAGCTTGCGGCCCTTGAACTGGATCCCATTCAATTTGGAGGCGATGAATTCCGCATGCTCCTCCTTCACGTCCACAAATGACTGCTTGGGCTGGAGCCGGATCACGCCGACCGCTTCCTTGGGCAATTTTGTAATTCCCACGATCACGCCCAGGACATCTCCCGGCTGCACTTCGTGCTCGCGGCCCACGCCCAGGATCAGCCGCGCCATGCCGGGCTCGTGCGAAACTTCGCCGCCCTCCCGGTTGGCCTTCAGGCCGAACGACGCCGGACGCTCCCGCGGCTCGGGACGCTCCCTTGGCTCCGACCGATCCCTTGGTTCCGAACGGTATTCGCGGGGTTCCGGGCGATCCCGGCGTTCGGGACGATCGCGATATTCCGGCCGGGGGCCATCATCCCGCCGCGACGGAGCAGGCCGCTCTTCACGCGTGGGTTCAACCGGCTTTTCTTCGCTATAGATATGAATCAAGGCGGAAGCGATATCGGTCGCCGCGAAACCCTGATCGAGCAAGCGGCCAAGCAAGGCCTCCTGGCGGTCGTATTGCCCCTCTTCCAAAGTCTTGCGCAGTGAATCGTAGAAGCTGTTCGCGCGTTTCTGCTCGACTTCCTCCTCTGAGGGAATCCGCTCCCGGCGAATCTTGCTTTTGGTAAAGCGGATGATGTTCTGCATCTTGTAAATCTCGCGCCCCGAGACGAACGTGATCGCGCGACCGCTTTTACCCGCGCGGCCGGTGCGGCCAATCCGGTGGATGTAATCATCCCCGTCATGCGGGAGATCGTAATTGAAAACAACTTCGACATCATCGACATCGAGACCCCGGGCCGCGACGTCGGTCGCGATTAGAAATTCCAGTCCGCGCTTGCGAAACTTCGCAATGACCCGTTCGCGCATCGCTTGCGTCATGTCGCCATGCATCTTGTCCGCCGCGTAACCGCGCGCGGTCAAATGCTCGGTCAATTCATCGACCATCATCTTGGTGGCGCAAAAAATGATGCCGAATTTGATGTCCTGCAAATCGATCAGGCGGCAGAGCACGTCGAGCTTGGCGCGGCGATCCACCTCGTAATAAATCTGCTCGATCGCCGGCATCGACAACGCCTGCTGATCGATCGTCACGTTGACCGGGTTGCGGGTGAACGACTTGATCAATTCCTGGATCGGGCGCGGCACGGTCGCCGAGAAGAAGACCGTCTGTCGCTCGGCCGGGGCTTGTCCCAGGATTTCACGAATATCTTCGACGAAGCCCATGTCCAGCATGCGATCCGCCTCATCGAGGATGACCATCTTCAATTGGTCCAGCTTCAACGTGCGCCGGTTGAGATGATCCATCACGCGGCCCGGGGTTCCGATGATGATCTGCGCTCCGTCGCGCAGGCCGCGCAACTGGCGCTCGTAGGATTGTCCGCCGTAAATGGGGATCTCGCGCACCCCTTTTTTGAACGAGGCCAGCTTCGCCACTTCCTCCGCGACCTGCACCGCCAGTTCGCGGGTCGGACACAAAATCAGCACCTGCGGCGCGCGCAGGCGAACATCGACCCGCTCGATCGCGGGCAGCGCAAAGGCGGCCGTCTTGCCCGATCCGGTCTGCGATTGGCCCACCACATCGGACCCGGCCAGGAGTGCGGGAATTGCCTGCGATTGGATGTGCGTGGTTTCCTCGAAACCCATCTGGGCCACGGCCTTCAACAACTCAGGCGATAAGCCCAGCTCGGTAAATAACTTCTTCTGCATCCCATCTTCTACTCCGAAGTCGATGGACTCACCATCTTTAACGGTTTCGACGCCGCGCTATTTTGATTTGGAGGCCAACAGCTCGGGATCAAGTGAACGCCAGAGATACCAACTGGCGACCGACCGGTACGGTTGCCACAGTTTCGCGTGCCGGAGGAGAGAGTCGGGCGTGACCTTGCGCCCCCGGCGGTAGAGAAGACTGAAAGCGCGACGAATGGCGAAGTCTCCGGTGGGCAGGACATCGGGCCGGCCCAGGTGAAAAATCAGCAGCATGTGGACCGTCCATGGACCGATACCGCGCACGGCGATCAGGCGTTCGATGAGCTCGTCATCCGATAATTTGGCCGACGCGCGGACGGTGGGTACGGTGCCATCCAGCGTTCGCGTTGCCAGATCGCGAATGGCGAGAAGCTTGCTCGCGGAGAGTCCCGCGCCGCGCAACGCTTCATCGGAAATCGTCTCAAGCGAGACCGCCGCATGACGCCCCGTTCCCACAATCTTAAGCACGCGACCATGAATCGCCGCGGCGGCCTTCCCGTGAAGTTGCTGATAGATGATCGCCCGCAGGAGCGCCTGAAAGAGATCGACTCTGGAACGCGGAGCCGCCGGGCGCGGCCCCACCCGTGCGATGACCGCAGCCAGGATGGGATCGACTTCGGCCAGATGGCGGACAGCGTCATCGGCGCCGGGTGGAAGAGGCCTTGTCATTTCAAAGCGCGTGATTCCCGATCGAGCAACGCCTGCTTGCGCTCGACTCCCCAGTGATAACCGGAAAGATTGCCGTCATGGCGAAGCACACGGTGACAGGGAATCACCACAGCAATCGGGTTCGCGCCGCACGCTCCCGCCACGGCCCGCACCGACTTTGGCGCGCCGATACGCTTGGCGATCTCTGTATACGAAGCGGTCGAGCCGAGCGGGATTTCCACCAGCGCTTGCCAGACGCGTTGCTGGAAGGCGGTGCCGCGAACGTCGAGCGGCAAGTCGAGGCCGAGCTTCGGAGCCTCGACAAATCCAACGACCTTGGCGACCAACTCTTCGAACGCGCGGTCGCCACCGATCAGGTGGGCCTTCCGAAACCGGTGCTGGAGATCCCGCACCAACGCTTCGGGATCGTCACCGAGGAAAATCGCGCAGACTCCTTTTTCCGAGGCGGCGACCAGAATGGAACCGAGGGAACATTCACCGATGGCGAAACGAATCGTCGCTCCACTTCCGCCGCTCTGGAAATCCTTTGGTTTCATGCCGAGCATTTGTGCGGACTTCGCGTAAAAGCGCCCGCTCGAATTGAATCCGGCATCATAAAAAGCTTCTGTCACCGTGCCACGTTTGGGCAGTCCTTCCCGCAACCGTTCCGCGCGCCGGGCCATGGCAAAGGCCTTCGGGGTAAGCCCGGTGACGGTTTTGAAGAGGCGATGGAAATGATAGCGACTCATGCCCGCCGTCGTCGCGAGCAGGTCCAGACTTGGCAATTCCTCCGCCGTGTTCATCACGCGGCAGGCGGCGGCAATCGCGTGGGCATGCTCGTCGGCGAGCGTGGGACCATGGGGACGGCAACGTTTGCAGGGCCGGAAACCCGCCTTTTCCGCCGTCTCGGGGGAGCGATAAAAAGTCACATTTTCGCGCCGGGCAGACCGCGCTGAGCAGGAGGGCCGGCAATAGACGCCGGTGGTTTTGACGGCGTAGTAGAACTGACTGTCGGCCCTGGCGTCCCGGCTCAAAACCGCCCGCCACTTCGCGTCATTGGTCGCGTATGCTTCGGGGCGGGATTTCTTCATTTTTTCAATTAGCGTTTCCATTATTTTCCTTTTCGTCATGACAAACAATAAGGGTTCTAAGAAGGGAAAAACTCCGGTTCTTGCTTTTGAATTCGCTCGCTAAAAAGAGGGTCAATTATTCCAGCTCCGCCAGCCATCTCCTGAGCGTCGCGGCATCCTGCAGAAATTGCTCCAGACTGTCGTCCCGAACAAATTCCAGCAGGCATGGAAGCGAGGTCCCCTTCTTTTGCAACACCTCAAGATACTGTTTCCAACATGCCTCTCCTTCCGCGAGCGGACGGCGGTCCGCCGCGCTCGGCCACCAATGAAAAACATGCACGTGCCGCAGGCGCGGAAGAACTTCGACGAGGCGTTCGATACACTCCTGCTCGGGCGCTCCATTGGTCGGCTGCCAGAGGAATTCCAGGCCGGGCGCGGAAACTTCCTGCATCAGGCTGCGCACCGATTCGCGCTGATCCGTCAGCGTTCCGCCGTGATATTCCAGGCTGACGGTCACGCCCCGCGCCCAAGCCAGATCGGCGCAACGCTGGGCGTCGTCGATAATCGCTTTTCTTTCGGGGGCGGTGATTTCATCGGATCCCTTCGTGCCCGCCCAGACCCGGATGGTCGGGGCGCCGAGTGCGACGGCGGTTTCCAGCACGGGCTCGAAAGCAGAACCCGCCGCTTCGCCCTGGCCCAGCCGGTAATAGGATCCGTAAGCCACGCAATAGAGGCCCGCATCCTCCGTCCAACGGCGAACGTCGCGCGCGTGCGCGATGTCGCCCGCAGGCACGTGGATGTCGCCGCCCCACTCCAGCACGTCCAATCTCGCCTCGACCGCCAGATCGATGATATCGGGAACAGAAAGAGAACGAAACGTGACCGAGACGAGACCGGATTTGAAAAGAGGCATCCTGGAAAAACTGGAGGTGAGCAGGGCGACGCGTCAAGCCTTGGCGGCGCTGGCCTCCAGTTCCTTGACGGTCGCGGCGTCGAGTTCCAGGAGCGCAGTCGCCGTGTTGCTCTCGAGGTGATCGAGCTTGGAGGTGCCGGGAATCGGAAGCATGACGGGCGACTTCCTGAGCAGCCACGCCAACGCCACCTGCGCCGGTTCGGCCTTGAGTTTTTCCGCCACGACGCTGAGCGAACTGCCGGGCTTGGCCAGGCCGCCGGTCGCGAGTGGGAACCAGGGGATGAACGCGATGTTCTCCTTGGTGCAGTAATCGAGAACAGCCTCGGCACTGCGGTTCGCCAGATTATAAAGATTCTGAACCGAAACGATGGTAGCCAAACGTCGCACCGCCTTGATCTGCTCGACCGATACTTCCGACAAGCCGATGTGCCGGATTTTGCCTTCGCGCTGAAGTTCCAGCAACGTGCCGATCTGATCTTCCAGGGAGACCTTCGAGTCGATCCGGTGAAGTTGATAAAGATCGATCCGGTCCAGCTTCAAACGTTGCAGGCTTCCCTCGCA
>JAMFSY010000002.1 GCA_026225555.1 Methylacidiphilales bacterium
CGATCTCCTTCTTCTGCCGGTTCTTGAGTTTGATCGCCGCGTTGAGGCCTCGGGTCATGTCCCCGTTTGGCTCGGGGGCGAAGAGATTTAGGTTTGGATTGATATCGTCGCCGCATTGGGCGGGAATGCCCGCTTCCAGTTTCTCCGCCGCCGTGCCTGCGATCATCGCCGCGTTGTCGGTGCAGAATGCAGGGTCCGCGACGACCAGATCGATCTTGGCTTCGTAGCACGCCAACTCCAGTTCATCGCGCAGCGTCCGGTTGCAAAGGACACCGCCTGAAACCGCCAGCCGGGTCACCCGCGCCATGGCAACCGCCTGGAGGGATTTCCGCACCAGCACATCGATTACGGCCTTCTGGAAGGAGGCGCAAAGGTCATGCGCCCAGCCGGGATCGGCATGCATCTGCGGGCTTTTCTCGTAAAAGAAACGGACGGCCGTTTTCAAGCCGCTAAAGCTGAAATTCAAATTGTCCCGCTCGGGAAAGCTCCGCGGCAGGCCGTAGGCTTCGGGATTGCCCTGCTTCGCCATCTTCTCGATTTCCGGTCCGCCCGGATAGGGCAGCCCGATCAGTTTCGCGACTTTGTCGAAGGCTTCCCCGGCCGCGTCATCCACGGTCGAGCCAAGTTTGACGTAGCGATTCCAGCCGAGCGCATGCACCAGCAACGTGTGGCCTCCGCTGGCGATCAGGCCCACGAATGGAAACTCGACCGCGCGCCGGTTCGCGATGAACGGCGAGTAGAGATGTCCCTCGAGATGATTGACGCCCACCATCGGCTTCGACAACGCGATGGCCAGCGCCCGCGCATAGGAGTGGCCGATGAGGAGCGAGGAGGCAAGCCCCGGCCCCTCGGTCGCCGCAATCGCATCGACCGAGTCGAGGCTCAGATTCAATTCCCGCATGACCTGCGGCACGAGCAGCGGTAAATTGCGCAGATGTTCGCGGGTGGCCATTTCCGGTACGACGCCGCCAAAGGGCCGGTGCAGATTGATCTGCGAACTGACCACCTCGGCCAGGACATCAGTGGTAAAGGGATTGGTTTCCACCAATGCCACCGCCGTCTCATCACAGGAAGTTTCAATGCCCAAAACGCGCATGCGAAGGAGTGTAACTAAAATGGAAGCGGCGGTCTATGATCACCGCGAATCCCTTTCCGCGACCCTTGGTTGCCAGCCTGAAAACGAGTAACAAAGGACGAAGGATTACCTCGTCGCATCCGGCGAAGCGGAGCCATCCGCCGGTTTGGGCGAAGGATGGTTATTGGTCCGCGCGGTCTTTTGCGAGGACTGGCGCTCGTTATAAATCTGGATGCTACGCAGGGAACTGATCGCCCGCTGCAACTGCCGGTCTTCCATCTTCGCGGCATCGGCCTGTTCCTCGGCGGAAAGCGGGCGCTTGGCTTCGGCGAGCACAATGCGCCGTTCCTCGCCGTCGCTGATCGGCACCTCAATGTCGGGCGAGATGCCGACTTCGTGGATCGTCTTCTTGCTCGGGGTATAGTATTTCGCCGTGGTCAGACGTAAACCGACGCCATTGCCGAGCGGTTGGACAGTCTGCACCGAGCCCTTGCCGAAGGTTGTTTCGCCCACGAGAATCGCCCGCTTCAGGTCCTTCAGCGCTCCGGCAAGAATCTCAGCTCCGCTCGCGCTGTAGCCGTTGATCAGCACCGCGATCGGGTAGTCCGGCTGCTGGCGTTCCGCGTGCGCCCGGAACTCCTGCTCCTGGTCGGCGGTCCGTCCCTTGGTCGAGACGATGACCACATTCGGCGGCAGAAATTTGCCCGCGACATCCACCGCCGCGTCGAGCAGCCCGCCTGGATTATTCCGCAAATCGATGATCAGCGCCTGCATCCCGGCGTGCTGCAAATTCTCCAGAGCATGGTCCATTTCATCGGAGGTGTTTTCGCCGAATTCCTCAATATGGATGTAACCGATTTTATCCGGCCCGGTGAGTGCGGCGGGAAGCAGCCTCGCATCCGTGACCGATGAGACGCGGATGGTTTCCCGTGTCAACTCCACCTGAAAAATCGTGCCCCCGGACGGCGCGCCCGCGACGGGCCGCATCAGGGTGAGCCGCGCCTTTTCACCGGTCTGCCCCTTCAACGCTTTCATCGCCATGGAAAGCGTCATCTTTTCCGTGCTCTTATCACCGATCCGCAGGATACGATCTCCCGGCATCAACCCGGCCCGGCCACCGGGAGAATCCTGCATCGGGGAAAGGATGATCAACGACCCGTCCTTCACACCGACGACGATTCCGAGCCCGCTGAATTCTCCCTTGGTCTCGCGCTGCATGTCCTGGAAATCTTCCTCATCGAGGAACTGGCTGTGCGGATCGAGCGACGAAAGCATACCGCGCAGGGCGGCGTAAGTGAGGTCCTTGTAACTGACCTTGGCGCCATCGACATAATCCTGGCGGATCAGCTGGACGACGCGGGTAAAAAGCAGCGTGTATTCGTAGCTTTCATCGGGCGTATCCGTACTGGAAGCGGACATCCAGCTTTCCAGTCCCAGCACGCCGTTCAGCAAAAAGAAGCCGGCCAACAAAATCGTGAGCCGCGCATGGCGATACATTTGAACTTTCACTATAGCCTAAAGAAGTCCACCCGCGAGGAAAAAGCCCCTGCCGGCTTGAGAGCGGACGTGACGAAAGAATCGGCATGCTCCGCGCGGGCCTACTTTTCCATGAGGCTTTCGTGGCTCACCGGCAGCCGCAGCACGATCGTCGTCCCCTTCCCCACCTCGCTCTCCACCTGCACCGTGCCGCCGTGGGAGTGCATCATGTGCTTGACGATGGAAAGCCCCAGCCCCGTGCCGCCTGAAACACGGCCGCGGCCCTTGTCCACCCGATAAAATCGCTCAAAAATATGCGGCAGGTCCGATGGCGGGATTCCAATGCCGTTATCGGCCACGCGCACCTCGACCTGGCCCGCCAGCAGAGCCACGGAAATGGTGATCTGGCGCGGAGGATTCGAATAGGCCACCGCATTCTCGAGCAGATTGAGAATCACCTGCTCAAAACGCAACGGATCAACCTCCAGTACGGGTGGCGTCTCCGGCAGGTTAAGCGTGACCGTGGCCTCGCTGAAATTCTTCCGCTGCTTCCAGTCCTGGAGGAGTTGACGGAAAAAGGTGTCGAGCCGAATGGGGCTCAACTCGATCTGAATCTGTTTGGCCTCCAGCCGCGTGAGTACGAGCAGATCTTCCACCAGCGCATTCAAGCGCCCGGAGTGGCGCTGCATCGCCTCGAGCACGCGCTTCACCTCCGTCCGAGGCAGGTCCGGATGGTCGATCAATGTCTCAAGATAACCGCGAAAGATGGCCAGTGGCGTGCGAAGCTCGTGGGAGACATTGGCCACGAACTCACTGCGCATCACCTCCAGTTGCTTGATGCGGGTGATCTCGTGGAAGACCAGTACGGCCCCGGCGATCCCGCCGGTTTTCGTGCGAATGGGCACGGCGCTGATTTCAAAGAAACGCGTCGCGCCCGAGGTGCTTTGCAGGAGGACTTCCTGCCGTTGCGGCTCGCTCTTCAGCAGGGTCTCGCGCACGATCATCTCCACCCGCGCTTCGCGCAACGATTCCAGCACGGTGCGGTTGAGCGGGCTGCTTTTGAGCCCGAAGAGATTGAGGAGCTCATCGTTGACCAGCCGGACGATATGCCGCTGATCGACCACCATCACGCCCTCGACCATGTTGGCCAGGAGGACATTGAGATTGAATTCCTCTTCCTGCTGACGCCGCTGAAGACTTTCAAGTTGCAGCCCGATTTGCTCCAAATTTTGCGCCAAATCGCCGACAACGGCGGGGCCATCGACGTAAAAGGAAGCTGGCTTTTGACCACTTGCAAGTTGCCCGGCCAATCGTCCCAACTGGCGCAGCGAAAGCTGGTAACGCCGGTAGAGAAAACCCCAGAAAAGGAGGAGTTGGAGAATCTCCAGCACGACCACGACCGTGATCAGTTGGGTTCCAGTGGCATCCATGCGAGGCTAGATTAAGACTGGTTTCTCCCGGAGGACAAGGCTGCTCCTTAAGGCAGACCCATGACAAAAACGTAAGCCAGGGCCACACCCCGGAGTTTGCTATTCACCGGGTGGCATGTTAACGTTGGCCCGATATGCCTACACCGCCAGTCAAGTACCCGAAGTCCAGACGCAGTTCTGGCAAGCCACCCGTCCGCAAAGGGGAGGGCAATAACGGCGGCGCACCGACTCCGCCGACCGATCAGAGCTGGCGCGGCATCCTGCTCGCTTCCCTGACCATCCTGATGGTCATCCTGCTCTATTACGCGATGATCCACCCGAGCGTGGTGCAGGAGGAAATGACCCAGACCCGCCTGTTTGATCTGATCAAACAGGGCAAGGTCGAATCGATCGTCAACGAGACCGATCCCTCCACCAATCAGCACATGCTGACTGGCACTTATAAGCATCCGGTTTCCAATGTGCCGAATTCCCCGGAAGTCTTGGGCGCGTTCAAGGTGCCCATTGATGTCGAATTCGACCGCTACATTCCGAGCGAACTCAAGGAGGCTGGTTACACCAAGATTGTCGAGACGCAGGCCAATAATAACTGGATCTGGCCGCTTGTGTCCGGTCTCCTGCCCGTCGTATTTCTCGTGGGCATTTTCTATTTCCTCTTCCGCCAGCAGATCCGCATGGCGGGCAAGAGCGCCTTCAGCTTCGGCAAGAGCAAGGCACGCATGATGACCCGCGACCGGAACAAGGTGACCTTCAAGGACGTTGCCGGTATCGATGAGGCAAAGGAAGAGCTGAGCGAAATCGTTGAGTTCCTCAAGGACCCGCGCCGTTTCCAGAAATTGGGCGGACGCATCCCCAAGGGCGTGCTCATGATCGGGCCTCCTGGCACCGGTAAGACGCTCCTCGCCAAGGCCATTGCGGGCGAGGCGGACGTGCCTTTCTTCAGCATCAGTGGTTCCGATTTCGTGGAGATGTTTGTCGGCGTTGGCGCATCCCGCGTCCGCGATATGTTCGAGCAGGGCAAGAAGAACGCTCCCTGCCTGATCTTCATCGACGAAATCGACGCCGTGGGCCGCAGTCGCGGCACCGGCATGGGCGGCGGTCACGACGAACGCGAACAGACGCTCAACGCGCTGCTCGTGGAAATGGACGGTATCGAAACGCAGGAAGGCGTGATCATCATCGCGGCGACCAACCGCAAGGATGTGCTCGATCCCGCCCTGCTGCGTCCGGGCCGTTTTGATCGCGAAGTGCGTGTCAACCTGCCCGATGTGCGCGGTCGCGAACAGATTCTCCAAGTCCACACCCGCAACGTGAAGATCGCCAAGACGGTCGATCTCGGTCTCATCGCCCGGGGCACGCCCGGTTACTCCGGCGCGGACTTGGCCAACGTGGTCAACGAAGCCGCCCTCCTCGCCGCCAAGCGGAACAAGGACGAGGTCACCCAACCGGAACTCGAAGAAGCTCGCGACAAGGTGCGCTGGGGCCGCGAGCGCCGCAGCATGGCCATGACCGAAGAGGAAAAGAAGGCGACCGCCTATCATGAGGCCGGCCATGCCTTGCTCAACGTCGTCCTTCCGAATACGGACACCTTGCACAAGGTCTCGATCATCCCGCGCGGCCCCGCCCTCGGGGTGACCATGTATCTTCCGGAAAAGGACCGCATCACCAACTGGAAAAAGGAACTGCTCGATCGCCTCATCGTGATCATGGGCGGCCGCGTGGCGGAGGAAATCTTCCTCGGCGACGTCAGCAGCGGTGCTTCCGGCGACATCCAGATGGCCACCAGCTATGCCAAGGCGATGGTCTGCGAATGGGGCATGAGCGAAAAGCTCGGCATGGTCCAGTATGGCGACGACTCGTCCATGAACTTCTTCGGACGCGATGTGGGTGGCGCCCGCGGCTATAGCGAGAAGACGGCGGAGTCAATCGACGCCGAAGTCCTGCAACTCGTCAACAGCGCCTATGATCGCGCCAAGGAGATCATCAATGTCCACCGCGAAGCGATGGAAAAGATCACCCTCGCGCTGCTCGAGTACGAGACGCTGGATGGCAAGCACATCAAGGACATCATCGAGCACGGCCACATGCTGACGCCGCCCCCGGCGCCGCTTCCGCCGCCCTCCAACCCGACGCCCAAGGAACCCCTACCCGTCAATCCTCCGGTCAAGCCGCAGGAAGACGATGGCGGTCTCCTTCCCGGATTGCCCGCGCCGGCTTAAGACTCTAACGGGCCTGCATCGTTGCCTTCGTGCGATGCAGGCCTGGCCTTCCGGGCGTGTTAGATCGGCCGCTGGAAGCTTTGCGGAAAGAGTCCGTCATCCTGAGCTTGTCGAAG
>JAMFSY010000043.1 GCA_026225555.1 Methylacidiphilales bacterium
GATTATGGTTTTCGGTTCCTGTCAAGAATGTGGGCAACGCCCTTTATAATTTCAATTGGAAGGTCTTCGTCAAAATTACGTTGCCGCCCTACTACGGACTCAAGTCCATCGACCTTTCCAACGTTTTCCTCAACGGCCACTTTGCAAACGAGTTCAACCCCGCTCCCGCGTTCCCGGCTGGTGCCATCATCGCTTCGGAGTGCTCCAGCGGAACGACCATTCTTCAGGCGGGACAAACCGTGACCATCACCCGAGCGGGTGCCCGGTACATTTCCCTGCCTGCTCCCGGAACGCTTCCCCCGAGCGTCACTCTTCAGATGATTTTGGACCTGAACGCGGCAGCGCCTCAAGACAAGCACACTCTCTATGTCGCCGATCTTCTCGGTGCCGGCGTTAAAATCTCCACGGCAGGTGCGGGCGCCGTGACTAATTCCGTTGCGGTCAACGACCCCTCGGTGGGTTCGGCAGACGCCGATTGGCCAGCTACGACGAAGCATACTTTTAACCAACCCAATATTTATGGACCGCAGTGTACCACCAACACCGCGACTTCCGTGTCGCCACCCCAGGATACGAGCGATGGCGCTGGCCGGAGCATCACAGACTTGGGCATGCACATGCCGGCTCCCAAGGCCACGTCACCCGTTGATCCCACCGCCCAACCCACTAATCCCCAAGGCATGGTCTATTCCGTGGGTGAACTTGGTTACATCCACACCGGCGTGGACGTGGTCAACTCGCAAACTGCTTCCCATGGTGTTCCCTGGCGGACGATTCGTTTGCAGCCGGATACCACCTCCGCTGGCTCGACCACTCTGCCGGACTGGGCGCTTCTTGATTTGTTCTTTACGCCGATTACCCCCGCTGTCTCCGATACGCCTTTCATTTACCCGGGAAACTCGACCAACAGTTTCGTCAACGTGGGCGGAAAGGTGAACCTCAACAATGCCATCTTTCCCTTTGTGAATGGTTCCGGAGTGCCACTCCTTTCACGGAACCAACCGTTGGAGGCTCTTTTGCTCGGAGCCAGTCCGGACGGAACCAGTTCTTTCTCCCTCAGCCAGGCAGACACCGTGATCAATAACATCGGCAACCGCACTTTAGCCTCCGGTGAAGCCGCGCTCCCCGGTATCAACACGAATTTTCTCTACACGGCTGGACAGGTGGCGCAGTTTAAGGGCGTCTCCGATTCCGGAGAGGCCAGCGAGGCTCTGGTGCGGGAAATCGCCGCCCGTGGGGCCATTCGAGGAAACGTCTTTTCCGTTTATTCCATCGGGCAGGCCCTCAAGCAGGATAAATCGGGTGCCATCCATGTGCTGGCGGCGCGACGGACCCAGAAAGTCTTCGAAAGAGTTATGTCACCCGGAAAAGTCGTCCTTCTCCCCGTCTCATCACGGGAATTACAGCCTTAGTGCTAACTAATGATGTATTTTTACAAATACATCATTGACTCGATACCAGCGTTTACGTAAAAAATAGCAATCACTCAATTCCCCACATGAAAACCCTCCAGATGAAAAAACTATCCTTACGTTCCTTTCACGGTGTTGCCGCCCTGCCTGCGTTGGTGGGCGCGTTTTTCTTGGTTACAGGCGGCATGGCCCACGCGACGACTTATTATTGGGATGTGAACGGCACCACGGCCGGATCCGGAGCAAATGACGGTAATACCAGTCATAGTTGGACCACGGCGGCCAACTTCACCCCTGATTCCACCGGTGCCCATATCGGAACGTCCGCGGTTCCGGGTTCGACTGACGACGTCGTTTTCTCGGCGGGCGCGGGTGTGACGAATGACGCGAATGTTGCTTATACCTCCGTTGTAACGAACACGCAATCCGTCCAGGGAATCACCTTGAATGCGGAAGGAACCGGCGCGCTCACGTTAAGCGGAACGGGGGCCAATCTTTCGATCGGTACGGATGGCGTGACGGTCACCGGTAGCACCGCGACAAGCGGCAACGTCCTGACGATTACGGCCGGTTCCGGAACGGGATCGTTCACGCTGAACGGAGCCCAAACGTGGAGCAACTCGGATACGACGGGTGGTGTGATCAATGTTCAGTCAGCCGTGGCAATCAACGGTCTCTGGACCATCGGAGGAGGCAATTATCTCATTGGGAGTGCATCCAAGGGGGCCAATGATAGCGGCTCGGGGGGCGTCCGGATCAATGGCGGCAACGTCGTCTTCCAATCTCCTTCGGCAGCCGTCTCCAACAATTTGTTCGGCACCGGTTCGGTTGAATTTAGCGGCGGTTCGCTTGCATTGGTCACCGGTGCATCGGGCGCTCCGACCTTCACCAACGCGTTTTCGGTGGATGGCAATTTCACCTTTGCCGGTGGGGGGGCGCCAGGCGTCAGTATGACTTTTGCCGGCGCAGGAATCATCTCCAATGCACCCACGGTGACCATAAGCGACACCAGCTCGACGGCTGGCACGACTTTCAGCAACACGGTGACACTCGACAGCAACGTTACTTTCAACGGGGCGGGCCGCAGCACGTTCAGTGGCACAGTTGCCGATGACGGCAATGCCCGGAGCGTGACCTACAGCGGTACCGGGACGCTCAATCTTACGAGGAGCAGCGGAAACACCTATACGGGCGGCACGACGATCAGCAGCGGCACGGTTTCCGTTGCCAATAGCACAGGCTCCGCGACCGGGAGCGGCGCGGTGGCGGTCAATGGAGGAAACTTCACCGGCACTGGCATTGTCGCACCCGCGGCGGGCAAGAACGTCACGGTCGCAAGCGGTGCTTTTCTCACTCCGGGAACTGCGGGCGCGGGTACGTTAACTTTCAACCTGAGCGGCGCCAGTGTCTTGGCTCTCAACACCGGATCGATCCTTTCGCTGACTCTGAATGGCGCGAGTTCCACTTCGATCGCCTTCAGCTCGGTGGGAGACTGGCTTAACGGCTCGTCCGGCAATGCCACTCTTTCGCTGAACTCGGCTGGCAGCGGCATCAACTATGCGGACACTTACACGGTCTTTTCCAATGTCAGCACGGGTGGATTCGCCTTTGCCAATATTACCGGGTACGACACGACCGATTACAGCGCGGTTCTGTCCCAGATTGGAAACAGTTATGATCTTTCCTTCCAGGCCCTCTCCGTTCCTGAGCCCAGCACGTATATGCTGTTTATCAGCGGATTTGGAGTCATGTTGCTACTGGGCCTGCGTAGGCGCAGCGAGACGAGTCTCTAAACTGGAATTCCCGGGGAGAGGACGCCATGCATCTTCTCAAACTCACGAGATGCTATGGTAAAACCTGAAACGAGTAAGTGAAAGACAGGGTGAACTTGAGATGAATCGTCGAGACTTTCTTAAATTGGGCACGTCTGCGGCCTCCTTTTCCGCCCGCTACGGTTGCCGCATCGTCAAGCTTGGGTCGAAAGAGTGGCGCCGAGCATGAAATTCATTTGTCCTCGCGCGACGATGCGAATGGGTAAACCTTTTTCAAGGAGTCTCGTTCTCATCCTTCTCTTTTTATTCCCAAGCCTCGGGCGGACTTTGGCGCAGACGATTCCGGCGGAAATGACGGTCACCAATGTCGATCCGCGTATCGCGATCTACACATTTCCCAGCGCGGTCCTGGAGAAGAAGATGGCCTTTACCGTCGTTTATCCCAAGGATTATGCGGCCACCGGGGCGCCCTGGCCCGTTCTCTTTTTCCTCCACGGCCTGGGCCGCAATGAACACACGCTGGTCGATGATCTGGCCAGCCGCCAAAAGCTTCTCGAGCAGCCCTACGTCATCGTGCTCCCGAAAGGCGAGAACGGCTGGTATTTTGATTCTCCCTTCAATCCGAAGCGCCACTACGCCGCCTATCTCGACGAAGTGATGGGGCAGGCGGCCCGCGTCGCGAACATCAGCGCGGCACGTCCGGACCGCGCGATCGGCGGATGGTCGGCGGGCGGATTCGGTTCCGTCTGGGCCTGCGTGCATCATCCCGAATCATTCTCCACGCTGGCGACGATCATCGGCGTCGTCGACTTTCCCGCGCCCGACACCCGTTTCCCCGTCCCGGATGCAACGTTTGGCAAGGACCCGACGCGCTGGCCCGAATTCGATCCACTGAACCGAGCTGCCGAACTGAAAAATCTGAACATCCTCCTCGTCATCGGCGAGCAGTCATCGGATGCCGTCATGAATGAGCGCCTCTCCCAGGCGCTCACCGCCGCGGGTCTGGCCCACGACGTCGTGCGGGTCCAGGGCGGTCACACTTTTCCGACCGTCCAGGCGGGGCTGGGCCCGGTCCTCGATTTTGTACAGAAGCACCTGCCTCCCCGGTCACTGGCAAAGCAATAGGGCAGGGGATGCGCGTTGGGCCTTTCCACATGTGGTAAAACCTCAAACGAGTAAGGCGAAGGACAAATAGACTTGAGATGAATCGTCGAGACTTTCTTAAATTGGGCACGGCAGCCGCCATTGCCGTTCCGAGCATGTCGTCATGGGCGAGGGGGCAAACCGATGTTGCGGCGGGGACGGCTTATGTGCCCACGCCAGGTGCGACCACGTGCGATGTTTTCGTTTATGGTTCGACCCCCAGTGGAGTGGCAGCCGCCGTCTTTGCCGCCCGCAACGGTTGCCGCGTTCTGTTGGCCTGCCCCAAGAAACATCCGGGAGGCATGCTGGCGAGCGGCCTCTGCACGCTCGATTCCCGGCGGAGCGATGTTCACGCCAGCTTCGTTTTCGATTTCAAAAAGGGAATGCAGGATGCGATCCACAGTCGTCCACCCGGCGGTCCCGGCGAAGGGAAAAAACATAGCGGCCATCTGCCCTCCGAGGCGGAAGCCTGGTTTGCGGGACTGATCCGCGCGGAATCCTCTCAATTGGACTATTGGCCTGGCCATCATCTTTTGCGCGCGGTGGTGCAAAAGGGAAGGATCATGGAAGTCGAGTTGGAGGCGCCGGATGGAACCCACAAGCACGTCCAGGCGACCACCTTCATCGACACGACTTACGAGGCGGATCTCGCGGCGGCGGCGGGGGTTCCTTATCGCGTGGGACGTGAATCGCAGGCGGAGTACAACGAGCCGCTCGCCGGCATTCGCTACGTCAGCTTCAAGACAGGACAGGTTTTCGATACGCCCGATAGCGGCGACGCTTCGCCCTACATTCAGGCTTACTGCGCCCGCTGCGTCTTCACCACCGATCCCGACAATCTGATTCCGTTTACAAAGCCCGACACCTATGAGCAGCACCTCCCCGACCTGCTTCCAATGCTCGAGGATTTTGCCAGCGGGCGCATTCACAACCGGAGCCTCGGTTCACCATTGGCCGCGTTAAAATGGGAATTGAATGGCTCGATCGATCAACTGACCAGCCTCGATCTCCCAGGGATGAATCTTTACTGGCCGGAGGCCGAACGAAAGCATCGCGAAAGCCTCGAGAAATTTCATATCGACCATGCCGCAAGTTATGTCTGGTTCCTGCAGAACGAGCCTCGCGTGCCCGATCGAGTCCGGCAACTCTGGGCCACCGCTGGGCTGCCCAAGGATGAGTTCGCCGACAACAATCATTGGCCGTGGCAGATCTATGTGCGGCAGGGGCGACGCATCGAAGGCCGGGCCAAGGTCACCCAGTTTAATTTCCTGATCGATCCCAAGATCAATCGCACGCCTATCGTGGAGCACCCCATCGGCGTGGGGGAATTCAGCTTCGACATCCACGCGTGCCAGGATCGGCGTTTCACCGCGAATGGATTGATGGAGGGTGTGATGTGGTGGCCTAAAAATGTGCCCAATCCGGCCGAGGCGGGCCAGATTCCCTACGCCGCGATGTTACCGAAAAATATCGATAATCTTCTCGTGCCCGTCGGACTTTCCAGCACGCACATGGGCATGTCAGTGGTGCGTCTGGAGCCGTGCTGGATGGGAACTGGTCAGGCGGCGGGCTACGCGGCTGCCGAGGCGAAGAAGCACAGCCTCGATGTCTCCCAGATCGATCCTACGCCGCTCCCCGGTCTGACTCACACCAAGGTGGATCCGTGGGCTTCCGCTTAGTCGATGGGTAAACTGACACACTATGGATCGTCGGAATTTTCTTCAGCTTGGCGTTACTGCCGCATTGGCGACGCAAATGGGCCCGGCCTGGGCCCAGATAAATTCCGCGTCGGCCGCCCCGTCGAATCCCGGCGCTGTTTCCTATGACGTTCTCGTTTACGGCTCGACCCCAAGCGGAGTCGCGGCGGCTGTTTCCGCAGCCCGCCAAGGCTGCCGTGTCCTCCTCGCGTGTCCAAAGAATCATCCCGGCGGAATGTCGGCCAGCGGACTTTGCGGCCTCGACACGAAACGAGATGATGTTCACAGCGGATTTGTCGTGGAGTTCGTCCAGGGTGTCCGCGAGCTTTACCGTCAACGTGAGCAATCGCTCGCGCCGGCGTGGAAACAGTTTAAGAGTGGCGCCGGGGGGCATGAACCGTCCATGGCGGAAGCTTTTTTTGCCGGGGTCATCGCGGCGGAAGCTTCGCGACTCGATTATTGGCGTGGGCATTATCTCGTGGCCGCGACGGTCCAGCAGGGACGCGTGGTGGAAGTGGAGCTTGAAGCGCCGGATGGCACCCGCAAGCCAATCCGTGCCACGACGTTTATCGACGCCACTTATGAAGGAGATCTCGCCGCGGCGGCAGGCGTTCCGTCGCTGGTGGGACGCGAATCGAGCGCGGAGTACAATGAATCTCTCGCGGGTATCCGATTCTTCGATTTCAGGACGGGCCAGATTTTCGATACCCCCGATTCCGGCGGGCCATCGCCTTACATCCAGGCTTACTGCGCGCGATGCGTTCTCACCACCGATCCGGATAACCTGATCCCCTTGAGCAAGCCGGATACTTACGAGCAGCATCTCCCCGACTTGCTGCCGCTGCTGGAGGACTTTGCCGGCGGACGGGTGCATAGTCGGGGCCTGGGGACGCCGCTGCCCTCCTTGAAATTCGAGGCGAATGGCTCGATCGATCAATTGACCAGTCTCGATTGCCCGGGAATGAATTTGGATTGGCCGGAAGCCAGTCGGGCGCACCGTGCCTTGCTGGAGAAGTTTCACCTCGATCATGCGGCGAGCTATTTCTGGTTCCTGCAAAACGATCCGCATGTGCCGGACGAAGTCCGCCAGATCTGGGCCCGTGCGGGATTACCGAAGGACGAATTCGCCGACAGCAATCATCTGCCGTGGCAAATTTATGTCCGGCAGGGACGTCGCATCGAGGGCCGGGCGCGAGTCACGCAGTGGAATTTTACGATCGATCCTAAAATCAATCGCTCTCCGCTGGTTGATCATCCCATCGCAGTGGGCGAATATCCTTTCGATGTCCATGCCTGCAAGGATCGGCGTTTTACCGAGAACGGGCTGATGGATGGAGTCATTTGGTACCCGTCACACGTTCCATGTCCGGCCGTGGCGGGACAGATTCCCTACGAAGCCATGTTGCCGAAAAAGATCGATAATCTCCTCGTGCCGGTGGCCCTGTCGAGCAGCCATATTGGAATGTCTGTGGTCCGCATGGAGCCGGTCTGGATGGCGACCGGACAGGCCGCGGGATTGGCCGCCGGAGAAGCGAAAAAATATCGTCTCGATGTCGCCCAGATCGACCCAGCGCCGTTGCCAGCGCTGGCGAAGACGAAGGTTGATCCCTGGAGCTAGGGTTTTGCTAAAAAGGCAGTCATCCTGAGCTTGTCGAAGGATCAGTTCTGTCGCGGTAAAAGCAAAAGACAACCGACCTGATCCTTCGACAAGCTCAGGATGACTGCCTTTTTAATGCGATCATTTATTTGGAAGAAGGGCCGGGGATTTTTCTCCCGCCAGAAGATCAAGCGGTCTGCGGCTGTAACTTCGCTCCACACGAAGTCCGGACGATCAAGGTGGGAGGCAGCAACACGTGGTTTCCGCGGCCTGTTCGCGGTTTGTTTTCGATCCGGTCGATCAGGATTCCCGCGGCGGTGGAACCTTCCAAATCGAGGGGCTGCTGGACGCTGGTGAGTTGGAGGCGCTGGGTGCGGTAGAGTCCCGAATCGAGATTATCGTAGCCGACCAGGGCGATGTCCTCAGGCACGCGAATGCCTGCTTCTTGCAAGGCGTTAAAGGCTCCGTAGGCGATCGCATCGAACATGCAGACGATGCTGTCGAAGGGAAGCTCGGCCACGGTCTTTCCCTTGATCCACTTGGCGACGATGTCATGGCCCGCCTCGATCCATTCGTGAAGAATGTCATCGCCTGTATGAGAGGATAATTTGGTGCTCGAGACATGCTCCTCGATCAGCGACTTGGTGGGCAGGCGGTGTTCGCGCAACGCTTCGAGGAAACCCTTCCGGCGCGCCATATGGACGGTATTGCTTTCCCAGAAACCGATGAGGGCGGAGCGCCGGCGGCCGCAAAGTATCAGGTGCTCCGTCAGCTCATACATGCCCTGAATGTTGTCGGTCATGACGCAGGTAAAATCCAGTCCGGCGACGTATCGATCGATCAGGACCAGCGGGACGTTGCGGGTCTTGCACTTTTCCAAGAGGTCGAGAAATTCCTTGCGATCGGTCACGAAGCGGTCGGGATAAAGTAGGATGCCGGAGACCTCGGTTTCGAGCATCTTGCTCAGCTGGCTAATTTGCAAATCGGGATCATTATGGTCGTGGGACAAAAGAATATGATAACCGCGCTGGGTGGCTTCCGCTTCAATGCCACGAACAATCGCTCCGATCAGGGGCGCGTTGACGGAGGGAACGACCACCCCGAGAATTTTGGCCTTGGTGCTCGTCAAAGGGGCCCGGGTACGGCTCGGCAGGCGGGCGAGAAAGGTGCCCCGACCCCGGATGCATTCGATCGTTCCTTCTTTGCGGAGCAATTGCAGGGCCTTGCGGGCAGTCACCCGGCTGACCTTATATTTTTTGACCAGCTCATTCTCGCTGATGATCTTGTCGCCGACCTCCAGGTCCGCAAAATCACGTTCCAAGGCGCAACGGACCCACTGATATCGGGGAAGCATGTCTTCTAACGTATCCTGTTGCATACGCCTTCAGAATACAAGAGAGGAGCCTGAGCGTCAATTTGATGTGGAAAATTAAACGCGTTGATGTCGGTAAAGGGAACCATCCCGCAGTATATGAACTACTAGAGCATTTTAAATAATACTGTAGCCGCAGGAGGCAAACCAACCCTCGGCATTTTGGGCGGTGACCTCGGCCAGGGCCGAGCCGATCGCCGCCAGCAGGGTTTCCTCGGTTCGAGCCTTGGCGC
>JAMFSY010000044.1 GCA_026225555.1 Methylacidiphilales bacterium
AAGCCGTGGCGACCACCGGCCCGAAATAAGTGCAGCTGTCCGGAATGGAACCTGGAGTCGTATCGCGCCAGCGTCCGGCGGTATTGAGACCTCAACTGGAGAACCAGGGGGAATAGTCCCAACGGGATTCGAACCCGTGCGACCTCCGTGAGAGGGAGGCGAGCTAACCGCTACTCCATGGGACCCTTTGTCCCCTCGCGTGAGGGGAATGATGAGCAGACCACGATTACCGGGATTTGTCCAGCCCAGTCGAGCAAACCCACGGCTTATGTTTGACTTTCTCCGCTCAACCCGGAAGATAAAACCTCAGCTTTACCCGATGGTGTAACGGTAACACAGCGCCCTTTGGAGGCGTTATTCATGGTTCGAATCCATGTCGGGTAGCCATTCCCAGCCAATATTTTGGATGGCCTGCGCATCTGGTCTATAGCTGTTTACATAGAAGCCGAGAGCTGGGTTAATAAAATTACGCCATGCCTACGAAAAAGGCCCTTTACGTCATCATTGGGCTGCTCGCCGTAACGGTGCTGGTGGCGTCTGCAGCAGTGATCTATCTCGTCCACGCACTGCCGGTCATTTTAGCCCAACAAACCACAGCTGCCCTCGCCCCATCAGCGCCTGTTGTACCGGTCATCATTCCGGAACATTCTCCATCACTCGATCGGACGCCTGCCTTCGTCAAGCAGGAGATCCTCGACGAAATCGCAGAGCAAAAGGGCTATCACAACTCCCTTCCGCCGGAAGTTGAGGGCCTCGTCCCGGCCTTGACGCCGGAGGACCTTCAGTCTCTCTCCGTCTATGCAACGCAAACAGCGGTCATCTGGCAACAGGCGGGAACAAATCCACATCCATCGTTTCCGCGGATCGACCCGAGAACTTGCGGGCTCTCCCGATCGGCCATGCTCGCATTGCCCCTCGTTGCCGTCCATGAAGCAAGGCTCGCGCGTGCGGCCCAGGAGGACGCGCTTAAGAACGTCGCCGCCGTTGATCTCTCGGGCCGACCAACTCCCCCGGGTTCCATGACCGCGGAGCAGGCGGCCACTTATCGGCAGGAGGCGGCCACGAACACGTTCCAGGCTCCAATTCCACCTGCCAACCTTCCGCCAATTCTTCAAGATTCACCCAGCCTCGATGTCACTGAAGATAACTGGCTGGCGCGCCTGATTGTGCAGGACATGACGGCGCAAGTGATCACCGGTCTTCATCTGCAGCAATCCCTGGATAGCTTACGTGTCCACGTCGATGTGAACGATGACGATCCGCAGTTCGGCAAAATTCAGGTCAGCCTCATGCAATGGACGGACAATCCGGAGTTGCTGACCCAGAAGCTTAACCAGCCATTGCGAATCGACTTCGCCTGGGATGGGCTGGGATATTCGGTCCTGGCTGAATATCTCCTCGGCAGCCACGCCCTTCCGCCCCAAACGCCCGATCCTGACTCCACGAAATTACTGGATGACCTGCTGAACCTCACCGGTCCTCTTTTGGCCCGCGAAGATGTGCGCCTTTCCGCGCTGCTGCAGGATCATCCTCTCGACCCCGGCTTGCAAAGTGAAGCGGCTCTCGTTCTTGTCGCTATGGCTTGGCGAGAAAACGCGGGTGAGTTCAGCGATAACCGACGCCTGCTTTGCAAGGCGACGGCGCATCTGGCCCTCGCGATGGCTATCGATAGCCTGCAGAAACAGCCACCGGATTGGAACGCGCGCGTGGCCGATGCGGGGCTTCGGGTGCTGGCAGGCCGGGAGGCTGATGCTCTTTCGCGCATCGATGCGCTGGCGGCCCAACCCGATATCCCCGATGCCGCCAAAACCTGGCTAAGCACCCTGCGCGTCTGGTCCGTGGGCGACTGGCGACAAGCCAAGATCGATGCCTCTTCGCCGCTCTTGACGAGGATCGCCTGGTTTCAGGTCCTTTGCGCAGACCTGAGCGATCTCGCCGCCACCTCACGCCTGGATGGAGCGGGCCCTCTCGCAAAAGTGGCTGATTGGGGTCGGGCCGTGCTCAGCGACAGCCCCTCCGTAGAAAATGGAAATCGATTCGCCCAGTCCACCTTGGCGCTGGAACTGCAAGAGGCAACCGAAGTGGAGGCGGCGGAAAAACAACCGGCGACCGATGCTGGCGCACTGGAAGCAGCGCTCACCGCGCCCGAGGATGACACCGTGACGATTGACCCTTCTCAGAAGGCAACCCTCCGGGTCATCGGTCCCGGGACATTCCTGGCGGCCAGCCGCAGACATATTTTCAACGCCATCCTGGCGAATGACCACTGGATGCGCGTTATGCTCGGTGTGCCCGATGAGGCGACGCGGTTCGAAGCCGAGATGACGACCTCCTTCAAGGATATGCCGGGCTTTGTCATGGTCGCGCTAAATTTCCCCAATCTCGATAATTCGCCACATGCGGAACTGGAAGAAATCCTGCGGAGCAAAAGCGTCCATTGGCAACTCACTTCGTTTCCTCCCTCGCCTCTCTTTGGGCATCTTCTTGCCGACCCCGCGGACTACCGACTTTTGAACGATTTTTACCATACCGGCGAACCTTGCGGCACTGCCTATGATTTTCCTCGCCGCAGCGAAATGCTCGATTTGCTGCACATCGATCCGCGTTGGCATATCCAAGAGCAGGCACAGTCGCCTACCAAGGCCTTTCAGGTTAAGCGGGCTTACCTGGAACAACTTCGAGCACTCGATCCCGACTCCGCTCCCCTGACGGAAGCGATTGTCGAGTCCGATCATGGCATCGGCAGTGGCGAGACCAGCTCGCAGGCCATCGCATCATTCAAACGTTTTATGGATTACTGCGTCATGCCTAGTCACATCCTTTTGACCGCGACGCCCAAGTTCGAATTAAGCGATTCGGACCGGGAAACGATTTACGGCAAGGAGGTTCTTCTGGAACCGGAGCTTTATTTCGTACTGGGTTCCCTTTTGCGAAAAGAAGGGCGGGTAGATGAAGCCGCTCAGGCGGATCGCAAAGGCGCCGCCCAGGCGCATGATCAAGTCTACATTTCCAACTGCATCCAGCCACTGATCGATTATGATCTCACCCACAACCAAAATGACGAAGCGCTGACCCTCGCCAAGCGCGGGGCGGAGGTCTATTCAGCCTGCGGGATAGAGTCTTATGTCATCGTTCTGACCAAATTCAATCGCCTCAACGAAGCTGAAACCTGGGCGAAGAACCTGAAGGAACGCTACGACTATGATCGCCCGCTAATTTTGCTCTATGCCACACATCAAGCTCATTTCCAAAGCCAGGTAGCGGCCCTTAAGGCCGCCTACTTCCCCAAAGGCATGACTTCCGTCTCGCTGAATTCCTTTTCCGGCGAGCCTTCCCAAGGAGCCGTTTACATGGAGTCAAACCCACTTCTGATCAGCTCGGGTCTCAACCAGGGAGATATCGTGGTCGCCCTCAACTCGACGAAAATCGAGAACTTAAAGCAGTATTACTTCGTCACCGGCTCGCTTCCCAGCAGCGACATGGATCTGATCGTCTGGGATCGAGGGCAATATAAGGAAATTCACGCTTCCCCTCCAGACCACCTTTTCGGTGTAGAGATGAAAGATTATCCCGTAAGTCGTTGAAATTTTGTTGGCTGTCGCGCCGATGGAAAATAGGCCAGCACCGTTCGAGCTCCGACCGGCTGGAGTTCTTCGGGCTTCGAGACGCCAAGAATATCCAAGTCTTCATCGGAGTCGGTCGGATGCACCGGTCGGGGAGGATACTTGAGAAACCAAATGTGATCGTGCCGTACTGTCTGCCCTGATATCCCATCACAACCGCCGAGTTCGGATCAGAGATTCCCCTCGAAACTCCCTGAAGCCTCCCTTCGTGCCCAATGGCCAGCGGAATGAAAACGCCTTGCGCAACCCCGACGATTTCACTTCCGCGAAAGTCATCGGCGATCGTCTCGCCGCCATTGAGAAGGACCACAAAGCCGATTACGACGAAGGCATGAAAGCGGTCCTTCACCCGCCCGCTCCGGCCTATCTCAATCCCGCAATGAATCCGTACGGCCGCTTTGGCCTGCCCGGATTCGCTCCCCCCGGCTCGACGCCGAGCCCGGCACCCACGAACACGCCTCCTTCCACTCCGGTCGCGCCACCATCTTCCAAATAGGCAGATTTTCTAGGGCGCGGCCTTTTCGCCGCCTTCCAACAAGGCCTCGATCTTGCCGAGGAGCCGGGGAAGGTTGACGGGTTTGCTGTCGAAGTCACTGCATCCCGCGTCGAGGGCTCGTTTTTGCTCCGCGGCCATTGCCTGGGAGGAGAGGGCGAGAATCGGGATCGAGGCTGTGGCGGAAGAGGCTCTGAGTTTCCTGGCTGTTTCCCAACCGGAGAGCCTCGGCATGCTCATATCCAGAAGGACGAGGTCGAAGGTCTGGGTGGAGACGAGATCGAGCGCTTGATAGCCATCCTCGGCCACCACGACTTCATATCCGCTACGAAGAAGACGCGTGGAGATCAGGTCGCGACTGATGTCATCATCTTCTACAAATAAAATGCGTTTCATGGGGGAACCCAACGGGGCGTTGGCCCTTTGATAGTATACGCATCCGTCCTATTCGACCAGAGCGCGCAAGGTCCGGTTCTGCTGCGTGACCCGCTCAGCCAGCACGCGGACCATGAATTCATGAAAAGCCGAGGCCAGGGCCGGATTGTTTTGCTCCATCTGATGAAGCGCCTCGCCGCTAAGCCGGTAGATGCTGCACGGTTCCTCGGTCACAACGGAGGCCAGCCGCTGCTGGTTCAAGTAGAGGCCGATCTCACCAACCACGGTCCCGGCTCCCATGGTGCGGACACGCATGGTGCGCCCATTATCGAGCTCGACCATGACCTTGACCCGGCCCGACTCGATAAAAAAGAGTTCGTTGGCGAGTTCGCCCTGGAGAATGAGGTAATGGTTCTTGTCGACCATGAGGTGCTCCATGCAGCTCAGCAGCTGGCTGGTATCGACCTTCCAAGGATGAAAATCGGTGAGGATTTGCGGCAGGCTGCGCGTTTCGCTAGATCCCGCGGGCAGCTCGCTTTTCAGGATCTCGTTCTCGCACCATTCGATGCTGTGATCCCGATCGCGGAAAATCCGCACCTGCCCCGGCCCCTCCTTCAGCAAGCCCCCGTTGCGAAAGCTGTTCTGGATATCGACCGGCACCGAGGCGGCCAGGATGATGAAATCGGCTTTCACCGCGAGGCGGGAGAGCTTTGACATACTGACGAGGCCTGAGGTGTCGAGTCCGCTGACATGCTGGAAATCCATGATGACGTAGGCAAGCCGCGGCAGACTCGGATCGGACTGCCGCGCCCGGATGGTGTTGAGTAGATTGTTCGCGCTGCCAAAGAAGATGAAGCCCTTGAGTCTCAGGATGTGGATTCGCCCGCCCTGGTTATCGAGCAGTCGTGATTCGAGGGGTGAGCGATCGACAGTGCTATGCTGGTTGTCCCCAGAGAGCACATTACTGATGACATTGACACTGCTGTATTTGAGCACGAAGAGCACTGTGGCGATAATAATGCCGGCCCCGACTCCCTCCAGATAACCGGCCAGCGCCACGGTGACGAGAATGAGGATGACGAGGTAATAGTCCTCGCGGATCAGACGAAAATAGGCGTCAAAGACCCATTCCGTCAGGAATGAAAGGCCATTGTAAAAGAGGATGCCGCCGAGGATGAACTTGGGAATGTAACCGAGCAGGCTGGTACCATACCAAAGCAGGAAAAGGCAGGCGCCCGCGGAGACAAGTCCGACCAGGCGGCTCCTCACGCCCATGCCGAGAGGGAGAGAGGAAAGGCTGAGTGATTGAAAGCCGATCATGCCGCCGGAAAAACCGCTGACCATGTTCGCCATGCCCGCGGCGCGAAGCTCCCGGTTCAGGTCGATCTCCTCGTCGGCGGCGAGTTCGAGCGCGGAGGTGTTGAGAAGAATGGAAATGATACTGGTGAGAAGCAACGCCACGAGGCTGGTGTACTGGCTGAAGACGATGCTCCAGTCGGCACTCAGCAAGGAGGGCAGAATTCGAATTTGCTTGGAGGCGGTGTCGGGCGGCGCGCCCAGGATCCAGCCGTGTTGCCGCGCATCGAAGAAGGTATGATGCCCCGCCGCGAGCCAGGTGTAAAAAATCAGGCCCGCCAAAAACACCAGCGAGGGTAGCGTCAGATAGTGCCGGGTAAAGCGGACTGCAAGATAAGCCACGGCGCCGAAAATGGCGCAGGGAAGCCAGGTCAGAATGGCTCCCGAAGCGATCATCTTTTCCAGGCTCACCAGGGAGAAGGGCTCGCCACTGACCACTCGAAAAGATCCGGTAAGCAGCAGCCAACCGGATCCAGCCAAAAAACCGCCAATGACCGGATAGGGCGCAAAGCGGACGATATTCCCCAACTTATAGGCTCCAAGGAAAAAGAGCACACCCCCGACGAGGAGCGTACTGGTCGCCATGGCTGCGAGCACCGTCATCCCGATCTTCTCCGGACTTTCTCCACGCATCTGGTGAATGATCAGGGTCGCCATGAGCGCCACGATCGGCGCGACGCGATCCTGCGGAATGGCGATGGTCCCGGAATAGGAACTGAAGATCGCCATGAAGATTCCCAGGATGACCGCCGTCATCAGCATCAACCGCGTCCCCTCACCTGCCAGTTGGTTGATCGGATCGACAAAGATCAGGGCGACAAAGGAGACGCTGAGAATCATCGTCATCATCGCCACGACGGACGAAGTGATCAGGCTGGGAAACAGCTTTCGAGGAACCAGCTCATGACGAATGGCTTCCCAAAGAGACTGAGCGCGGACGGGATACGACATGAAGAAAAAAATAGAAACAAGCGCCAAAAAGGCAGCGTTCCTGTAGTCATTGCAGCTTGTGGCCCTCGAATCAAGGCTCGAGCCTTTCATCCGGGAGCATTTTTATCTTCAGGCCCATTTCGACACGCAATCGACACGAAACCGCCACTTGTTTGACGCGATTTATTGCTCAATCCTGTCTATTCAGGCTTGAGGCTTCCTTAGGACAACGCGAACTTCCGCCGCATCGTCCACCGCGCGATGAGCACGTAGAGAAAGCCGAAAGCCGCGCCACCGAGATGGGCCGAGTGGGCTACTCCCGGCATCCAGCCAAAAAAGATTTGAGCCACCTCCGTGCCGCAAGCGACAAGAGCGAGGACTCGAAGACTCATGCGGATGGGCAGCACGAAGAACAGATAAACGATCACGCGGGCCCGGGGCGCGGCAGTTCCCGCAGCCGCAATCAGCGCGAAGACCGCGCCACTGGCCCCAATGATGCCCTGATCGCCAGCGTCCAGATTGAAGCAGAACCAGACCAGAGCGGAGACTATCGCTCCACCAAGATAAAGGCCCAGGTAACGCCAATGCCCGAGGAACTCCTCCAGAGCCGGCCCCAGGCAGACGAGAGGAATCATGTTCGCCACGATGTGCAACCAGAACAGTCCCGAATCGCCGAACATTGAGACCGCATGAGCCCAGGCATAAGTCAGCAGCGTCCAGTAACGGCCCGCAGCCCAGGCCGCCGGACTGAAGGCGAGGCTGCCGCCCAGCGTGTCGTTGCCGTCGGGTTGCTTTCCGTGAAGCTGAAGCAGAAAGACGCCCACGGTGGAGGCGAGTACCAGCCAGGTCACCCAGGCGATGGGAGGACGCTCCAGCACCGGCATGATCTCCGGTTCCAGCGTGGAAAGTTCCTCGTCGGTGCGCACGAGAATAGCGTCAGCCAGGAAAAGCCGGCTGTCCACGCAGAAGTCCCGGCCAAAGAGGGAAAAGTCGCGTATGCCGCGCGTAGAGTGCCGGGCAGCGCGTCGGAGCGAATCGTTGCCAGAGCCATTCCGCGCCCTTCACGATGAAGTAGGAGTAACAGGCCGCCACGATCCAGGAGCCCAGGATGTCGCTTGGATAGTGGGAACCGCAGTAGACCCGCGACCAGCTCACCAGCATCGCCCACGGCCAGAGAAAGGCGGCCCAACGACCAAAGATGGCGCAGGCGACGAAGGCCAGCGCGACATTGTTGCAGGCATGTCCCGAGGTGAAGGAGCGGCCCCGGGTCACGTTGGTCCGGGGCACCGATTCCTTCACGCCATAAATATCGACGACGCGGAGATGCCACTCCGTTTCCAAGGGGCGGGGCCGATGGACCGAGAGCTTGAATCCCCAATCGATCAATCCGTCACCGATGACAAGGCATGCCGCCATCATCACGAGCAATTGCCTTCCCCGGAAACCGCCAAAGACCAAGGTAAGGACTCCGGCGACGATCAAGGGAATGCGCCAGGAATTGAAATCACTGACCCGCGCCATGATCGGGTCGAGCCAGGGACGGCTCCACGTCTGATTGATCAGGTAGAGCAAATGAAGATCAAGCGCATGAAACCAAGCGAGCACAGACATGGGGCGACTCTAGAACGGAAAAGAGGGCGACGCGAGACCGGCCCGGCGGAATCAAATCAGCAAGCCGAGCCGATTACATGTATTGGGCAAGAATCGCGGCGATCTCGCGGCAAGTCCGCGTCGTATCGAGCTTCAGGCCTGATCCGACACCGACCCCCGTGAGAATCGGTTCGCCCGCGGCGGAAAGCCCCGAAGGAGCGGAACCGCTGCCCGCGCCAGTGTCGTGCTTCGTATCGGGCACGCCGGTGCGAAAAGCGAGGACGTACTGGGTCTTGGAGACATCAAGGTCGTAGACGTAGATATTCATCTGCATCGTCGTTTCGCCCAAGCCATTGCCCAGGAGCGCACGCTCGGCCCGGCTACCTTGAAAAACGGTGACAAACTCTCCCGCGACCATCCAACCGTGATCGGGCAGATCATCGAGCCAGCGGGGCTCGGTCGGCGCAAGTTTCATCAGGCGATCCTGCAGCTGATGAATGAAGTTGGTCTGGAACTGCTTCTTGAAATCGACGAGTTCCACGCCATCGCGGCCCACGAGCCACTTGCCCGATTCCGTGTCAAAGGGAGCGATGTAAATTTTGGGCGGGTTAGGCGTCAGCCGCACCGAGGAACTGGGCAATGGCGCGGTCTCGATGGATCCACAACCGGTCAGGACGAGAGAAGTCGCCACCGCAACCAAAATGACGCTGGCGAAAAGAGCAACAAGGCGTGCCATGCCTAGGCTTTACCCGAAAAGCTTGGAGAAACGCAAGAGAATTTACATTGAAATGTGGAAAATCTCTTCCAGACCTTAACACAACAGGGCCTGATAGCTTAACCCGCGAGAATTTTTGGCCTCAATCTCTGGCACGCCTTCCTCCCCTCGGCTACCTTGAACCTATGGACGTCCTCTCGATTCAGGAAATGGTTTCGCGCGAAGGGGAAGCTTTCGATTCCGGCACGACAGCCGCGGCCCTGATGGAAGCCGCCGGGGAGGCCATGGCCGAGCGCATTCTCGCCAGCTATCCGCAGGCCATGCCTTTCGTGGTCCTCATCGGCAAGGGCAATAACGGCGGCGACGGCTTGGTCGTCGCCTATTATCTGGCGAAGGCGGGGAAGAAAATCGAACTTGTTCTCACCGCGCCGGAAGATCAACTCGGCGAACTTCCCGTCGATCGGCTGAAGCGACTGCGCGATTCATTTCCGAAGGTGGAAATTTCCTCCTGGCGTGGTGACTTTGTCTTTCCCGGCAGTGAGGCGGTCGTGGTCGACGCGCTTTTGGGTGTCCAAGCCAAAGGGCCTCTGCGCGGCTCGCTCGCTCCGGTTGTCGCCAGGTTGAATGCCGCGAGGCAAAAGCATTTCTTCCGCACGGTGGCGCTCGATCTGCCCAGCGGCCTTGCCGCTTATGAACAAGAATCCGCGCCAAAGGAACGCGATGCGGCCGTGGTCGCGGACCTGACGCTGGCTGTCGGATTCGCCAAGGAAGTTCTTTGTCACGAGGCCCTCGCCGCGTGGGTCGGACGGCTCGAAGTGGTCCCGTGGAGCGGGGAGAAATTCTCCTCCGCCCCAAAACAGGTCCTGCTCGGGCATGAACTCGCGGACCTGCTGCCGCGACGCAACGCGCTCTCGCACAAAAATAATTTCGGACGGCTCGCCATCATCGCGGGCAGTCCCGGTTTTACCGGCGCGGCGGGACTTTGCACGCAGGCCGCGCAGGCGATGGGCACGGGCCTTCTTTGCGTTGTCACCCAACTGGCCGCCCACGCCATCGTGGCCGCGCAAGCGCCCCATGAAGCCATGGTCTCCGGCTGGCCCGAGGGCGATGAAGTTCCCGAACCGGTCGAAAAGGCCACCGCCATCGCCATCGGACCGGGACTTGGCACGGGCGAGCCCACGTTGCGCATGCTGCGCGCCGTTTTAAAAGTCGGATGCCCGGTCCTGATCGATGCGGACGCCTTGACCGTGCTGGCCAAGAATCTTCATCTGCTCACCGAAGCCAAGGGCCCGATCTTGCTCACGCCGCATCCCGGGGAAATGAGCCGGCTCCTGGATCGCAAATTCAAGCCGGACGAACGGGAAACCGTCGCGCGCGAGTTCACCGATCAACATGACGTCACGCTCCTTCTCAAAGGCACACGTACCCTTGTCACCGCGCGGGGGCAGGCGTTCTATATCAACACGACGGGCAATCCGGGCCTGAGCACCGGCGGATCGGGCGACACGCTTTCCGGCATTCTCGCTTCGTTGCTGGGACAGGGGCTTTCACCGCTTGACGCCGCGAGGTTCGGAGTCTGGCTGCATGGCCACGCCGCCGATCTCGTCCTGGCCGAACGCGGTTGTGAAGAAGGCCTGACGCCGACCATGCTCAGCGCAAAGCTGGGGGAGGCGCTGGTTTCTTTGCGCAAGCTAGCGGTGCCGGCGGAAGGTCTGTTGGAGCGGGCGAAGAAATTCTGAATCACGGGCGCGAGGGACTCGCACCCCTACCTTATTCCGTTTTCTCAGTCCACTTCGGCAAGGGCGCCACGGCGCGACCCTCGAGGGGACGCCGGTATTCATAGATGCCGGGCACTGTCTGCGCCTTCTCCAGGTAGGTCTGCGAAAGCATCTCCAGATGCGCGTCGATATTATCGATATGGTGCAGCATCCAGGCCTCCGGCGTACGCGGGGTGACCGGCGCGCCATATTCCTTTTGCCCGTGATGCGAGGCGATCAGGTGCAGCAGATGTTCACGCACGGCTTCACGCGGCGGCTGGGCGGTACCGGTGAATTCCGGACTCGTCTCCAGCACGCGCCAGAGTTTGTTCACCAGCTCAATGCCAATCACGATATGCCCGAGTAGTTCGCCCATAGTCGTCATCGGGCTGGCGAAACCTTGCGCCGGATAATCGAGCTCCCAAAGTTTGCCGCAATCGTGGAAGAGCACGCCTGCCTGCACGAGATCCCAGTTCAACGCGGGATAGGCGAGCGCGAGCGCCTTGGCCGTGCGCATCATCTGCGTGGTGTGTTCAAGCAGGCCGCCGCGTCGCGCGTGATGGTAATCCCGCGCCGCCGCCGCGCGTTTGAAACGCTCGCCGTACTCCTGGAGATACGTCTTGCAAAGAAGCTTCAGCCGCGGATCGACCATGCCTTCGACCAGCGCGGTCACTTCGCTCCAATCGCGCTCCAATGCGACGCGACGTTCCGGCGTTCCGGCGAAAAGCTCGGCCGCCTCGTTCTTCTCCAGCCAGCGCATCCGCAAGCGGTCCACATTGAGGCCGAATTGATTGCGATAGAATGAGCCTTCAAATTTGACGCAATCGCCATCCTGCAAATCGTGGCAGGTCTCGTAGGCGTCGGTGTCCTCCCAGATCTTGAATTTCTCCGTGGCCGTGCCGTCGCTGATTTCGAGCTCGAGGAAGGGCTTGCCCCCCTTGGTCATGTTCTCACGGGCCCGCACCACCTGGCACAAAACCTCCGCCTTCACCGTGCTGCCATCAGCCAGCGTGGCCTTCCCAATTTCCTGTAAAGTCACACCCTAACAAAGCAGGAAATCCGCGATTGTGGCCAGAAAGTTTTCTGCTCCCATCTAGCCCGCCTACTTCTTCAAGACTTGCCGACCGGGCGACCAGCATGTCGTGCGGCCCCCGATGGTGGCATGCATCAGCTTCGCCCCGGTCTTTGGGCACGTTCCGCCTTTTTCCCAACGGTGATTGAAAAGCCAGGAATCGGGCGGATCATCCCACTTCTTGCCAATGACCTTCAGCGCCTCGCGACAGACCGTGCGGATTTCACGATAGAGCGCCTTCGTCATCTCCTCATCCAACGAACCAGCCGCCTGCTTCGGATGAATTTCGGCGCGCCAAAGAATCTCGTCCGCCATCCAGTTGCCGATGCCGGGGAAGCGTTCCTGCATCAGCAGCACCGCCTTGATGGGCGCGCGGGCGCGGCGTTTCAGGAATTCGGCCAGCGCCTTTTCCGTGAAGGCCTTCGAGGTCAGGTCGGGCGCGATCTTCGCCCACCACTCGGGCACTTCAGCGCTTTCCACAAAAAGGATGCGCCCGAAAAGTCGCGCGTCCTGGAAGACGAGCACATGCTTCGCTTGTCGCAGGACGAGATGATCATGCTTAAGCGGCGTGAAACCCGGCTTCTCTAATCGCAATTGGCCCGTCATCCCGAGGTGAATTCCCAGCCACGCCGGGTTCTTCGTCTTCGCAGGTTGCGCCACAAAGAGCATCTGCTTGCCCCGCGCCTCGGAGCGTTTCAGCGTCGCGCCGGTCAAAGCTCGGACCAGCGCCTTGAGATCGGTCCCGCGAAAAAGGCGTGCCTTGGGATGGATGAGGATCTCCTCAATTTTCTGGCCCAGGCCGGGGTTCCATCGCGTACGAAAATATTCCACCTCGGCCAATTCGGGCATGAGCCATCGTACAACATTTTGATGGCCTGTCACTCCGGCGCGAAGCTCAGGATGACAGAAACTTAAGTTGGAGATAATGTCCATACCCGCATGCTTTATCGCCGAATCATCCGCCCGCTTCTTTTTTCCCTGCCGCCTGAAGGCATCCATCACGCTTCGCTCTGGGCATTGAGCCATACGCCCGCTTCGGCGCTGATTGCCCCTTTTGCGCGACGCGAATTTCCGTCACTCGAAAAGAAAGTTTTTGGCCTCACCTTCCCCAATCCCATCGGGCTCGCCGCCGGTTTCGACAAGAATGCGGAGGGCGTCGCGGCGTGGCCCCGACTCGGCTTTGGCTTCATGGAACTCGGCACAATCACCCCACGTCCACAATCGGGAAATCCCACGCCGCGTGTCTTTCGCCTGCCTGCCGAACAGGGCCTGATCAATCGCCTGGGCTTTCCGAACGTCGGGATGGAAGTCGTGGCTCAGCGTCTCGAGAAAATCAAAGCCGCCGGTCGTTGGCCGCGCACCCCAGTCGGGCTCAATCTCGGCAAGAACAAGGATACGCCGCTCACCGAAGCGGGCCGCGATTATGTCGCCTGCTTTCGCCGCACGCGCGATCTCGCCGATTACTTTGTGGTCAACGTCAGTTCGCCCAATACGCCCGGCCTGCGTGATTTGCAGCAGGGCCAATTACTCGACTCCATCCTCGGTCCGATGCGGGAAGAAGATCCCGATGCCCAGCGTCCGCTCCTGATCAAGATCGCGCCCGACCTGAACGAGGAACAACTCGAAGCCGTCGTCCTGGCCGTGGAAAAATATCGCCTCGCCGGAATCGTCGCGACCAATACCACCATCGACAAGCGCGGGCTCAGCGTGCAGGAGGAGGGCGGCGCCAGCGGACGCCCCCTCACCTCGCGCAGCACGGAGATTATTCGCTCCGTGCATCGGCTCACTGGCGGAAAGGTTCCGATCATCGGCGTGGGCGGCATCTTCAACGCTGCCGATGCGCGGGAGAAATTCGAAGCGGGCGCGAGCTTGCTGCAAATCTATACCGGCTTCGTTTACGAAGGACCGCTCGTCGCGCGCAGAATTTGCGAGGGGCTCTCCAGGTAGGGACACGAGTGGTCTCGTGTCCATGGCTTAAACTTCGCCTTAGAAGCTTGCTGAAAAAGGCTCACTCTCAAAATTTCGGTCGTCCTGAGCTTGTCGAAGGATCAGTTCTGCCTCCTTAAAAGCAAGAGGCGACCGACCTGATCCTTCGACAAGCTCAGGATGACTGCCTTCTTCAGCAAGCTCTTAGAGCTTCAATATCTTTTTCAGAAACGGCGCCGTTGCCGACCGCTTCACCTTGGCCACCTGCTCCGGCGTTCCCCGCGCCACGATCCGGCCGCCTGCGTCACCGCCTTCGGGGCCAAGTTCGATTAGGTAATCGGCGTCGGCCAGGACATCGAGATGATGCTCGATCACGATTACGGTATGGCCCGCATCGACGAGCTGATGCAGCACATGGAGCAGTCGTTGCACGTCGGCCAAGTGCAGGCCGATAGTCGGTTCCTCGAGCAAGTAGAGATGATGCAAATTGGAAAAGCCGCGCGTCTTCAGCCGCTTTTGTGTATTCATTTCCAGAGAGCGCGAAAGCTCGGCCACCAGCTTGATGCGCTGGGCTTCGCCGCCGCTCAACGTGGGGCTGCGCTGACCCAGAGTCAGGTAACCAAGGCCCGTGTCGCGCAGAAGCGCCAAAGGCCGGTTCAACCGAGGCACATCGGCGAAGAAATCGACCGCCTGCTCGATGGTCATGTCGAGCACATCGGCAATCGATTTCTCGTTGTAGCAGACTTCCAGCGTCTCCGGGTTGTAGCGGCGCCCCCGGCATGTTTCGCACGGTACGAAGGTGGAGGGCAGGAAATTCATCTCCACTTTCACCGCGCCCTGGCCGAGACATTCCGGGCAGCGGCCACTGCCGCTATTGAAGGAAAAGCGCGAGGCCTCATAGCCCCGCTGGCGGGCCAATGGCAACCGCGCGAAGAGTCCCCGAATCTCATCCATCAACCCGATATAAGTCGCGGGCGTCGAGCGCGAGGTCTTGCCAATCGGCGCCTGATCGACTTCGTAGACCGAGGTGAAAAGCCCAAAGCCATCGACCTTCTTCCAGGGTCCCGTGATGGTTTTCTTGCGCTTGCCGGGACGCCTGGCTACCGCGGCCTGCGCCGCCGGTTTGATCACGTCATGCAGCAGCGTGCTCTTGCCCGCGCCGCTGACGCCGCAAAGCGCCACGAAACGTCCCGCCGGAAAAGCCACATCGATCTCCTTGAGATTATTCGCCTCCGCGCCTTCGATCTTGCACCAGGCGACGGAAGGCTGACTGTCCGCCTTCTTCGATGAAAGTTGAACGCTGGAACCAACCGGTCGCCGCTCACCCCGCAACGGATGCCGCAACGGCTTGCCGAGGATCGCACCGGTGGGCGAATCGCTTCTCTTCGCCAACGCTTTCCAGGAACCCTGCGCCACGATCTGGCCGCCCTGCGTGCCCGCGCCTGGACCGAGATCAATAATCCGATCAGCGAAGCGCATGGTGTCCTCGTCGTGCTCCACGATCACCAGCGTGTTGCCCTTCGCCTTGAGCGCACCGAGCGAATCGAGCAGTCGCGCATTGTCGCGCGGATGCAGGCCGATGGTCGGTTCATCGAGCACGTAGAGCACGCCCTGCAATTCGGAACCGAATTGCGCCGCGAGCCGGATGCGTTGCGATTCCCCGCCCGAAAGCGTCGTCGCCGAGCGATCGAGGGTGAGATAGCCGAGCCCGACCTCGACCAGGAACGCGAGCCGCTGGACGATCTCCGGCAGGATGTCGCGGGCAATGCGGGCGTCGCGTCCCTTGGGCTTCACCGTGCGAAAAAAGCGCGATGCCTCCACGATGGAGAGTTCGCCAATCTGGCCGATGGTGAAACCGCCATGCGTCGCCGCGCCCTGGCCCAGCGGCAGCCGCACCGACCGGGCGAGCGGATTCAGCCGCTGGCCCCGACACTCCGGGCAAATCATCAAGTCATCCTCGTCCTCCACCAATTCCTGCGCGAGCTCCACCTCGACTTCGCGCTCCGCTTCCGTTTCGCCCTCGGTGCGGACTTCCAGCAGCGTGCCGAAGCCCTGACATTGCGGGCACCAGCCGTGCGGCGAATTAAAGGAGAAAAGGCGTGGTTCAAGTTCATCGAACGAGCGTCCCGTGCCCGGACAAAAAAGAGATGTGCTATAAACCGTCTCCCGCTTTCTCCCGTCGAGCGCGTAGAGAGTTCCGCGGCCCAGCGCAAGCGCGGTGTCGAGCAGGCGGCGGCGGTCCGCCGTCGATTGGCCCTTGGCGAACCGGCCCAGTTCGACGCTGATCGTATGTTCAACGTAGCGATCGAGCGCCTTGAATTTGGAGGGCTCGATCCATTTGCCATCCACGCGTAGGAGGGGATAGCCCTTCTTCTCCGCCCATTTCGCGACTTCGGTGTGGAAACCTTTTCGGCCCTTGATCAAGGGGGCGAGAATGCGCAATTCCTGGCCCCGCGCGGCAGCTTCCAATCGCACCAGGATTTCCGCGGGCGTTTGCCGGATCGCAGGCTCATCCGTTTCCGGATCGCGCACTTCGCCGAGCTTGGCGTAGAGCAGGCGCACGAATTGAAAGATCTCCGTAATGGTGGCAACGGTGCTCTTGCGTCCGCCGCGCGTCACCCGCTGCTCGATGGCCACCGAGGGCGGAATGCCCGTGATTGAATCGACATCGGGGCGTTCGAGTTGCTCCACGAATTGCCGCGCATAGGCATTCAGGCTATCGAGATAACGCCGCTGGCCCTCGGCGAAAAGCAGGTCGAAAGCGAGCGTCGATTTGCCCGAGCCGCTGAGACCGGTAACGACGGTCATTTCGCCCAGCGCAATATCGACGGAAATATTCTTCAGGTTGTGATGCCGGGCGCCGCGAATCTGAATCGCGTTGGGCATGGCATCGAGTTTGCGCAAGGCGAGCGCGTTGCTTTTCCCATAACCGTTCGCCGTTTCGCGCAGGCGCAGGCCCGCTTTCTTTTTGGCGACTTTCGGTTCGAGGAACTTGCCGGTGTGGCTGCCCGGCGTCGCGGCGACCAACTCGGGCGTCCCGGCGGCGACAATGCGCCCGCCTTCCAGTTCCGCCTCGGGGCCGAGATCGATGAGCCAGTCGGCGCATTTAAGGACGTCGAGATTATGCTCGATGACGACGAGAGAATCGCCTTGGTCAACCAGCCGTTGAAGCACGCCAAGAAGAAGGCGGATGTCTTCGAAATGGAGGCCCGTGGTCGGTTCGTCCAGGATGAAGAGGCGGGTTTGGCGGGCGAAGGCCTTTTGACCGTCTGCGGTTGCCTCGGGCAATTCGGACGAGGGGTCCTCGCCTTCATCATCCGCCACCGCTTCACCACTTAAATAACGGAGTAATTTGATGCGTTGCGCCTCACCGCCGGAAAGCTGGTTGAGCGGCTGGCCGAGGCGCAGGTAACCGAGACCGACCTCCGCGAGCAGGCTGAGTTTTGCGCTGATCTTCCCGTGTAGCTTGCGCTGCAGGGGCGTGAGGGCGTCCAGCTGAGGCGAGAAATGTCCGCCCGCCTCATCGACCGTCATCTCGAGCACTTCGTGCACGTTTTTTCCGCGATAGCGGACCTGCAAAATATGGTTCTGGAACCGGCGGCCCTCGCAAATTGGGCAGGTCACAAACACGTCGGCCAGGAACTGCATTTCGATTTTCTCTGCACCGGATCCGTTACAGCGGGGACAGCGCCCCGTGCCGCCATTGAAGGAGAAATCGCCCGCGGCATATCCCTGCGAGCGGGCGGCATCGGTGCCGGCAAAGAGATCGCGAATCGAATCGTATGCGCCCAGATACAGGGCCGCGTTCGAACGCGGCGTGCGGGAGAGCGGCGTCTGATCGACCCGCACCACTTCGGAAATGAAATCGGCCCCGCGCAACTCGCGCACGATGGAAGTCTCCTCGCTTTCGGACTGCATGTGCCGTGAGGCCAGGATCGCCGGGTGAAGCACCTGATGCACCAGGGTACTTTTGCCCGAACCGCTGACGCCACTAACGGCGACAAAAAGCCCCAGCGGCACGGTGACATCGAGATCGCGCAGGTTATTCGCCGATGCGCCCAGAATTTGAAGTTTAAAATCAGGATCCGGTACGCGCCGTTTCACCGGTAGCGGAATCGTCTTCGCTTCGCTGAGATAAGCGCCCGTCAACGAATTCTTGTCGCGCAGGATGCCCTTGAAATCGCCCGCGAAAACGAGGTCACCCCCCGCCGCGCCGCGACCGGGACCGAGCTCGAGTAGATAATCGGCCTCGCGCATGACCGCCTCTTCATGCTCGACGACGAGTACGGTGTTGCCGCGATCGCGCAGACGTTTCATCACGCCGACCAACTGCCCCATGTCGCGCGGATGCAGGCCGATGCTCGGCTCATCGAGGACGAAGAGCGTATTGACCAACGAATTGCCGAGGCAGGAGGTGAGATTCACGCGCTGGATTTCACCGCCGCTCAACGTCCGCGTGGCGCGGTCGAGCGTGAGATAGCCAAGCCCCACCTCGAGCAGGTAAGTGAGCCGTGCCAGGATGCCCTCGCGCAATTGCTCCGCCGCGTCGTCGTCCGTGGGAAGCGTTAGCGCCTCGATAAAGGCGCGCGATTGGGAGAGCGGCAAGCGGTTGATTTCCGGCAGGGTCAGACCTGGCGTTTCCAAATTCGCACCCAGCCGGAAATGCAGCGTCTCCGGCTGAAAGCGCGTGCCGTGACAAACAGGGCAGCTCTTGTAGGCGCGATAACGCGAGAGGAAGACGCGGACATGCATCTTGTAGGTCTTCGTTTCCATCCACTGGAAGTAGCCCTTCACACCATACCAGCCGCCCGCTTCCCAAAGTTCGTTCAGATTTTCGCCACTCTTCAATTCGCCTTCAATGACGAACTTCTGCATCCACGGTTCGAGATCGCAGAAGGGTTGATTGATCGGAATGCCTTGAATAGCGCAATGCTTCAGCAGGTCCTTCTGGCATTCGAGCGATTGCCCGCTTTGCCACGGCTTGACCACGCCGCCCTTAATGCTCAAACGGCGATCGGGCAACGCGCGCTCGTAATCGATCTCGATGGTGCGCCCAAAGCCACGGCAGGTCGGACAGGCGCCGCGTGGATTGTTGAAGGAGAAAAGCGCGGGCGTCGGCTCCCGGAATTCGGTGCCGTCATAGGGACAAATCCATTCGCTGGAAAAACGCAGTTCGCTTTTCAGGTCCGTATTGCCGGGATGAAAAACCTGCACCTGTCCCTGGCCGTGATGGAGCCCCGCTTCAATCGCCTCGGCCAGCCGGGCGCGATTTTCGACGGAGACGGTCACGCGATCCTGAATCACCCGAAGGAACGGCGGAGCGATTTCCTTTTCCGGCACCGTCTCGTCGGTGCGACGGATTTTCCCCTCGATCCAGACGCGGAGAAAACCCTGCTGCTTCAAGGTGGCCAACGCGGCGGCGAGCGTGGGCCGGTTCGGCATCGGCACGGAAAAAGTCACCAGCACTTCCTGTCCCGGCCGCGCCGCGAGAACCTGTTCCGTGATCTGCGTTGCGCCCATCGGGCGCACGGGACGACCGCAATGCGGGCAGGTCAGTGAAGCCAGGCGTGAGAAGAGGAGCTTCAGGTGGTCGGCGATCTCCGTCATCGTGCCCACCGTGCTGCGCGAGGTCTTCACCGAATTGCTTTGCTCGATCGCGATGGCCGGAGGCAGACCCTCGATGTGGTCGACTTCCGGCTTGTCCATGCGCTCGAGGAATTGGCGCGTGTAAGGCGAGAACGTCTCGACGTAACGGCGCTGACCCTCGGCATAAAGCGTATCAAAAGCGAGCGAAGATTTGCCCGATCCGCTCAACCCGGTCACCACCGTCAGGCGATGATGCGGAATATCGACATCGATGTTCTTGAGATTGTGCTGACGGGCGCCGCGGACGCAGATATGGCTGGAACTCATGAGAAGGGGGACAGGAATCTAATCCGGGATCGGCGGAAGACAATGGGCACTGAAGAGATTTTCCTACGAGGTAGCTGCCGACCGCCGGGCGGGAGAGCCTTTCTAATCGGACCGTCGCGCGGCGCTCGACGGCTACCACGGGTGCCGAGTTTTAGAGTCGAGTAGCCTCGGCCCCGTCCATTTGCCGCTTGCGGCATAAAATCCTTTCTGCGATTTTCACCGCTTCCCTTCGGGGCTCCCATGCACATCATTGAATTTCTCAAGCAGCTTCACAGCAGCGGGTACCTTGAGCATCTGGTACACACGGGAGGCATTCCGCTCATCACCCTGATTGTCTTTGCGGAGACGGGGTTGCTCGTGGGCTTCTTTCTGCCGGGCGATACGATGCTCTTCATCGCGGGAGTGGGCGCGGCGACGGCTGGCGCGAGCGGCCAGGCCTATCTGAATATCTGGGCTTTGACGGCTTCGTTGATCGTGGCGGCCATTGCCGGCGATCAACTCGGTTACTTCCTCGGCTACAAGACCAGCCATGCCATTTTCACCCGGCAGGAGGGCTTCTTTTTCCGCAAAAAGCACGCGGATCGCGCCCATGCCTTCTATTTGAAATATGGCGTCTTCGCGGTCATCTTCGCGCGCTTCGTCCCGGTCTTGCGCACCTTTGTGCCCTTCATGGCCGGGGTGGGTGAGATGCCTTACTGGAAATATCTGCTGGTTGATTCCTGCGGCGGCTTCGCCTGGATTGTCATCGTCGTCTGGAGCGGCTATTTGCTGGGCGCGCGCGCGCAACATTCGCTGCCGATGATCACGGGCGCGATCGCCATTGTTTCCATGCTGCCGGTCGCCATCGGCCTTTTGAAGGAACTTCTCTCCGCGCGCAAACCCGCCGCCAAATAATTTATGTCCGAAGCCAAGCCCCCATCAAAGCCCGCCGTTAGCGCCATCAACCCCCGCCGTGCGGATGATTTCCCCGAGTGGTATCAGGCCGTCATCACCGCCGCCGACATGGCGGAGAACTCCGAAGTTCGCGGCTGCATGGTGATCAAACCCTGGGGCTACGGCATCTGGGAATTGATGCAGGCGCAGCTCGATAAGATGTTCAAGGCGACCGGCCACAAGAACGCCTACTTCCCGCTCTTCATCCCGCTGAGTTACCTGGAAAAGGAAGCGGCGCATGTGGAAGGCTTCGCCAAGGAATGCGCCGTGGTCACGCATCATCGCCTCGAGCTCAATGCCGAGGGCAAGCTGGTGCCGGCGGGCAAGCTGAGCGAACCGCTCGTCGTGCGTCCGACATCGGAGACGATCATCGGTGCGGCCTATGCGCGCTGGGTGCAATCGTATCGCGACCTGCCGTTGCTGCTGAATCAATGGGCCAATGTCGTCCGGTGGGAAATGCGGCCTCGCATCTTCCTACGCACGACCGAATTCCTCTGGCAGGAAGGCCACACCGCGCATGAGACCGAGGAGGAGGCACAGATCGAAACGCGCCGCATGCTCGATGTCTACGAGACCTTCGCACGCGACCACCTCGCCATTCCCGTCCTGACCGGGCGCAAGAGCGCGAGCGAGCGTTTTCCCGGCGCGGTCGATACCCTGTGCATCGAGGCCATGGTGCAGGATCGCAAGGCGGTGCAAGCGGGCACGTCCCACTTCCTCGGTCAGAATTTCGCGCAGGCCTCCGGCATCCAATACCTCTCGCGGGCGGGCAAGAAGGAATTCGCGTGGACGACGAGCTGGGGAGTGAGCACGCGGCTGATCGGCACGCTGATCATGACCCACGCCGACGACGACGGCCTGGTGTTGCCGCCGCGCGTGGCACCCACCCAGGTCGTCATCATTCCGATCATCCCGAAGGAGGAGCAGCGCAAGGACATCCTTTCCGCCTGCACCGCGCTCGCGCAAAAGATCGAACTGGAGCAATTTCACAAGGCCGATGTCCGCGTGGAAATCGATCAGCGCGACACGACCGGCGGCAACAAGACCTGGGAGTGGATCAAAAAGGGCGTGCCGATCCGCGTGGAAATCGGGCCACGCGATCTCGAAGCTGGCACCGTTTTCGTCGCCCGCCGCGACAAGGGACCGAAGGAAAAGCAATCCTATCCGAAGGACAGCTTCGCCGCGGAGGTTCCGGCCCTGCTGCAAGCGATCCAGGACGGCATCTACGCCCGCGCGCAGGCCTTCCAGCGCGAGCATACCAAGCTCATCGATTCCAAGGATGAGTTCTACGCCTTCTTCACCCCGAAGAATGAGGAGAAGCCGGAGATCCACGGCGGGTTCGTGCTCGCGCACTGGAACGGTTCGGCCGAGGTGGAGGCGAAGATCAAGGAAGACCTCAAGGTCACCATCCGCTGCATTCCTTTCGAGGATCGGGCGGAACCGGGCACGTGTATTTTCACCGGCGAGCCGAGTGCGCAGCGGGTGATTTTTGCGAAGTCTTATTAGAAGGTTGCCGAAAAAGGCAGTCATCCTGAGCTTGTCGAAGGATCAGTTCTGCCTCGGCAGCTTCCCCCAATTTGGTGAACAGCGGGGAAGCCCAAAAGAGTCAACCGACCTGATCCTTCGACAAGCTCAGGATGACCGAATTTTTTGAGAGTGAGCCTTTTTCATAAAGCTCTTAGAGAATCGCTTCCCAGTTCAAATCCGGGTGAAGATGAGTCCCCCATCTTGTAAAAGACGATGGGCATGTTAAACGAGGACATGCCCACATCCTCGATGCCCGGCGAGGCCGCTTTACGCGCGCTGCCGGAATCGTTGCTCGTCGCCGTTTCCGGCGGGGTCGATTCCATGGCGCTGCTGCACGCCCTGGTCCAAGTGGGACGCAAACCGGTCGTACTTCATTTCGATCATGGCTGGAGAGCGGAGAGCGGGGCGGATGCCGCATGGGTTCGAAAAATGGCGGGCGACTTGGACCTGAAATATGTGGGCGGAAAAATGCGTGCCTCCTCCCGTCATAAGGAGGCCGAGGCGCGCACGGCCCGCTACGCTTTCTTTTCCCGCGTGGCGCGGAAATTGGCGATTCCTCATCTGGTCCTGGCCCATCATGCCGACGATCAGGTCGAGACGTTCCTCCTTCAGCTTTTGCGGGGCAGCGGCGCGGCTGGACGAGGGATGGATGCCGTAAGCACGCGTGAAGGATTGATCCTGCACCGGCCGTGGCTGGGCGTTTGGCGAAAGGAAATCCTCGCCTACGCCAGGCGGCGAAAACTGAGCTGGCGCGAGGACAAAACCAACCGCGACATGCGGCATCGACGCAATCTCATTCGCCAGCGAGTGCTGCCTTATTTGCGCAAGCAGATCTCTCCTCAAGTCGCCGAGAACCTATGGCGGGCCGGAGAAATCGCCCGGGCCGAAAGCGAATGGCTCGATACCTTGTGCGCCGAGACGGCCCTCCAGCCGGAGCTTTCGGTGAGGACCTTGCGAGCCAGCCCCCTCGCCCAGCAGCGGCGGACCATCCTGAGGTGGTTGCAGGGACGCGGCATTCGCAATCTTTCCTTCACGGATGTGGAGGCCGTGCGCGGCTTGGTGGAAAATACCGCTCCAGCCAAAATCAATCTCAGCGCGGGGAAATATGCGCGACGGCGGGCGGGGTTGATTTTCGTGGAATAGGTCACACTTGACCGGGCTTAAACCGTCCTGGCGCCTCCTCTTAGCTCTTACTGCCGTCCGCAGGACCCGCAGAATCGATTTGCAACGCCTAGGGGAGCCGCTACACAAATAAATGGTCTCCATCTTCTCTCGTAAACCGGGCGCAGCTTTTTCCCGCCCTTTCATCCTTTCCACCACGGCTCTTTCGGCGGCGGTCCTGCTTGCGGGGCTGGCTGGCTGTCATCAAGCGGTCACCGATCCCAAAGATCCCAAGTTCATCGTGGCCGACACGAAAACCTGGAGCATGACCAAGGCCCAGTTGAACGATGAAATCGCCACGGTCCTGAAGGAACAAAAGCAGACGCCGGAAACGATCGGCCCGGCCAAGATGCCGTTGCTGGAATCGAATGTTCTGCACATGATGGTGATGAAAAAGCTGCTCCTCGACCGGGCCGCCCAGTTGCCCTTGAAGGACGTGGACAAGGACGAAGCCGCTGCGCTGGAACAACTGAAGGGACACTTCCCCACCGAGAAGGATTTTACCGATCGGCTGCAGACGGCGGGCATTACCCTCGACGAATTGAAAAAGCAGATCCATGAGGAAATCCTGATCCACAAGACGCTCGAAATCGAAGCCTTCAAGGACGCCCAGCCCTCCGACCAAGAGATCAATGCCTTCTATTTGAGCAATAAGGAGAAGTTCAATACTCCGGGCAAAGTCCGGGCCAGCCGGATCGTTATCCTGATGGACGACAAGACCGCGCCCGCGGACAAGATCGCCAAGAAAAAGGCGATCGATAAGGCCCACGCCCGCGTGGCCAAGGGAGAGGATTTCGGCAAGGTCGCCACGGAGGTTTCGGAAGATCGCTATTCCGCGCCGAAGGGCGGCGATATCGGTTATTTCCAAAAGGGAGAAAACGAAGCCAACTTCGACGACGTCGCCTTCTCGACCAAGCCCGGCCAGGTCAGCCCGGTTTTCGAAACGCCGATGGGTTACCAGTTCCTCAAGGTGACGGATGTCCATGCCGGCGGCGTGGTTTCCATCGCGGAGGCCCACGACCTGATCACGAAGTATCTGACCCAGACGAAACAGAGCCAACTGGAACAGGCCTACACCCAGAAGTTGCTGGCCGATAGCGGTGTGACCTTCCATTTGATCGGGGTTGATCCGACCGGCACTCAGGGAGCGAACACCCCCGGTGGCGCGCCCACTCCGGCCCCGGCTCAACCGCAGGACGATGCCGGCGCGCCCGCGCCTTCCGCCCCACCGGCGGCGAATGATTCAACCACGCCGCCTCCGGCGCCGACACCGGCAGATAATCCTCCCGCCAAATAAGGGGAGCATTGCTTGGTGTAGCCGCCGCACGCCGTGCGGCGGTGCCTGCGCGAAGCTTTCCAACCGGGAAGCTTTTACGTAACCGAACCGGGAGCAGGCGCGTAGTAAAGGGCCACTCCCTTTTCGAGATCGAAACTGATCGAGCGATTGCCCTCGAAGTTTTTCAGCAAAAAGGCCGGACTGACATCCTTGAGCGGCTTTTCGATTTCCGCGATCAAGGCTTCCGCGCCTACCAGGTCGGCCTGTTCGAAAATATTCACGATCGGGAAAACGAGCTTTCTCTCATCGATCTCGTTCCAGACCGCATCGCCCTGCTGGGAACCGTCGAGCGCGTAATCCCGGATGGCGGAAAGTAGCCGGACGCGCGGTTGCTTGTAAAACCAGCGCGGCGCCTCGATAAGTGAGCCGAATTTCCGGCGCTCTTCCTGCAACTTGGCAATCTGCTTTTCCTTGAACTTGCCGCCAAGAAAACGAAGCACCGATTTGTCCGCTTGAAGCTCCTCAATCTGCTTTTCCACCTCGATGAACTTCTTGAGCTTGGTAATGTCGGCGATCACCCGCTTGAACGAGACCGGCAGAACGCCTTCCTTGATGTACTCCAGATCACGAGGCGTACCCAGGCGCTCGGCCAGGCGCTCCGGCGAGCTCCCCAGGGTAAGAAGTTCCGTCGCCTTGGCGTGCGCCTGCTCCACATCAAAGGTCGCCGTGATGATGTACATGTGGTCTAAAAACGGCTCGTCCTCGAACCGCGCGGTAAGTTTCTTCTAGGGCGATCCTTGAAGCTTTACCATTGGAATTTATAGCGGCCCAGGCGCTTCCCGATCTCCGCGACCACACGCTTTTCCTCATCGCCATCGGTGGCGGCGAAGGTCACGCTGAACCGCACATAGGCGCCCGCGTCGTCCCACGGCACGGTCGAAATCAGGTTCTCGGTGATCATCCACTGGCTGAAAGCCTCCGCGTTGGGAAAGTCGAATGACTTGTCCGAGTCGTCCGCGGCCACGGCCTTTTTCGGTGCGGCCACGTAGAGGAAAAACGAGCCGCGCGGTTTGCGCGCCTTGAATCCGACCGTCTTCAATGTTTCCACCAGCAGATCCATGCGGCGCGAATACTTCGTCGCGATGCCGGTGGTGATCTCGGGATGATCGAAGGCATAAGCGCTGGCGTGCTGAATGGCGAGGAACTGCCCGGAGTCGGTGTTGTCCTTCACGTCGCTGTAGGCCTTCACCAGCAATTCATTCCCGGCCACGAAACCGCAACGCCAGCCGGTCATGTTGAAATTCTTGCTCGTGGAATGGAGTTCGATGCCGACCTCCATCGCGCCGGGCGTGGCGAGGAAGCTGAGCGGCATGCCTTCGAACACCAAGGCTGCGTAGGCGAAGTCGTGGATAATGATCAACTGGTTCGCCTTCGCGAAGGCCACCACTTCCACGAAAAATTCCGCCGTCGCGCTCGCGCCGGTGGGGTTGTTCGGATAATTGAGCACCAGCACCTTGGCCTTGGCCAGGATATCGGCAGGGATGCTTTTCAGGTCGGGCAGGAAATTGTTTTCCTCACGCAAGGGGAGGTTATGCACCACGCCGCCGTAGTATTTCGCGTGCGTACCAAAGACGGGATAGCCCGGCACGGTCATCAAGACCACGTCCCCGGGATTGATGAAGGCCGCCGGAAGAATCGAGAGCGCCGCCTTGCTGCCGATGGAATGGACCACCTGCGTTTCCGCATCGATGGGCACGCCGCAGACTTGGCGCAAATAATTGGCTGCCGCCTTCTTGAGCAGGGCATCGCCGTTGTCCGCGTAGCCGCGATTCTCTGGTTTGCGCGCCTCGGCGTAAAGGGTCTCGATGATTCCCGCATCCGCCATGGCATCGGGCTCGCCAACGCCGAGATCGAAAAGTTCCGTGTCGGGATTCGCCTGCACCGCCGCACGCTTGGCCCGCTTGATCTTCTCAAATTTGTAGATGGCGGTGTCCTTGCCATAGCGCTTTCCGCCGATGCGCTCCGCGAATAAATCCTGGATGTAGCTTTCCTGCATAATGGTTGAGATTAGCGGTAAATGGTTTCGTCGCAACGCTGATTCATCAAACGGCCGCCGGTTCCCGCGTCATCGTGCCCTTGTAATTGGGCGTCTCGCCTTCCACGCCGAAATTGTTGCGCGCCAGTTCGGCCACGCGTTGCAGGTCATCGGCGCTTAGAGGCGGACAATCCGGGGCCTTCGCGAATTCCCGCATCTGCGCCTCGTCGTAGATATTCGGCAGGCAGCAGGCCACATGTTCATCGGCCAGCAACCACTGCAGGGCCGCCTGGCCGAGGGTCCGATCCGAACCGACTAAAAATTGCAGCGGCTCCAGCTTCTTCAGCCCATTGATCAACCACGATTTCGGCCGGTGACTCCGATGATCCGTCGGCGGGAAAACGGTGTCCTTCGTGTACTTCCCCTCCAGCATGCCGCTGGAATGGGTGACGCGAATCAGGTACCGCGTACGCGCCGACTTGGTCGTATCCGCCGGGGATTCACCCTCGTCCATGATTTGCCGTCCCGGATGGGGTTCCAGCAGATTGTAGATGTGCTGCAAGACGTGCGGCCGCCGTTGCTGCACGCAATCGACCGCCTCATAAAGCCAGCCGATGGCCGGGCCGACCGCCGCGCCGTAAGAGCGGATCTTGCCCTCGCGGATGAGATCTTCCATCAGGGACCAGAGGGCGTCGTCCGTCACCTGCTCCATGCGAATATTGTGCAGTTGCAGAATATCGATCCGATCCGTGTGCAGGCGCTTCAAGGCCTTCTCCACCGCCTCGCGAATGAACGGGACGGAAAAATCCTGCGGAATTTCCCGCTGGCCGCGACGCTCGTTGCCGTGCTCGTAAAAATTATAGCCCACCTTGGTCGCGATCACGATCTGGTCGCGCTGCTTGAGAAAAGCCTTCGCGATCAGCTCCTCGCTCAGGCCATTGCCGTAGGTGTCGGCGGCATCGAAAAGCGTGATGCCCAGGTCCAGCGCCTTGTGCATCAACCCGACGGCCTCGCCCTCGGTAAATGTTCCCCACCAGCCCGTGGAAATAGTCCA